>JAOPVX010000057.1 GCA_025965975.1 Mycobacterium sp. | reverse complement strand
TGTACAGAGGTTAACGCGGGTGAGATACCCACGGTAAATCGGGAGCATGTCCGATCACTCACAGGAACGATTCAGTAAGACATTCTCGGCGGTTTTACCGATTCAGTTCTCGCTATATCGCGCTGCTGCCGGTCCACGGAACCGGCATTTGTCGGAGATAGCCGATCGGCTATTGAGTCCCGCCTTCCGATTTTGGACCAGACCGAGGGTCGCGCCGACATCTACCAACAGCTAATCTGCGCGGCTGTCTGACGGGGAACCGAGCTGCTCGTGAGCGCCGGTCGCATCCGATCCGTTCCTCGCTTCGGTACCAGCCGGTCCGTACAGCTCGGCGCGCACCGCGTCGAGCGCCGTCTGCAGCGGCGGCAGTCGGCGGTCCCGAACCACCGAAGCCTTGGCGGTGGCGACCGTATGTTCGCGAAGTTCGGCGTCGATCTCGGCGACCCGGTCCTCGGCCGTAGCGCTCTCAACCTCGTCGCGTGCGGCCAGGTCGGAGGTGAGCGCCGTCTCGGCGGCCGACACCCGGGTGGCCACCCGCTCCTCGACCGCGGACCGCAGCGTGGCGGTGACGTCGGTGACCCAGCGGTCCAGCACCGCGCGGTCGCGCAGCAGCCAACGGATGCCCACCACCCACACCGCGAGCAGCAGACCCACCAGACCGCCTGCCGTCAGTCCCGCGACGGTCAGGCTCGGCGGAAGGCCCGCGAACAGCCGGGTCACCGCAAGCGCCACCCCGACGCCGAAGCCGGCGCCGAGGATCATCATCAGCGGCGTCTCCAGGCGCCGCGACTTCAGTGGCGGCAGCATCACCTCGGGCCGGGCTGGCGGCGGTGGCGGAGCGGGCGCCGACAAGCCGAGTTCGGTCGCGACGTCGCCGAGGTGTTTGGTGATGCCCTCGTCCACCTCGTCGACGACTTCTCCCGCGCGTGTCCTCACATACGGCTCGAATTGGCCGAGCCTGCGGCGGCTCATGTCCGAGGCGTCCTCCTGCAGTTCGGCACGCACCGACGTGCAGCGGTTGCCGGCGAAATAGGTCAGCTGCACCCGCGCCTGCTGGATCTGGCTACGCAGCGCGACCGTGCGTTCGGAATTCGATAGCCGCTGGCCACGCAGGACGTCGTCGCGGTTCTTGTGCAGCGCGGTCACCCGCGCCTGACGGTTCGCTCCGGTGGCGTCCGTGTGATGGCGGTCGATCACGGTGTGCAGCCGGACTTCCCATGCGCGCAACCGGTTTCGGCGCTGCACATCGGGGTCGGCCAGCCGCTGCCGTAACAGGCCGACCAGTTCGTCGAGCCTCCGCTCGCCCAGATCCGGCGCGGCCGCCGCACCTACCCATTGCACGTGCTGGTAGCGGGGCGCACGTGCTGCGAGCTGAGCCCGGTCGGCTGCAAGCACCTCGCGCCACTTGTCGTGCGCGTCGATCTTAGCCACAACGCCGATGATCAGGTCGGTGTAGTTGGCCGCGAGATCGACCAGCGCACAATCGGATTCGGTAAGCGGGGCGATCGCGGACGCTACGAATACCACGGCGGCGGGAGCGTCGGCGGGGCCAAGTTCGTCGGGCTCCGCAAAGGTGTGCTCGGGCAGCCGCTCCCGCAGCGCATCGATTACGCTGGTGGTGCCCGCCAGCCATGGGCCCGTCACGAGCACCACATCGCGGCTCTCCACTCCCGGTGAGCTCAGCCCGGGATCGACGGCCGCGACCACAGCGTCCGCCGCGGCTACCGGATCGGTCATCGAGCCCGCCCGGGCAGATGTTCCGTCGCAGCGGCGGCGACCGTGCCGCACACCCCGTTACGACCCAATACCGCAACACGCAGCGGAACGGCAGAATGCTCGATGCTCGGCGTCAACCGCGGGTTGCGGTTCTGCTCAGCAAATCGTGTCAGCGCATCGGCGAAAATCTGGTGGCCTTCCGTTAACCCACCCGGGTGAAACCCGGTCCCCACCGCAAATGTTGGCACCTCGACGGGCACATGGCGAGCGCTTGACCCCAGTACCAGCCGAAGGCAACTGTTGGGTATCAATCTGTACCACGATGCGGGTACTCAAGCCTTGATGAGCGACCATGGACGGATGCAATCGCCGAGTCCGGATGTCGCCGGCCACCCGGCTCCCAGGCCCGATGTCGCCGAGCCGCATTTGCATCCCCGGGTCACCGGCTTCCGTACCCGGCGCTCGACGCTCTCCCGGGGACAACAGGCCACGTGGGAGCGGCTGTGGCCGGAGATGGGCATGCACGCGCGTGACTCCGACGGGCCCGCGCCGCGGCTGGACACCGAATCCTGGTTCGGCCGGTCGGCGCCGTTGGTGCTGGAGATCGGCTGCGGGGGCGGCACGTCGACACTTGCGATGGCACAGGCCGAGCCGCACCTGGATGTGGTCGCAGTCGAGGTGTACCGGCGCGGGCTGGCCCAGCTGCTGAGCGCCATCGACCGCGAAGGCGTCACCAACGTCCGGCTGGTCCGCGGTGACGGCGTGGATGTGCTCGAGCACATGTTGGGACCGGACTCGCTGACTGGGGTCCGGGTGTTCTTCCCTGACCCGTGGCCGAAGGCCCGCCACCATAAGCGCCGATTGCTGCAGCCCGCGACCGTCGCGCTGATCGCCGACCGGCTGCACCAGGGCGGTGTGCTGCACGCCGCGACCGACCACGACGGTTACGCCGAACAGATCGCCGAGGTGGGCGACGCCGAACCGCGGCTGCGCCGCGTCACCGGATCGGGCACTCTGCCGATCTCGGTATCCCGGCCCGTCACGAAGTACGAAGGCAAAGCCAAGCACGCGGGCAGCGCCGTCGCCGAATTGCTCTGGGAGAAACGACCATGAGCCTCACTGAAGACATCCGGCATATAGAAGAAGATGTACCCCCGCCGACGGTGGCGCCGGCCGAGGCAACGGCCAGGGTGCTGCTGGTCTGGGACGCGCCCAACCTGGACATGGGCCTTGGCTCGATCCTCGGGGGCAGGCCCACCGCGGCGCACCGGCCCCGATTCGACGCGCTGGGCCGGTGGCTGCTGTCCCGCACGGCCGAGCTTGGTGCCGAGCGCCCCGACGTCTCGCTGGAGCCCGAGGCGACCGTGTTCACCAACATCGCCCCAGGTAGCGCCGACGTCGTTCGACCATGGGTGGAGGCATTGCGTAACGTGGGCTTCGCGGTCTTCGCCAAACCGAAGATCGATGAAGACAGCGACGTCGACAGCGACATGCTCAATCACATCGCGCTTCGGCGCAGCGAGGGACTGGCCAGTGTGCTGGTGGCCTCCGCCGACGGGCAAGCGTTCAAGCTGCCGCTGGAGGAGATTGCCAGGGAGGGCACTCCAGTCCAGGTGCTTGGATTTCGCGAACATGCCAGTTGGGCGTTAGCGTCGGATACCTTGGAGTTCGTCGACCTGGAAGACATTCCCGGTGTCTTCCGGGAGCCGCTGCCGCGAATCGGCCTTGATTCGCTGCCCGAGCAGGGGGCTTGGTTGCAGCCATTCCGGCCGCTGACCTCGCTACTGACCTCGCGCGTTCAATAGCTGAAATGCGCGGGGTCGCCTAGATATTTCGTGAGTGTAAGGAGCTTAGGTGTTCGCCTGGTGGGGTCGAACGGTGTACCGGTACCGATACATAGTGATCGGTGTCATGGTCGCACTGTGCCTGGGCGCCGGTGTCTTCGGGGTAAGCCTGGGCAAACACGTCACGCAGAGTGGGTTCTATGACGACAACAGCGAGTCCGTCAAGGCTTCGGTGCTGGCCGACGCCGTCTACGGTCGCGACAGGTCCAGCCATATCGTCGCCGTGTTCACCGCTCCAGAAGGCAAGACCGTCGACGACCCGGAATGGTCGAAGAAGATTGTCGGCGAACTGGACAAGAATGTCGCCGACCATCCCGACCAGATGCTGCCGTGGGCGGGATATCTGAAGGCTCCGAACGCTGAAGCCGTCCGAAAACTAGCCACCGACGACAAGACCAGAACATTCGTCACGATGCCACTAAAGGGCGATAACGACGACGCAATTCTGAGCAATTTCAAAATCGTTGAGCCAGATCTGCAGAAGATGGACGACGGCAAAGTGGAGCTAGCCGGACTGCAGCCCGTGGCCAGTGAGCTGACCGGCACCATCGGCAAGGACCAGCAACGCGCCGAAGTGCTGGCACTGCCGCTCGTCGCGGTGGTGCTCTTCTTCGTCTTCGGCGGCGTCGTCGCGGCATGTTTGCCGGCCATGGTCGGTGGTCTGTCCATCGCCGGTTCGCTGGGCATCATGCGGCTCATCTCGCTGTTTGCCCCTGTGCATTTCTTCGCCCAGCCGGTGGTCACCCTGATCGGCCTTGGTATCGCGATCGACTACGGCCTGTTCGTGGTGAGCCGCTTCCGTGAGGAACTCGCAGAGGGCTACGACACCGAGACCGCGATCCGGCGCACCGTGATGACGGCAGGGCGAACTGTGACGTTCTCCGCGGTCTTGATCGTCGCCTCGCTGGCAGGCCTACTGCTCTTCCCGCAGGGCTTCCTAAAATCGCTGACCTACGCGGGTATCGCATCGGTAATGCTCGCCGCGATCCTGTCGATCACCGTGCTGCCGGCGGTGCTGAGCATCCTGGGACCCAACGTCGATGCGCTTGGCGTGCGAACGCTGCTGCGGGTGCCGTTCCTCCGCAATTGGAAGCCGATGCGGGTCTACCTGACCTGGCTGGCGAACAAGCTCCAGAAAACTCAGACCCGCGAGCAGGTCGAGCGCGGCTTCTGGGGCAAGCTCGTCAACGTCGTGATGAAGCGACCGATCGTGTTCGCCGCGCCGATCGTCATCATCATGATTTTGTTGATCATTCCGCTGGGCAAGTTGTCGCTAGGCGGTTTCAGCGAAAAATACCTGCCACCAACGAATTCCGTGCGCGAAGCGCAGGAGGACTTCGACAAGACGTTCCCCGGCTTCCGTACTGAGCAAATGACGCTGGTGATCCAGAATGCCACTCACGCGCAGATCGAACAGATCACCCAGAAAGCCGGAGCTATATCCGGTTTCACTGGGACCTGGACTCCCCGCGCCGCCACGGACGAGGGCACAAAAGACCCGAACGTCACCGTTATCCAGAACGGACTGCAGGTCCGCAACGACGCCCCGAAAAAGATCGCCGACCTGCGCGCAATCCAAGCGCCCAAGGGGGTGACCATCTGGGTTGGCGGAACCCCGGCGCTGGAGCAAGACAGCATCCACAGCTTGCTCGAAAAGGGGCCGCTGATGCTGCTGATCCTGATCAGCACCACGACGCTGTTGATGTTCCTGGCGTTCGGATCGCTGGTGCTGCCGATCAAGGCGGCAGTGATGAGCGCGCTGACGCTCGGGTCGACAATGGGCATCCTGACCTGGATATTCGTCGACGGCCACTTTTCGAAGTGGCTGAATTTCACGGCGACACCGTTGACCGCACCGGTGATCGGATTGATCATCGCGGTGATCTACGGCCTGTCGACAGACTACGAAGTGTTCCTCGTGTCCCGAATGGTGGAGGCCCGTGAGCGCGGTATGTCCACCGCAGAGGCCATTCGCATCGGCACCGCCACCACAGGGCGGATCATCACAGCGGCCGCGTTGGTTCTCATTGTGGTGGCAGGAGCGTTCGCCTTCTCCGACCTGGTGATGATGAAATACCTGGCGTTCGGCCTGATCGCGGCACTGATGCTGGACGCAACGGTCATCCGAATGTTCCTCGTGCCTGCCATCATGAAGCTGCTCGGCGACGACTGCTGGTGGGCGCCGGCGTGGATGAAGCGGGTTCAGGAACGCCTGGGCCTCGGCGAGACGGAGCTGCCCGACGAGCGCAAGCGTCCCATGGTGCGCGAGCCAGGTGATAATCAGGAGGCGCTGGTCGGTGCGGGCGGACCGGCTCCGCGGCCGAGGCCACCTCACGACCCGACCCACCCAGCCGCCGAGGGTTCGTCGCGGCCGGGTGCGACGACGCGGATCGCGACCCCGCGGCGGGCGAACGCCCCGTCGGGGGCGGGCACGACACGGATCCCCACCGCACCCACTCAGTCCGACGAGCCGCAGACCACGCGGCTGTCGATGGCCAAGAACGCTGTCCGCAACGTGGTGAGCAATGCGACGGCCCGGGTCAACCACCCGCCCGCGGGTGACAACCATCGGAACCAGCGGCCCTCGCCCCCACCGCCCGCCGCGGCACCGCGGGAGGAGCGCGAAATCGAGTCGTGGCTGGGCGAATTGCGCGGGACGGCAGCCGCGGGCGGACAACCGCCACCGCCTCCTGCGCGACCGTCCGCGGACGCCACCCGCGCGATGCCCGAGCAACGTCCGCGACAGCCTCGCCCGCAACCGGGCGATGAGCCGACGACCGCGATTCCCGCGCAGCGTCCGCGGCAGCACAACGCCGACGCTACGACGGCCATCCCCACGCCGCGGAAACAGGATCCGGAGGCCACCGAGAAGCTCAACACCCACGAAGACGGCGAGCCCAAGCGCCGCGGGGGTGGGTTGAGCGCACAGGATCTGCTGCGACGCGAGGGCCGACTCTAAGCACGCCAGCGCTTGTAACGCTGTGGCGTGATTCTGGCTGATTTCGCACCATGGCGTTACATGCGACGAGCGCGGGACATGCGACGAGCGCGGGCGGCCGCGACTCGGCGGATAATGTCTGCTTCAGTGTCGCGGGACGTGACGCGAATGTCGATCCAGCCGACTTCCGTCACTTCCTCGTACCGGCGGATGTCCTTGCTGAATTGCCGAGGGGCCCGGTGATGGTCGCCTTCGTAATCCAAAGCCACCATGATGTCCTCCCAGCCCATGTCGAGCACAGCGATCAGCACTGCGAATTCGTTGTAGACGGGAATCTGTGTGCGCGGCCGCGGGAACCCGGCGCGAATGAGAAGCAACCGCAACCATGTCTCGCGCGGCGACTCCGCACCAGGATCGACAAGATCCAATGCGACACGGGCGTTACGAATTCCATGGCGGCCCCGGTATCGATCTAGGAGCGGCTCAACGTCGGCCCTCTTGAGGCGGGTTGCACGGGCCAATGCGTCGATCGCGGCGACCGCCGTGCCCTCGGAATATCGGCATGCGATGTCGAGGGCTGTGCGCGCAGGATTCGTGACCCTCATGCCGTCGATCACGCAGATTTCGTCGTCCTCGATCCGGTCTGCCCACACGTTCACCCGTCGGGTCCTCCGACGGTTGGTATCGATAACGGCGGCTGGGCGTGCGGGATCGATCCAACGGGCGCCATGAAGCGCCGACGCCGAGAAGCCGGCGAGGATGCCGCGCCGCTTAGATCTCAGCCAGCAGGCCTTTGCCCGCACGATGGGGGAGATCTCGGTGTCCTTCGCGATGTAGACGTCTTGATGCAATGCGATGTAACCGCGCCTGAGCGCATGACGCGTCATTACTCCCGCCGCGACTGCTTCACTACCAATGAACGGCCCATCCATGGCGGAAGTGTGCCGACGCCCACCGACAATTCGCCGCCTGTAACGCTGTGGCGAGAAATCGGCTGAAAATGCGCCATGGCGTTACGGACGCCGAGAGTTAGTCCTTCGCTGTCTCGACGGCGTCAGCCTCGGCCGTGACGACCGGGCCGCCTTCGGACTCCAGTGCGGCTTCTTCGGCCGCTGGGTCGCTGGCAAGCAGCACGCGCACCGCACTGTTGAGGAATGCGACGGTCGGCACCGCAAGCAGCGCGCCAACGATGCCAGCCAGCACGCCGCCGGCAGCGATGGCCAGCACGACAGCGAGGGGGTGGATCGACACCGCGCGGCCCATCACCAACGGCTGAAGAACGTGGCCCTCCAGTTGTTGCACGGCGATGATCAGACCGAGGGTGATCAGCGCGAAAATCCAGCCCTTCGCGATCAGCGCGACGACCACCGCGAGAAACCCGGCGATCACCGCGCCGACCAGCGGGATGAACGCGCCGAGGAACACCAACGACGCCAGCGGCAGCGCCAGCGGGATACCCATGATCGCCAGACCGGTGCCGATCCCGAGCGCATCGACGAGCGCGACGAGAAACGTCGCGCGCACATAGCCGATCAGCGAGCGAAAACCGGCCCGGCCCGCGTCGCGGGCCCGCTCCCGGACGCCCACCGGGACGATCTTGGTGACGAAAGCGAAGATTCTGCGCCCGCCGTGCAGCACGAAAATCAGAGTGAACAGCACGAGGAGCGCCCCGGTGATGATCTCGGTCAGCGTGCTCGCCGTCGACAACACCCCGGTGGTCAGCTTCTCCTGGTTGTTCTGCAGCGCATCAATGGCCGATTTCCTGGCCTGGTCGATCTGACCGGGGCTGATCTCCAACGGCCCATGCTGCAGCCAGTCGCTCACGCCCTCGATGCTCGCGGTCACCTGCTTTGCCAACGCCGGTACACCCTCGATGAATTGGGTGATCACGAACGACAGAATCCCGCCGACGATTGCGATGCCGCCGAGCAAAACCAACGCCACCGCAACGCCGCGCGGTAGGAAGCGCCGGTCCAGGAAGTCGACGGCGGGTAGCAACAACGCGGTCAGCATCGTCGCCAAGGCAACCGGCACAACGATGAGCTCGACCTTCTTGGCCACCCACAGCAGCGCGACGATCGCCGCGAATATCACCAACAGCCGCCACGCCCATGCGGCCGTCTTGCGGACTAACGGAGTCACCGACTCGTCGGCGACGGAGTCTACGGAAGGGCCCGCTGGCATGCCGGTAGCGTAACGGCAGGCCGCAGCGCCGCTGTGAATCTCGCGAATCCGCCCCGGCGCGCCTGCGCGAGCGACAATATCCGGGCTACCTGCACCGCTACCCTTATGGGCGTGTCCCACGACGCACCGGCGCGCGCCGCCCGCAGCCAGGAGGGGCCTGCAAGGGGCAAATACTGGTGGCTGCGCTGGGTGATCATCGGCGTCGCCGCCATCGTTTTGGCGGTCGAGCTGGCGCTGGTGTGGGATCAGTTGGCCAAGGCGTGGAAGAGCGTGTACTCGGCGAATTGGTGGTGGGTGCTGGCGGGGATCGTTGCGGCGATGTCGTCGATGCACAGCTTCGCGCAGATTCAGCGCACGCTGCTCAGGTCTGCGGGCGTCAAGGTCAGGCAGTGGCGTTCGGAGGCGGCGTTTTACGCAGGCAACGCGCTGTCGACGACGATGCCGGGTGGCCCGGTGCTGTCGGCCACGTTTATGTACCGCCAACAGCGGATCTGGGGTGCGACACCGGTGGTGGCGTCCTGGCAGCTGGTGATGTCGGGCGCGCTGCAGGTGGTCGGCCTGGCATTGCTCGGTCTCGGCGGCGCGTTCCTGCTGGGCGCGAGCAAAAACCCACTGTCACTTATCTTTTCGCTCGGCGGGTTCATCGCGCTGGTCCTGCTGGCGCAGGCGGTAGCGACTCGCCCCGAACTCATCGACGGCATCGGGGTTCGGGTGCTGTCATGGTTCAACTCGATCCGCGGAAAGCCCGGTGACACTGGCCTGAACAAGTGGCGCGAGACGCTGTCCCAACTGGAATCGGTCAACCTGTCCCGCGGTGAACTCGGCGAGGCGTTCGGCTGGTCGCTGTTCAACTGGATCGCCGACGTGGCATGTCTGCTGTTCGCCTGCTTCGCCACCGGCGGGCATCCGTCGCTGGCGGGTGTGACGGTGGCCTACGCTGCGGCCCGCGCTGTCGGGTCGATCCCGTTGATGCCGGGTGGGCTCCTCGTGGTCGAGGCGGTGCTGGTGCCCGGCCTTGTGTCGTCGGGCATGACCCTGGCCTCGGCCATCTCCGCGATGCTCATCTACCGATTGATCAGCTGGATCTTCATCTCCGCGATCGGCTGGGTGGTGTTCTTCTTTATGTTCCGCACCGAGAAGGACATCGACCCCGACGCCACCGTCGGCGATCACATCGAGCAGCCACCGCAGTTCAGCCCCAACCCCGAGGCTCGGCCCGACCCCGAGCCCGACCCCGACCCCGAGCACGAGCACGAGCACGAGCACGACCCCGAGGCGCTACACGAGCCCCAGCCCGGGCCCGAGCAATAGGAACGAGATCATGCGCGGCCGCAACCGAAATTTCGCTGTGCTCTTGGGGATCGCCGCGCTGACCGTTTCGTGCACATCGTCGACCGAGACACCCTCGGCACCAAAGAATTCGACCACCACCTCCGCGGCCCCCGACACCGGTCCCTCGGTGGTGACTCCGCTGTTGGCCAGTGTGATTGTGCCACCGATCCCCGTGCCCGCCACCGACGGCAAGACCCACCTTGCCTACGAACTGCTGCTGACCAACGTGCTCAACCAAGAGCTGACCCTGACTTCGCTCGACGTGCGCGCCTCGGATCAAACTCTGCTTAACCTGGCCGGTGACCGGCTCGCCTACTGGACGCGCGTCATCGGAAACCCCACCCCCACCACGAAACTCGGGCCCGCGCAATCCGCTGTGGTGTGGCTTGACGTCGCGCTGGACCCCGGCGCAACGGTTCCTGCAGAGCTGGTGCACGCGGTCGGGGTCTCGATAGCGCAGCCGCAGCCCCCGCTGTTTCCCGCCACGATGACCGAGACCGTAGCGCCCGTCACCGTGCAGACCCGCAAGCCGCCGCTCATCGTGCCGCCGCTCGTCGGCACGAACTGGGTGGACGCCAACAGTTGTTGCGACATGACGCCGCACCGGATGGCGCTGAATCCCCTCAATGGACAGCTGTGGGTCGCCGAACGGTTCGCCATCGACTACGTGCAGCTACTTCCGGATGGCCGGATGTTCAACGGCGACAAGGCCAAACCGGAAAGCTATCCCGGGTTCGGGGCTGACATCCATGCCGTCGCCGACGGTCGCGTTGTCGGGGTAGTCGACGGACTGCCCGAGCAGGTTCCCGGAACGAACCCGAGCGGTCTGCCGCTGGACCAATACGCAGGCAATCACATCGTTCAGGTCCTCGGTGACGGCAACTATGCGCTCTACGCGCACCTCAAGACCGGCAGCATCAAAGTCCAGGTGGGTGACCGGCTGGATTCCGGGCAGGTGATCGCGTCGCTAGGAAACTCCGGTAATTCCGACGGCCCGCACCTACATTTCCACATCATGAGCACCCCCGATCCGCTGCGGTCCAACGGGCTGCCGTTCGTGCTGTCGTCGTTCACGCTCGACGGACGCATCGCCTCAATGGCCGCCGAAGACGTCATCGAAGCGGGCAAGCCCGCGCCGATGCAGCCCGGCTTCACCAAGCGCGATGAATCCGCCGTGAGCCCACTGGTTTTGGATGTGATGACCTATGCCAGTCGATAATGGGCGCCGGCGGGCGCTGATCGCCGTGTTCGCCGACGTCGCCTGCGTGATCGTGTTCAGTGCCGTCGGGCGCCGAAGTCACGCCGAGGGGCTGGCGGTGGCCGGGATCGCCAAGACCGGGTGGCCGTTCCTCGCCGGCGCCGGCGTCGGCTGGCTGCTGATAGGCGGGTGGCGCAGGCCGTTCACAGTCATCCCCACCGGGACGGTCGTGTGGATCTGCACGGTCGTGGTGGGAATGGTGTTGCGCAAGGTGACCTCCGCCGGTGTTTCGACGAGCTTTGTGGTGGTGGCGTCGGTGTCGACCGCGGTGCTGCTGCTCGGCTGGCGCGCCGCTGCCGCGCTCTTCCGGCGCGGCTGACTACTAACCTGAATTCGCAGGCGGCTCAGGCGAAGTCGAGAGGGTCAACGTTGCGCGCAAGCCACCCAAGGGACCGTTGGACAATTCGATGCGCCCGCCGTGCAACGCCGCCTGCTGCGCCACCAGCGCCAGGCCAAGACCCGAGCCGCCCGGTGCCGCGTAACTACCGCGGGAGAATCGGCCAAGCACCGTTTGATGCTCTTCCTCCGGAAGGCCGCGGCCGTTGTCGTCGACGACGATCGTCATCGTGTGCTCCTGCCGGCGCGCCGCCAACACGATCCGCGTCGCATGCGCGTGCGTCACCGCGTTGCGCACCAGGTTGTCAACCGCGAGCCGCAGCCCGCCCGGCCAACCCCAGATGGCCCCTAGATCGTCCGCCGCCTCGACCAAGACCTCGACGACGCCGTCGGTGCGCATGTTCTCCCGCGCCACGCGGTCCAGCATGTCGGTGACGTCGATGAGTTCTCGGTCCTCGGCCTGCGCCAACTGGCCCGACGCGAGCTGGCCGAGCGCGGTGATGATTGCCTCAACGCGGCGCTGTGCGCGCGAAAGGTCCTGCACCACTTCGGCTCTCTCTTCGGCGGGCAGGTCGTGGATCCGCAGGGTGTCGAGGTCGGCGCGCATCGCCGTCAGCGGGGTGCGCAATTCGTGCGCTGCGTTGGCGGCGAAGTCCTGCGCGGCCTGCAAGGAGTTGGTGGTGGCCTGCTGGGCGGCGGCGAGACGGCTCAGCATCGCGGTGATCGCCTCGGACAGGTCCTCGGCCTCGCGGACGCCGCGCACTTCGGGCATCCGCTCGGTGTCCTTGCCGAGCCGTTTGGTGTGCTCGGTCAGCCTGCGAAGGGGCCGGATCGCGGGACCGGCCAGCAGCCAGCCAAGCCCGCCGGCGATCAATACGGTCACCACGCCGACAGCCGTGTACTGCGGAATCCTGGCGCGGTTCAACAAGATACTGTCAGCGCGGATACCGACAGACATCAGCACGCCGCCCTGCTGGTCGACGGTGATGGTGCGGACCCGGTATTCAACACCATTGACCGCGACCGTTGCGGTACCCAGCGGCAGCGCAGGCAACTGGAAGCCGCGCTGGAACATCACCTGTCCGCTGGACTCCGACCGCCCGGTGGTGAGCACGCCGCGGCGCGGGTCCTCCAACTGGTTGGGATACATGCTGGCGTCGATGATCGAGTCGAGTCGCCGATCCAGTTGCGCGGCATCGTTATTCGCGAGCACAAGCGAGGTGAGGATCGTGAATCCGGCGACGACCGCGGCCGCGGCTGCGGCCGAGGCGATCGCCACCCGGGTGCGCAACGACGCGGACCGCAGGAACCGGGGCAAGTGCACTTACGGCTCGTCCCGCAACACGTACCCGATCCCGCGAACCGTGTGGATCACCCTCGGCACGCCGTCGCGTTCGAGCTTGCGCCGCAGGTAGGAGATGAACACGTCGGCAACGTTGGTGTCGACGTCGAAGTCGTAGCCCCACACCAGTTCGAGCAGGCGCTGCCGCGACAACACCACACCGGCGTTCTCGGCCAGCACCGCAAGCAGATCGAACTCCCGCTTTGTCAGATCGACACGCTCGCCGTCGACAAACACCAGCCGACGGGCGGTGTCGATGGTCAACGGCCCGACCGTCATCGTGTCGGACTGTAGATCCGAATGGCTCGCACGCCGAAGCAGGGCGTGCAGCCGCGCCACCAACTCGCCCAGATCGAAGGGCTTGGTGAGGTAATCGTCGGCGCCGGCCTCCAGCCCCGCGATCCGGTCGTTGACGGTGTCGCGCGCGGACAGCACGCAAATGGGGATGTCGTTACCCAATGCCCGCAGCGCGGTGACCACGGCGACTCCGTCGAGTTCCGGCATCTGGACATCCAGAACCAATGCGTCATGCGATTCGTTGGACAGCAGCCGCAGCGCCTCTTTACCGTTTGCCGCGACCCGAACGTCGAACCCCGAATGCCGTAATCCGCGGGCGACGGAGATTCTGACGTCCGGGTCGTCGTCGACCATCAGCACCGTGCGGCGCGCGCCCTCCTGCGCGGGCGACTCAACAACCCGCACGCGGACTACGGGATGGAAGGTGCCGGTGCTGAGCCGCAGCGGGCCTTCAGATCGACCAACGGCTGGCGGATCCCGGTCAGATCAGCCTTCGTCGGCGGGTTCATGTTCAGGTAGTCCTGCACCTTGCTGCGGACCTGATCGCGCGGCAGACCCTCGAGGCTGGTGAAGAACCAGTTCACGTCCTGGTGCGTGAACAGGTATGCCGACGTCGATGCCGAGACACCCGACGCCACCCCGGCCAGATCGGCGGCGGTGCAGTTCGGCGGGTTATTCGATGGGTCGTCTGCCATCGCCGAGGGCAGGGCACCAAACAACATCGCACCGGCGATCACACCGGTGCCGACCGCGCCAGCTACCGCACGCCGCGCGGTACGGGCCGAGAGCAACATGGACAGGCTCCTTCATCCGAGGTGGAGAGGCCGTAAACCTTTGGCGGTTCCGACAATTAAAAGCTAAGCAGAAAGGGTACCGACTTTCTTGCCTTGCAACTAACCGATCGTGCGAAAGTCTGAAACCGCAGCTCAGCGCCCTCACCTGCGGCGCTGCGCCCCTTGCCCGGTACTAGCGGGTGGCGGTTGTTGCGGGTCCGGGAAGCGGTCCGTTGCCCTGCGAGGCGACCGACGCAGGCGACGGCAAACCGGGCACCGCCGCACCGGGAAGACCCATCGTCTGCGCGGTCTGCAGCGCTCCTGGCAAACCGCCGGGCAGTGCGCCGCCCTGCTGCTGCGCCGCCTGCGTCAGGCCCATCAGCTGAGGCAGGCTGATCGGCAGCTTGCATCGGGTGGACAGATTGACCAGCGGCTGCTGCAGCTGCTGCATGTCCTTGGCGACTTGTGGATTGGCGTCGAAGTAGGTCTTCACCGCGCCAAGCGACTGAGGCCCGGCCTGCTGCTGGGAGATCGTCGTCAGCGCCTGGTTGGTTTCGGGGTGCGAGTCGAGGTAGTTGCCCGTCGACATGCCCACCGAGCCGACGGTCCTTGCGAGCTCACTGGCGGCGCAGGGATCCGTGGCCGCGGTTGCTGACGGGACCGCCAGCGCCGCCACCACGGCGCCACCGACTGCCGAGACAGCGAACACCGCGTAGAGGCTGCGGCGCACCGCCCTGGTGGTCGTACTCATGGACAACTCCTTACGGTTTGCGAACGCATTTGACGCTTTCGCAAACGCCTTGCAATCGGACGGTTGGGCTCCCCGACCCCGAAACGGCCTCGGCACATAGTGCCATCTACGCCGGCGCACCTGCCAATCCGGCGAATGAACGCGCAGGTGAACAACAGGAGGCCCGCAGCATCGCGTAACACTGAGCAGCGTCTTCGCGAGAAGGGTTAGAGCAGGATTAGGGCGTTGCTGAGGCGGCGGCACCCTACCTCACGCTGTTGTACGCTCACGCTACGCAACGCCAGGCAGAAAGCGGGGAGTTCGCTATCCAGCAGTTCATGATGCGCTTGAGCAGCAACCTGCGCAGATATCGCTGGGCGGTGTTCGCGGCTTGGCTGCTTCTCCTGGTTCCCTCGATCTATCTGGCGATGCACCAGTCCGGCAACCTGACCGGCGGCGGGTTCGAAGTCGAGGGTTCCCAGTCGCTGCACGTGCAGCGTGAGCTCGAGCAGCACTTCCCCGACCAGGGTGCATCCCCGTTGGCCCTGGTCGCGGCCCCGCGCGCGGACGCCTCCTTCGACGACATGAACGCCGCGGTCACCCACCTTGAACGCATCGCCGCCGAGGTGCCAAGCGTCAAGGTGGTGCCGAATCCGCTGCAGCCGCCGCCTCAGCCGGACCGCCCGTACGTCGTCACCCTGCAGCTGGATTTCAATAACACCGGCGCGGTCGACGTCGCCAAACAGTTGCGGCAGAAGGTTGGCATCAACGGCGACAAGCCAGGCGAGATCGAGAACGGCAAGGTCAGGCTCTACGTCATCGGTCAGGGCGCACTGGGGGCGGCGGCGCAGTCGACCACAAAGCACGACATCGCGCGGGCCGAGCAATGGAACCTTCCGATCGTACTGATTGTTTTGCTCGCGGTGTTCGGCTCGCTGGCGGCGGCGGCGATGCCACTGGTGCTGGGCATCTGCACCGTCGTGGTGACCATGGGGCTGGTCTATCTGCTGTCGATGTACACCACGATGTCGGTGTTCGTCACGTCGACGGTGTCGATGTTCGGTATCGCACTGGCCATCGACTATTCACTATTCATTCTTATGCGGTTCCGGGAGGAACTGCGCGCAGGCCGCGATCCCCATCAGGCCGCAGACGCGGCGATGGCCACCTCCGGCCTTGCGGTGGTGCTGTCCGGCCTGACCGTGATCGCGTCGGTCACAGGCATCTACCTGATCAACACCCCGGTATTGGTGTCGATGGCGACCGGTGCGATCCTCGCCGTCGCGCTGGCGGTGCTGACGTCCACAACGCTGACGCCCGCGGTGTTGGCGACGTTCGGCCGGGCGGCGGCCAAGCGGTCGTCGTACCTGCACTGGTCGCGCCGGGCCGAGACGACCCATTCGCGGTTCTGGAGCCGGTGGACCGGTTGGGTGATGCGACGGCCGTGGCTGTCGGCGCTGGTGGCGTCGGCGTTCTTGCTGGCGCTGGCCGCGCCCGCATTCGCGATGGTGCTTGGCAACAGCATGCAGCGCCAATTCGAACCGACCCACGAGATCCGCGGCGGCGTCAACGCGGCCGCCGAGGCGCTTGGCCCCGGGGCGCTGGGGCCGGTGCGGGTGCTGGTTACGTTCCCCGACAGCAACGCGGCATCTGCACCATCGAAGGAGCCGGCACTGGACACCGTGCGCCAGCGAATGGCGCAGGCACCCAACGTGGTGTCGGTATCGCCGCCGGTGTTCGGCGATGACTACCGGCGGGCGCTGCTGTCGGCTGTGCTGACGGTGGACCCCGAGGACATGGCCGCACGCGACAGCGTCAACTGGATGCGCGAGCAACTGCCACGCGCTCAAGGGGTTTCCGATACCCGGGCACGCATCGACGTGGGTGGACCGACGGCGCTGATCAAAGACTTCGACGACCGGGTGTCGGCGACGCAGCCCGCGGTGTTCGGATTCGTCGCGCTGATCGCGTTCGTGATGCTGCTGATCTCGATCCGGTCGGTGTTCCTGGCGTTCAAGGGCGTGCTGATGACGGTGCTGTCGGTGGCCGCCGCCTACGGCAGCCTCGTCGTCGTCTTCCAGTGGGGCTGGCTCGAAGAGTTGGGCTTCAAGCCGATCTCGTCACTTGACAGCACCATCCCGCCGCTGGTGCTGGCGATGACGTTCGGCCTGTCGATGGACTACGAGATCTTCCTGCTGACCCGCATCAGGGAGCGGTTCCTGCAGACCAAGAACACCCGCGACGCCGTCGCCTACGGGGTGAGCACCAGCGCCCGCACTATCACCAGCGCCGCGCTGATCATGATCGCGGTGTTCATCGGGTTCGCCTTCGCGGGCATGCCGTTGGTCGCCCAGTTGGGTGTCGCGTGCGCGGTCGCTATCGCGGTCGACGCCACCGTGGTGCGGCTGGTGCTGGTGCCGGCGCTGATGGCGATGTTCGACGAATGGAACTGGTGGTTGCCACGCTGGCTGGCCCGAATCCTGCCGTCGGTGGACTTCGAGAAGCCGCTGCCCAGGGTCGAGGTTCCCGACCTGGTCATCATCCCCGACGACATTTCGTCGCTTGGGCCATCGGGTTCCGATCTGCGCATGGTCGTCAAGTCCGCGGCCCGGCTGAAAAACCTTGCCCCCGATACGATTACCGTCGCCGATCCGCTGGCGCTCAGCGGCTGTCTTCCGACTGACGAGCCGGTGCCCGCCCTCGTGAACGGCCACACCAACGGTCGTGCGTACCGCAACGGCGCATCGAACGGCTCGACGAACCGGGCAGGCAGGGCCGGGCCGCCGAGCCTGCCAGGGGTGCATCCGGTGACCGTGTGGCGGGGCAGGCTCTCGGTCGCACTGGACGCGCTGGAGACCGAGGCCGACGCGGACCGGGCACCGGTGGAGCGGCGCAGTCCGATGGAGACCACCAACGTGCAGCTGCCGACGGGTGACCGGCTGCAGATCCCGACCGGCGCGGAAACGCTGCGGTTGAAGAGTTACCTGATCATGTGCCGAAACACCAGCAGAGATTTCGCAGAGTTTGCCGAATTGGTCGACTCGATGGAAACTCACACTGCTGCAGTGGTGCTGGCCGCAATGGACCGGTACTACTGTGGAGACCACTCAAGGAAGCAATGGGTCGCCACCCAGTTGGTACGCCGCCTGGCCGATCCGCAGCCGTCGGACGAGCACGACACCAGGATGTCGGGTCCTGAGGCGGAGGCAGATTGGGCCAAGGTCAGGGAGCGTTGCCTTTCGGTGGCGGTAGCGATGCTGGAGGAGGCGAGGTGACGTTGGTCCCCGACATTCGGGACGCGCGCCGCGATGCTGTCTCCGGAGCCAATCGACCGGCGGCGCCGACGCAGGGCCGCAGGCCACCGATCGACGACAGGCCGGTGGAGTTCTGGCCGACATCGGCGATCCGGGCGGCGCTGGAGACGGACGACCTGACGGTCTGGCAGCGCATCGTCGTCGCGATCAAACGCGATCCGTACGGCAGGACTGCGCGACAGGTCGAGGAAGTATTGGAAACGGCACGGCCATACGGGGTTTCCAAAGCGCTGTCGGAGGTGCTCACCCGCACCCGCGAGCACCTCGAGGCCAACGAGCGCGCCGAGGTGGGCCGCCATGTGCAGGTGCTGCTGGAACGTTCGGGTCTGGGCCCCGACGAGTTCGCGTCGCGCATCGGGGTTCCGAGCAAGGATTTCGCGGCCTACCTCAGCGGGGAGACGAGCCCGCCTGCGTCGCTGATGATCAGGATGCGTCGGTTGTCCGACCGGTTCGCCAAGATGCGGAATCACCGTCCGGGCCAGTAGGGAATGACGTACGCGCTGATCCCGGGGGCCGGCGGCAGCGCATGGTACTGGCATCGCGTGACGCCGCTGTTGTCCGCGTCAGGCGCCGTGGCGGTCGCGATCGATCTGCCTGCCGACGACGATTCTGCGGACCTGAACACCTACGCCGACACCGTTGTCGAGGCGGTCTCCGGTGTGCCGGACCCGCTGATTCTGGTCGCCCAGTCGATGGGCGCGTTCACCGCGCCGATAGTGGCCTCGCGGGTACCCACCGCGTCGATTGTGTTGGTCAACCCGATGGTGCCGACCGCCGGTGAAACGCCCGGACAATGGTGGGCGGCAACGGGTCACGATCGCGTCGTGCGGGCCTTCGACCCGGTCGAGGATTTCTTTCACGACGTGCCTGCGGCGGTGCGCGAGGAGGCGTTCCGACAGGGCGAGCCAAGGCAGTCCGACACGCCGTTCGGGCAACCGTGGCCGCTGGACAGCTGGCCAGCGGCGCCGACCAGGGTGATCCAGGGCAGCCACGACAGGCTGTTCCCGCTGGAGTTTCAGCGGGAGGTGGTGCGCGCGCGGCTCGGCATGGAGCTCGAGGTGATGCCGGGTGGGCACCTGATGGCGTTGAGCCAGCCCGAGCAGTTGGCGTCGCGAATTTTGCACTGAGGGCTGTCGAATCCGCGCGATCACCACCCCTGGCGCAATCTCGACAGTCACCTAGCGGGAGTGAATCGGCGACACGTCGTCGACCAGCCAGCGCCCGTCGGTCTTGGACAGCGTGACCCGCAGTGCGAGGACCGCGGTTTCGGACGGCTTGCCCGGTGCGCTCTGCGTTGCGCGCAGGATCACCGCGACGCTGGCGGCGGCCGGCCCGATCGCCTCGATGCCCGCCGAAACCGTGCTGGCCTGAGCCGAGATGTTCTTGCTCGTCAAATCCTTTGCCACATTGGCGAATTCGTTCTTGAAGGCCTCGGCGCTCTTGGGCGACATCATCGACGTGGCCCGGTCGACCGACGCGGTGGGGCTTTGCGGCGCGAACGTCGCTGAGGCCTCAGAGATGCTGCTGGCGATGCCGACCACCTCGGCGCTGGCCTTGCCAAGCGCGCGGTCGGGCACCGTCCACCGCAGGTAGCCGACGACAACCGCGGCGACAAGCGCGGCGGTCGCCACCGCGACGACAGCCAGCCGCAGCCCTGGACCGTCGTCGTCGGTGCCGACAGTGACCGAGTCGCGGCGCGCGAGCGCGAAGTTGACGACGACGCCCTCGACGATCAGCAGACACAGCACCGAGCACACCGACACCCACCACAGCGGCCAGCCAAGCACGATGCCGATGAAGACCAGCGCAGCGACGGCCGCCGCGGGCGCAAGGATGTCGAAAGCCAGGACGCGCCAACGGTTTCTCATCGGATCGGCTCCAGCCGCGAGATCAGCAGCTTGCCGTCCACGTCGGAGACGTCCAGCCGAAGCGTCCAGCGCACGGTCTGCGGCTTATCGCCCCCGGCGTTCTGGCTGATCGACGTCGCCACCACCATCACGGTGTCGGTGCGCGACGCGGACGCCGACAGCTCGGGCGGCTGCTGCGGCCCGCCGTTGGGACCGGGCTGCGCGTGGTGGATCGACTCCACCGCCACCGAGTCGATCTGGCCGGTGGTGCGCGCCTGCAACGTCTGCACCAGCTTGCGGTACGGCTCGACGCTCGAGTCGAAGTCGGCGTTGAGCTGACCGACCGTGCCCTCGTGCAACTGGTGCATGCTGGCCTCGACGCTGTCCTTACTCATGTTGATCAGCACACTGGTCCAGTCCGCGGCGGCCTGCATGACGCGGGTGCGGTACCGAAGTTCGTCAACATCGCCGCGGTGCTGTGCCCAGATCAGCACGCCAAGCGCGATCGCCGCAACGGCGACGACCCCGAGCACCGCCGAGCCGATGCCAAAGCCGGTGAAGACGGGGCCGTCGTCGTCCTCGTGGTCCGGCGTTGGCTCGTCGTCGGGCATGGCCGTGAGGCTACCCGGCGACTTCTGGAAGGATGTTGGGGTGACGGTAGAAGCCACCCCCGGCGGAGCGGGAGCGACAAACGGATCGGGTATCGATCTGCGCTACGTCAACTCCGATGCCCGCCCGCAAGACGACCTGTTCGGCCACGTGAACGGCCGCTGGTTGGCCGATTACGAGATCCCCGCCGACCGAGCCACCGACGGCGCGTTCCGGACGCTGTTCGACCGCGCCGAGGAACAGGTCCGCGACCTGATCATCGGAGCCGCGGCGACATCAGGCGGGGCGGCGTCCTCCAGCGGCACCGACGAGCAACGCATCGGCGACCTGTACGCGAGCTTCATGGACGAGCAGGCGGTAGCAGTCCTCGGTGTCCAGCCACTGCTGGACGAGCTGGCCACCATCGATGATGCGGCCGACGCCACCGCATTGGCCGCCGTACTTGGCGCCCTGCAGCGCACCGGTGCCGGGGGCGGAACCGGTGTCTACGTCGACACCGACTCCAAGGACTCCACGCGATACCTGGTGCACCTCAGCCAGTCGGGCCTTGGCCTGCCCGACGAGTCCTATTACCGCGACGAGCAGCACGCCGAGATTCTCGCCGCCTATCCGCAGCACATCGCCGCGATGTTCACCCTCGTGTACGGGGGCGATCACTCCGAGACGGCTGCGCGCATCGTCGCGCTGGAAACCAAGCTGGCCGCCGCACACTGGGACGTCGTCAAGCGCCGCGATGCAGACCTGACCTACAACCTGCGCAGGTTCGCCGACCTGTCGGCCGAAGCCCCCGGTTTCGACTGGGCCGGCTGGGTCACCGCGCTAGGCGCGTCGCCGGGGGCGATCGCGGAACTCGTTGTGCGCCAGCCCGATTACCTGACGGCATTTGCCGCCGCGTGGTCCGGCGACGACCTCGAAACGTGGAAGGCGTGGGCGCGCTGGCGGCTGATTCATGGCCGCGCGTCCCTGCTGACCGACGACTTGGTGGCCGAGGACTTCGCGTTCTACGGCCGCAGGCTGTCGGGCACCGAGCAGATCCGCGACCGCTGGAAGCGTGCCGTGTCGGTGGTGGAAAACCTGATGGGCGACGCCGTCGGCAAGCTGTATGTCGAACGGCATTTCCCACCGGACGCCAAGGCCCGGATGGATGAGTTGGTGGCCAACCTGCGCGAGGCCTACCGCGTGAGCATCAACGACCTGGAGTGGATGACGCCGCAGACACGGGAAAAGGCGCTGGCCAAGCTGGACAAGTTCACCCCGAAGATCGGCTATCCGGCCAAGTGGCGGGACTACTCGAAGCTGATCATCGAGCGCGCCGACCTGTACGGCAATTACCGCCGCGGCCACGAGGTCGGCTACGACCGCGAACTGGCGAAGTTGGGCGGACCGGTCGATCGTGAAGAGTGGTTCATGACGCCGCAGACCGTCAACGCTTACTACAACCCTGGCATGAACGAAATCGTCTTTCCCGCAGCGATTCTGCAGCCACCATTCTTCGACGCCACAGCCGATGACGCCGCCAACTACGGCGGTATCGGCGCAGTCATCGGACACGAGATCGGCCACGGGTTCGACGACCAGGGCGCCAAGTACGACGGCGACGGCAACCTGGTGGACTGGTGGACCGACGAGGACCGTGCCGAATTCGGCTCCCGAACAACGGCGTTGATCGAGCAGTACGACGAGTTCGTGCCCCGCGGGCTGGCCAACGGCCACCACGTGAACGGCGCGTTCACAGTCGGTGAGAACATCGGCGACCTGGGCGGGTTGTCCATCGCCTTGCTGGCCTACCGGCTGTCGCTCAAAGGCACGGACGCGCCGGTGATCGACGGGTTGACCGGCGAGCAGCGGGTGTTCTTCGGCTGGGCACAAGTGTGGCGAACCAAATCCCGTGACGCCGAAGCCATCCGGCGGCTGGCGATCGACCCGCACTCACCGCCCGAATTCCGGTGCAACGGCGTCATCCGCAATTTGGAAGCGTTCTACGACGCGTTCGAGGTCAGCGAGTCCGACGAACTGTACCTGGACCCGCAGCGGCGCGTCCGGATCTGGAACTAGTTCACGTCACGTCGAGATCGACAAAAATGGTGTGTCCCACTCGCACTTTTGCGCCCAAATGTCGGTTTGAGCGCAAAGAGCAGAGCTAGAACATCTGCCAGTCCGACGCGCCGTCGGGCTGCTTGTAGATGCCGACGGAGTTCTTCACCACGATGGGATCACCGCTGCCGAAGTTGTCGTAGAACCATTTGGCATCGTCCGGGCTGATGTTGATGCAGCCGTGGCTGACGTTGCGCTTGCCCTGGTCGGCCACCGACCACGGTGCGCTATGCACGAAGTTGCCGCTGTTGTCGAACCGGACGGCCAGCTGGACATGCACCTTATAGCCGTCCGCGGAGGTGCTCGGCACGCCGTATGTAGCGGAATCCATCACGATGTCGGGAAACTTCTCGAGCACGTAGTAGGTGCCGTTGGGGGTGTCGTGACCCGGCTTGCCCATCGCCTCCGGGATCGTCTTCTCCACCTTCCCGTTCCGGACGATGGTCATCTGGTGGGTGGCGTTGTCGACGGTGGCGACCAGCGAGTCACCGGTGTGGAAGCTCGACTTGGCGCCGCTCGCGTCGATGTTGACGACGGTGTTGGCGGGCCAGAAGTCCTGGGGCCGCCAGCGCACCTGTGTGTCGCTCGTCCAGTAAAACCTGCCCGGCACCGGTGGGTTCGACGAGATATGGATGGCCTGTTCGGCCATCGCCCGGTCGGCGATCGGGCGGGCGAAGTTGATGTAGATCGGCTTGGCCACACCGACCATCGAACCGTTCGTCGGGTTGAACGTCGGCGGCGCGAACACCGGCTGACCGGTGTACGGCGTCGGGTTCTGACCGGCCGGGGTGCCCTCGGGGATCACGGTCGGCGACGCGGCCAGCGGGTCGGCGGGCGGCGGCGCGAGCGGGTTGGCCGGCGGCGGTGGCGCAAACGGATCCGCCGGCGGGAACACCAACGGGGCCGGCGGCGGCGGCGCGGGCGCTCCGGCCGGATCGATCGGCGCCGGCGGCGGAGGTACCTCGGGGTCAGCCAGCGCAGATGGGTTCCCCAGCACCAGTCCACCGACCAGTCCGGCCGCGAATATCACGGTGACTAGCCGCCCCCTCGTCCGCTTCCGCATACGTCACCTCCGGTAACAAAAACTTTGTCCAGTGTCGCACAGCGAAAACACCAGCTAACGCCTCGAGGGTGCTGCTTGATCCGGGGCTACCGCCAGGCACATGCCGCTGAGCTGCAGTGTTTATCGCTGCGCGGCGCACAATGTTACTTCCTGCTTGTTGCCTGAGGAACCTCGAAGAGACCGCGGGTTGCGGTGACACACGTCAACGCGACCATCACCAGAGCCGTCGACGCGGCGATCATGAGGGCGAGTCCTGCGTGCTCGTAGAGCAGCCCGCCCGACAGCGAACCCGCCATGATGCCGACCTGGAACCCGGCGATGTACAGGCCCGACGCGCCGTCCGGATCGTCGGGCGCGGTGCGCATGGCAGCCGCCTGCAGCATCGGCGGCAGCGCGGTGGAGGCCGCACCCCACAGCACGATCGCGCCAACGCCAACAACGAGGGCCACCAGTCCGGTGCCGTGGTCGAACGCGAGCGACGTCAGCACCGCGAACGCCGTCGCCAGTGCCGCGAGGCAGCCCACCACCGAGGCTTGCGGCCGCCGATCCAGCGGCCGGGCCATCACCCCCATCGAGACCAGACCGGCGACGCCGAACGCGGCCAGCAGCCAGGCCAGCCGCGGCCCGTGCACGCCGACGACGTCTCGGATGATCACGACGATGAACGTGTAGGAGATGAAGTGCCCCGTGACACCGATCATGGTCAGCACGGTCAACGTGACCAACCGGCTGCTGCGGTGATGGCGCTCATTGCGCCGGGTGCCCGGCGTCTCGTCACGCGCCACCACCATCGGCGGGAGCGTGGCCCATGCGGCCACCGTTACGGCTGCGGCGGCCACCGTGACCAGCACGACGGCCAGCCGCCAGCCCCACATTTCGCTCATCGCCGCCGTCAACGGGTTGCCAACGACTAGCGCGAGGCTGGTACCGACGTACACCGCGGTGGTGGCGCGGCCGGCATGTGTCGCAGGCACCAGCCGCGCGCCGATGGGCGCGATCACCGACCACATCAGACCGTGGGTGACCGCGCACAACACCCGACCAGCGGCCAGCACGGTGAAGTCCGGCGCGAGGGCCGAAATCAGTTGTGACGCAGTCAAACACACCAGCGTCAACAGCAGCGTGGTGCGGCGCGGCCACTGCGAGGTGAGCCGTACCAGTGGAACGGTGGCCAGCGCGGCAACGAGCGCATAGCTGGCAAGCAGCGTGCCAACCAATGCCTCACTGACCCTAAAATCGGCGGCGATCGCCGCTAACGCGCCAACCGGCACGATCTCCGCCGTCACGTAGACGAACGCGGCGGCCGCAAGCACGATGAGCGCAACGGTGACGCGCGGCGTCCACGTGGGAGTGAGTCGGGTGCGGGTATCGACAGTCATAGCGGGAGCACAACCGTATCGGCTCGGGATGGCAATCGCGCTAGAGCCGGTTGAGAGCTGGTAGTGGATCGCCGCTTAATCGAGAGAGGATTGTGATGGTCGCCATTCCCCAGGGGTACGAAACGCTGTTGGAGCGCCCGGTGTACGGGCACCTTGCCACGACGAGACCCGACGGCAGCCCACAGGTGAATCCGATGTGGTTCGCCTGGGACGGCGAGCTGCTGCGGTTCACCCACACCACCAAACGGCAGAAGTACCGCAACGTCACAGCCAACCCACACGTCGCGATGTCCATCAGCGATCCAGATAATCCGTACCGCTACCTGGAAGTGCGTGGCGTGGTGGAGGAGATCGTGCCCGATCCCACCGGGGCGTTCTACATGCAACTCAACGACCGCTACAGCGGTCCGCTGACAGAGCCGCCGCCGGACAAGGCCGACCGCGTGATCCTCGTCGTCCGCCCGACGGGGTACACCAAGCAATGATTGTGGCGTTCAGCATCAGCCCATCCGGTGGTGACGAGACGGGCAGCGTTGGCGCCGCGGTCGCAGAGGCGATTCGGGTGGTCCGCGCGTCGGGCCTGCCGAACGAGACCAACGCGATGTTCACCAACATCGAGGGCGAGTGGGACGAGGTGATGGCGGTGGTGAAGCAGGCCATTGACGTCGTGGCAGCAGCGTCCTCCCGCATGAGCCTGGTGCTAAAGGCCGACATCCGACCGGGTTACACCGGTCAGCTGACCGCCAAGGTGGAACGCATCGAAGAGGCGCTTGGCGACTAGGAGCGCACCAGCCGTGCGATCGCAGCCGAGGCCTCGGCCAGTTTGGCGTCGGCCTCGTCACCGCCTTCGGCGACGGCCCGCGTGACGCAATGGCCGAGGTGCTCCTCGAGCAGGCCGAGCGCCACCGACTGCAGTGCGCTGTTGACCGCGCTGATCTGGGTGAGGATATCGATGCAGTACTTGTCCTCGTCGATCATCTTCGCGATGCCGCGGACCTGGCCCTCGATTCGGCGTAGCCGCTTGGCGTAGTTCTCTTTCTGCTGCGAATAACCATGCGCGGCAACGTCGCGCCGATTGGCACTGTCGGCAGTCATTTCAGCCTCCCAGCATCTGCTTCATCTGGCCGATCTCGGCTCCCTGCGTGGCGACGATGTTCTTGGCCAGCGTCTTGGCATCCACATTGTCACCGTTGGCGATCTCGGCCTTGGCCATTTCGATCGCTCCCTCGTGATGGCTGATCATCGACGCCAGCCACAGCTTGTCGAACTCCGCGCCGTTCAGCGAGCCCAACTTGGTCATGGTGGGCCCATCGACCATTCCCTGCATGGTGCTGTCGTGTCCGGCATGCCCGGAGTTGGTGTCAGGGTTCTCGTTCCACTGCACCAGGAACACCTTCATGATCTCGATCTCCGGCTGCTGCGCTGCGGAGATCTGTTTGGCCAGTGCGATGAGGTCGGCGCTGGTGGAGCGGTCGGGGACCATCGCCGACAACTCAACGGCCTGCTGGTGGTGCGGAATCATGTTGGTCGCGAACGCGACATCGTCGGCGTTATAGCCGGCCGGTTGCCCGGTGATGACCGGCTGGTCGGAGTGCCCGTGACCGGTGTGGCCGTCGGATGCCACGTTGCCGGTACACGACGACAGAAGGAGCGCAGCGGCCAGTGCCATCATTGCGGTGACCACACGAGACAGGAACGCCATCACCCGAGCGTACCGTATACCCCACTGGGGTATCGATAACGGTTTGGCCGGGTGAAACGCCGAAGGCATACTTGAGCGATGCCCTCAGACTCGCCCGATATCTCGCCCGATATGAAGCCACGCAGCCGCGACGTCACCGACGGTCTGGAGAAGGCCGCCGCCCGCGGGATGTTGCGGGCAGTAGGCATGGGCGACGAGGACTTCGCCAAGCCCCAGATCGGCGTCGCCTCGTCGTGGAACGAGATCACTCCGTGCAACCTTTCGCTGGACCGGCTGGCCAAGGCCGTCAAGGACGGCGTTTTCGCCGCGGGTGGCTACCCGATGGAGTTCTGCACGATCTCGGTGTCCGACGGGATCTCGATGGGCCATGAGGGCATGCACTTCTCGCTGGTGTCACGCGAGGTGATCGCCGACAGCGTCGAGACGGTCATGCAGGCCGAGCGGTTCGACGGTTCGGTGCTGCTGGCCGGGTGCGACAAGTCGCTGCCCGGCATGCTGATGGCCGCGGCCCGGCTGGACCTGGCCAGCGTCTTCCTCTACGCCGGCTCGATCCTGCCCGGCATTGCGAAGCTGTCGGACGGCACCGAGCGCGAGGTCACGATCATCGATGCGTTCGAGGCCGTCGGCGCCTGCGCGCGCGGGCTGATGCCGCGCGAGGACGTCGACGCCATCGAGCGCGCGATCTGTCCCGGCGAGGGCGCCTGCGGCGGCATGTACACCGCCAACACCATGGCCAGCGCCGCCGAGGCACTTGGCATGTCGCTGCCGGGCAGCGCGGCACCGCCGGCGACCGACCGCCGCCGAGACGGGTTCGCCCGCCGCAGCGGCCAGGCCGTCATCGAGTTGCTCCGTCGCGGCATCACCGCCCGAGACATCCTGACCAAGGAGGCGTTCGAGAACGCAATCGCGGTGGTGATGGCGTTCGGCGGCTCGACAAACGCGGTGCTGCACCTGCTGGCCATCGCACACGAAGCAGAAGTGAAGCTGACGCTAGAGGACTTCACCGCGGTTGGCTCTAAGGTTCCCCATCTCGCTAACGTCAAGCCGTTCGGCCAGCATGTGATGACCGACGTCGACCGCATCGGTGGTGTGCCGGTGGTGATGAAGGCACTGCTGGATGCCGGTCTGCTGCATGGGGATTGCCTGACGGTCACGGGGAAGACGATGGCCGAGAACCTCGCACACATCGCGCCGCCGGATCCCGACGGCAAGGTGCTACGCGCGCTCGACAATCCGATCCACCCGACCGGCGGAATCACCATCCTTGGTGGCTCGCTGGCGCCCGACGGCGCGGTGGTCAAGTCGGCAGGCTTCGACTCCGATGTGTTCGAGGGCACCGCAAAAGTTTTCGAACGCGAGCGGGCCGCTCTCGATGCCCTGGAAAACGGCGCCATCACCGCGGGTGACGTAGTGGTGATCCGCTACGAAGGGCCCAAGGGCGGTCCAGGGATGCGGGAGATGCTGGCGATCACCGGCGCCATCAAGGGCGCAGGGCTCGGCAAGGACGTGCTGCTGATGACCGACGGCAGGTTCTCCGGCGGCACCACTGGCCTGTGCGTCGGGCACATCGCACCCGAGGCCGTCGACGGCGGACCCATAGCGTTCCTGCAGGACGGCGACCGTATCCGCCTCGACGTGGCCAAGAGCACGCTGGACGCGCTGGTGGATCCGGCCGAATTCGAGGCGCGCAAAGCGGGTTTCGAGCCGCTCCCGCTGCGCTACACAACCGGTGTGCTGGCCAAGTACGTCAAGCTGGTCGGCTCGGCGGCAGGCGGCGCGGTCTGCGGCTAGCCCTTACCGAAGCGGTCGTACAGGCGGCCGAAGCGGCGCCGAGGTCGCGGTGAGGCTCGGTCAGTGCACACCTAGCTCGCTGGCACGAGTTTCAGTGTCGCCGAGCGCGCCATGCGGCTGGTGATGCTGTCGACGATGGCAGGCGGGTAGCGCCGGTATTTCGTCCGATAGGCCTCGTCGAGTCGATCGTTGACGCCGCCGTCGGCATCGATGAACCGCACATCCTTGGACATCCCGCTGGCTGCGATTCGGCCGTCGTGACGGACCTGGGTGCCCCGGAACCAGGATGCGACGGGACCGTTGACCGACCGGGTGTAGATGTCGTCGCCGAGTCGCACGATCCACACCGTCACCGGCGGCCGCAGTGTGCCGTCACCGCGCCGCGATGAGATCTGCGCTTCCTCGGCGGAATCGATCCGGGCGAGTTCGTCACTGCTCCACGTCATCACGCACCTGTCTGTTGAACTGGGGGCATCGGTCAACGGTCGATCATCTGCCTCTGAGCTTCGTTGTGGTGGTCGCCGGCTGACGGGGTGAGGTTGTTGAGCTTGTGCAACTGTTCGGCGCTCAACTCGATCGCGTCGGCGGCGACGTTCTCCTCGACCCGCGAGACACACTTCGTGCCGGGAATCGGCGCGATGTCGTCACCCTGGGCCAGCAGCCAGGCGATGGCCACCTGCGCCGGGGTAGCGCCGACCTCGGCGGCGATCTCTTGCACCTCGTCGGCGATACGCAGGTTGTGCCGGAAGTTCTCGCCCATGAAGCGCGGGCTGGTCTTGCGCCAATCGTCGTCGGCGAGATCGTCGAGCGAGCGGAGTTGCCCGGTGAGGAAGCCGTGGCCCAGCGGTGAGTAGGGCACAAAACCGATGCCAAGTTCCCGCGTCACCGACAGCACCTATTCCTCGGGATCCCGCGTCCACAGCGAGTATTCAGACTGCAGCGCGGTGATCGGGTGGACAGCGTTGGCGCGCCGGATCGTGTCCGCGCCGGCTTCCGACAGACCCAGGTGGCGAACCTTGCCATGGGCCACGAGTTCGGCCATGGCGCCGACGGTTTCCTCGATCGGGGTATTCGGATCCACGCGGTGCTGGTAATAGAGGTCGATGTAGTCGGTGCCAAGACGCCGCAGTGACCCTTCGACCGCCGTGCGGATGTTCGCGGGGCTGCTGTCGAGGCCGTCGGAGCCGGCGTGCGAAATGAAGCCGAACTTGGTGGCCACCACCACCTCGTCGCGGCGGCCCTTCAATGCCCGGCCGACCAGCTCTTCATTGACGTAGGGGCCGTACATCTCGGCGGTGTCGATGAAGGTGACCCCGAGTTCCATCGCCCGGTGGATGGCGCGGATCGACTCTGCGTCGTCGCTGCCGGCGCCGGTGTACCCGAAGGACATCCCCATCGCGCCCGAGCCGATGCGGGACACGTCCAGATCTCTCAACTTGATGTGCTTCATGTTCACCATTGCACCCCCGTTGTCGCCGTCCCGGGAGGGCCTGTTGATCGGGGTAATGGCAGAACCTGTCTCGGCTCGCGCGACCGACCTAGCGTCGCGTCAATGGCTATCAGCGACGCAGCACAGAAGAATCACGACGACCTATTCCCGAACCACATCTCCACCATGAAGGTCACCGATCCCGAGCTGATCGAGGTCTTCGACACCTTCGCGTTCGACGAGGTACCGCGTCACGGCGACCTGGATCTCAGGACCCGCCTGATGATCCAACTCGCGTCAATGATCGCGTGTCGAGCCGTTGGCGAGTACCGAGTCATGCTCGGCGCTGTACTCAATGTCGGGGTGACCGCGGTCGAGGCGAAAGAAATCGTGTATCAACCCGTTCCGTACATCGGGATGGCGACGGTGTTCGACTTCATCCACGCCGCCAACGACGTCCTCACGAACGCGGCATCGCCCTTCCCTTGAAAGGGCAATCAGCCAGCACCCCCAAAGACGCGCGAACAGGCCGGGCTCGCGCTTCAGAAGGAAATCGTCGGCGATGCCGTCATCGACGGGATGTACGCCGCGGCGGCCGAGGACGAAATCCACTTCCAGCGGTACCTGTCCGCCAATTGCTTCGGCGACTACTACACCCGAACCGGCCTGGACATTCCGACCCGTGAGCTTCTCACGCTCGCGATGCTCGTCGCACTCGGCGGCTGCGAGCCACAGGTCAAAGGGCACGTCGCGGCCAATCTCAACGTCGGCAACGACCGAGGAGCGCTGCTCAGCGTGATCACCGAGCTGCTGCCGTTCATCGGCTATCCCCGCACCCTCAACGCGCTCAAAGTGGTCAACGAAGTCGCGCCTGCGGCCTGACGCAGTGTCGCTCGATCCGGGTAATGGCAATGCCTCCCAGGACGCGTCGGGCATGCCTACTGTCGACTGTTGTGGAACTTCTACCCAAGCAGCCGACCACCAAAGGGCCGGCCGAGCTGTTCACCGGCGACGTCTATTTCGACGTCATCATCCGCGGCGACGAGCCGTCTCGCGTTCGTGTCAACACCGTCCGGTTTTGTCCTGGCGCGCGCACGGCGTGGCACACGCACGCGCTCGGCCAGACTCTGCATGTGACCGACGGTGTCGGCCTTGTGCAGGCCCGCGGCGGCGAGGTCATCGTGATCCGGCCCGGCGATGTCGTCTATACGCCTCCGGGAGAATGGCATTGGCACGGCGCCACGCCGGATCAATTCATGATTCACACCGCAATCTGGGAAAGCCCTGCCGCGGGCGCCGAGACCGAATGGGGCGAGCATGTCAGCGACGCCGAGTACGGCTACCCCGACTAGCCGTCGGACGTCTGCGCGGCGTCGAGTCGGTCCGACTGGTCCTGCGTTGCCGCCCAGCTCGCCAGGAGCTTGAGCGCGTCCTCGGACGCGGTGCCCGGCTCAGCCGTGTAGACAAACATCGTCAGCCCGGGATCGGCCGGAAACTCTGTTGCCTCGTAGGTCAGCTCGACGTCGCCGACGACCGGATGGTGCATCCGCTTGATACCGGTGCGATGGAACCGCACGTTGTGTGAAGCCCATCGCGTACGGAATGTTTCACTGCGCATTGACAATTCGCCGATCAGATCGGACAGGCTCCGGTCGTAGGGATTGCGCCCGGCCTCGGTGCGCAGGATCGCCACGATGTCGTCGGCGCCGCGCTCCCAGTCGGCGTAGAACGCCTGTGCGCGTGGGTTGAGAAACACAAAACGGGCGTTGTTGACCGGCCGGACGGGATCGGCGAACAACTCGGAGTACAGCGCATACCCGAGCCGGTTGGCGGCCAGGAAGTCCATCCGCGCATTGCGCACCCAGGCCGGTGCGGTGGTGATCGCGTCAAGCAGCCGTTGCACGCCCGGCCTCACCTGGTGCGGCGCCGAGCGCCGACGCGTGCGCGGGGTCGAGCTGGCGGCGCGGGCGAGGTCCAACAGGTGCGCGCGCTCAGCCTCGTCGAGCTGCAGCGCACGGGCCAGCCCCTCCAGCACGCTGTCGGAGACTCCGCTGAGGTTGCCGCGTTCGAGGCGGGCGTAGTAATCGACGCTCACACCCGCCAGCAATGCACCTTCCTCCCTGCGCAGACCAGCAACACGACGCTTCGCTCCGTAGGTCGGAAGGCCCGCCTGTTGCGGCGTGATCCTGGCTCTGCGGGAGCTAAGGAACTCGCGAATGTCGCTGCGGTTGTCCACTCCTCCAAGCTACGTCGCGGTGCACCACCATGGGGGGTCCTGCCGGTACCGGGCTAGTCGACGGGCTACCTGATGATCGCCACCGCGAAGCCGTCCCAGCCCTTGGTGCCAACTGTCTGAATCGCCGCCGCGTCCAGCCTCGGGTTTGCGCCCATCATCTCCAGCATGTCGCGCACGGCGCTGGCCTGCAGGTCATCCGGCGCCGGCTCGAGGACGCGCCCGAAGCGAGCGATGTTGTCCACCACGATGATTGAGCCAGGCACGCCGAGTCTGATCGCCCACTCGACGTATGCGACGTTGTTCTCCTTGTCGGCGTCGATGAAGATCAGGTCGAACGTTTCGCCACGATCGGCCAGTGCCGGCAGCGTGTCAAGCGCGGCGCCGACGACCACCTCCACACGGTCGTCGACCCCGGCGCGCGCAAGGTTCTCCCGCGCCACTTCGGCATGCTTGGGTTCGAACTCGAGCGTGACAACCCGGCCGCGGGGCCCGGCGCCGCGGGCCAGCTGGATGGTGCTGTATCCCGCGAGTGTGCCGATTTCGAGCACGCGGGTGGCGCGTATTGCCCTCGCGAGCAAGAACAACAGCTTTCCGTGCTGGGCGGACACTTCGATCGCAGGCATCCCCGCGGCCACACCCGCCTCTCGAGCCGCCGTCAGCGCGTCGTCCTCGGTGCGCAACACGTGGTTGAACAACTCGTCGAGCGCCATCGGGTCTGGCTCCGCCACCCGACAAACGCTACCGCACACCTTCTTTGGCGTATACGACCCGCAGTACGTGGGCGACCTCATGGCCCATCACCGCTTCGGCGAGCTCGCAGAACGTCGCGACGAACTCCGGCCCGTGCGGCGGCTCGGCTCGGCACAGGTGGTGGGCTATCTCGTGCAGCACCACTAACTCGCGCAACGCCCACTTCGAGCGATGGTCTGGCACCGCGATGGTCGCCCCATTGACATCGGAGTGCTCATAGTGGGCCGCGGTGGCACCGCGCCGGGCCCGCACTTTCAGCGCGCCCACCGCCGGCCAGCGTGCCAGCACGCCGGGGTGGGCCAGCACGTCGTCGACGTAGCGCTGTACCGAGGGCGAGGATGCGAACCGCCCTTCGGGCGGCAGCGTCAGTTGCGTCCCGAAGAACTCGACGACGTGGTTGCCGTGCTCGGCCGCGCGGTCGAACAGCGTCCGCACGAATTCCTCAGCGGCGTACACCTTCGCCCGCTGCGTGTCGCGCGGCGTCACTTCTCCAATGCCGAGCGGGCCCCGGCCAGCTCGGGGCGGTTGCCGAGCCGGGCCCTCCGGCCGGCTTGGTCACCCGCGCGCCGTGCGGCCGACGAGTAGCCGGCCGTCGCACTCGTTGCCCGCCATGTGCCGCGCGCTTGCGAGGTCCCGCGGTAGAAGTCCTTCAGTTCGATGTCCTTGTCCCGCAACGCGATAGCGGTACCCGGGCGACTGTCGCGGCCATTGGTGGCTTCCCGCTGCGCCTCCTCCCTTGCCTCTGACAGTCGCTTGCCGACGCGAACACCGAACGCCAGCTGGAAATTAATGCGCGCGGTGATCGTCGGTGTCGGCCGGTGCGCGCCAGATGAGATGTAGGCCTCGGACGCCCTCACCATCTGCATTACCAGGCCGGCGTACAGCGCGTGGCTGGCGTCGATGTCCTCGGCGAAGCCGTACGCGTAGACAAACGTCGAGTTCGACGCGACGTCGCATTTCACGTCGTTGGCGTGCGCGATCACGGTGAACAGCTGTACGTAGGTGCGCAGCCCGCGGGTGCCTGCATTGCCGATGGTGATCGTGCGCTGCACGGGCGTCTGCACTTTGGTGCGCTTGTCTGAATGTGCCCGGGCGACCGCGAGGTCGATCGAGGTCGCCGTCGCCAGCCGCTGTGCGGCGGCCATGAACGCGTCTGCCTCGTGCTGGTTGTCGGTGCCCTCGGCCTTGCGTAGCAGCGCAGCGATGCGCGCCAGCATCTTGTCGTCAGTCATGCGCGATCCGCTCTGTAGGTCATGGCGCCAGATTAGGGCTACTGGCCGACAAAGACATCGAGCGCCGTGACCACTTGTGCAGAAATCGGCCCCGGCTTCGTGAGGTTGGCGATGTTGTCGCTGGGATCGTCGCGCAGCACATGGTTGACGCCCTGCAGTTCGACGACCTTGAGCGCCGTGTGCTTGAGCGCATCGATGAGGGGTTGCTCGGCTGCGCATTTGGCCTGGCCGTCGGTGTCCGAGCAGGTGAACAAGACCGGGGTTCTTGCGGGCACTTTGGCGGCGAGCACCACTGGGTCGATCCTGTCGGCATCGACGACGGCTTTCACGTTGCCCGGGTTGACAATGGCGCTCAGCCCCTCGGGCAGCTGCGCGGGCACGGTGCCTTTGGCCCGGACTTCATCGACGGTGGCCAACCACGTCGCCAGCGTCTGAGAGCTTGCGTCGCCGCGCACCCGGTTGGTGATGATGTCGAGATAGCGGCCGGGCAGCGGCTGAAACAGGCCAAGCGAGTGGATCTTCGGCGCGCCAGGCGTGGTGTCGGTCGCCAGGGACATCGCCTGGATGGTGCCCTCGCCGAGGCCGTAGACCGAGACGCGCGCCTTGTCGGTGCCTGGCTGATCGGCGAGGAAACGAACCGCTGCGGTGGCACCCGTCGTGTAGACGGCGCTCACGACATCGTTCGGCCGGTGCTCGTATGGACCGAGGCCCGTCTTGCCGGTACCGACCTTGTCGTAGCGCAGGCTGGCCACGCCGCGGTCCGACAGCTGTTCGGCCAGTTGCCGCATGTTGCCGATGGGACCAACGACCGCGTTGTCGCCGTTACGGTCGGTCGGCCCGCTTTCCGAGATCAGCAGCACCGCGGGTCCTGGCCCGGCGTCCTGCCGGTGGCGATAGGTGCCGTGAATGGTCAGGCCGCCGGCGACGAAGGTGACCTCGTCATCGACCAAGGGATGCTCATCCGACGAGCAGCCGGCCAGTGCCAGCACCAGCGAAACGGCAAGAACAACAAGGCCCTTCAAAGGCGCACCTCAATCCAGGACACGACGTCGTCGAGCACCACTGCCCGTTCGGGCTCGTTGAACACCTCGTGGTAGAGCTCCGGGTAAACCTTTAGGTGCACATCGGCGGAACCAACGCACTCGACCAGGTGCCGGCTGCCGCCGACGGGGATCAGCTTGTCCTGCTCGCCGTGCACCACGAGCAGCGGCCCTTTCAGCGCGCCGGCGCGCTGGGGCATGGTCTCGCCGACGCCGATCAACGCGCGGGCGATGCCGGCGGGCAGCTTGCCGTGGTGGACAAGAGGATCGGCGTTGTAGGCGGCCACCACCTCGGGGTCGCGCGATACCGCGTCGGTGGGCAGCTGTTCGACGGGCAGGCCCGGCGCGATCTTGCCGAGCAGCTTGGCGGCGAACACCATCACCGGCGACGCCGCGTCCTGGGCGTCGACCGCCGGCCCCGACAGCACCATCGCGGCGTAGTCGTCGGGGTGCTCGACGCCGTAGGCGAAGACGATGCCGCCACCCATGCTGTGGCCAAGCACGACGAGCTTGCGCCCTGGGTGGTCGGCGGCCGCGATACCGACCAGCGTGTGGAAGTCGTCGGTGTATTCGGAGATGTCCCGCAGATAGACCCGCTTGCCGCCGGAGCGGCCGTGGCCTCGATGGTCCAGCGCGTAGGTGACGAGCCCGGATTCGCCGAACCGCTGTGCGACGTGGTCATAGCGACGGGCATGCTCGGCGTACCCGTGCGCCAACACGACGACCCCGCGCGGGTCGGTATCAGGGGTCCACACGTCGTAGACGATGCGCACGCCGCCGACACCGTCGAAGCTGCGTTCGGTGCGGGTTGTGGCCATCAGGGGAGAGTAGCGAGTGCTTGTCGGTAGGTCTGCGTAAGCTCGGCGACGTGACCGTCCTCGCCCACGAAACCGATGACGAGTTCCTGCTCAAGGCCGAACCCCACCGGCGTGAGCTGATGGCGCACTGCTACCGGATGACCGGTTCACTGCACGACGCCGAGGACTTGGTCCAGGAAACCTATCTGCGGGCGTGGAAGGCCTACGGCGGGTTCAAGGGCCAGTCCTCGCTGCGGACATGGCTGTACCGGATCGCCACCAACACGTGCCTGACGGCGCTGAACTCACGGCAGCGCCGTCCGTTGCCGACGGGGTTGGGCGCGCCGAGTTCGGATCCGACGGGTGAGCTGGTGGAACGCAACGAGGTGCCGTGGCTGGAGCCGCTGCCGGATCAATATGACGACCCGACCGATCCATCCACGATCGTCGGTACCCGCGAGTCGGTGCGGCTCGCGTTCGTGGCGGCGTTGCAGCATCTGTCGCCGCGGCAGCGCGCAGTGCTCGTAATGCGCGACGTGCTGCAGTGGAAGGCGGCCGAGGTGGGCGAAGCCATCGGCGCGTCGACGGCCGCGGTCAACAGCCTGCTGCAGCGGGCGCGGGCACAGCTCGAATCGGTCGGTCCCAGTGAAGACGAGCAACTGGCCGAGCCTGATTCACCGGAGACCAGAGATCTGCTGGACCGCTACATCGCGGCGTTCGAGAACTACGACATCGACGCGCTGGTGAAGATGTTCACCGAAGAGGCGATATGGGAGATGCCTCCGTTCGACGGCTGGTACCAGGGGCCCGAAGCGATCGTCACGCTTACCCGGGAGAAATGTCCGGCGGAGGGGCCAGGCGATATGCGCTTCATCCGGACGACGGCCAACGGGCAGCCTGCGGCGGCGCTGTACATGATCAATCGCGAGACGGGCAAGCACGAGGCTTTCCAGTTGCATGTGCTCGACGTCAAGGCAGATGGCGTTTCGCACGTGGTCGCGTTCCTCGACACCTCACTGTTCGAGAAGTTCGGCCTGCCGGCCTCGCTTTAGCCGACCGGCCTCGCTTTAGCCGACGGGCCCCGCTTTAGCCGACGCGCCGCGCGCCAGACGAGTGGTAACGGGACGATGCGGTCTGGCACCCGCTCGCCGCAGGTCAGGGCCCTAGTTGACACGTGTTTTGTAACGTGTTCTATGATCGCGACTCATGAAGACCAAAGGGGCTCTGCTGTGGGAGCTCAACTCACCGTTTCGGATCGACGAGATCGAGGTCGGCGACCCTGTCGACGATGAGGTGCAGCTGCGGGTGCACGCCGCGGGCATGTGCCACTCGGACTACCACCTGACCACCGGAGCCACCCCTATCGGCCTACCCGCACTCGGCGGCCATGAGGGCGCAGGCGTCGTGACCAAGGTCGGCAGGAACGTGACCGGTATCGAGCAGGGCGACCACGTCATCCTCGCCTTCATCCCCGCCTGCGGGGCGTGTCAGCCGTGCCTGAAGGGCTACCGCTCGTTGTGCGACCGTGGCGCCGTGCTGCTCGGCGGTAAGGCGATCGCAGACGGCACCAGCCGGGTGCACGCCGGCACCACCGAGGTGTCGCCGATGAACCTGCTCGGCACGTTCGCCCCGTACATGACCGTGCACAAGGACTCTGTCGTCAAGATCGACAAAGACGTCCCGTTCGAGACCGCCGCCATCATGGGCTGCGCGGTGCCGACCGGTTTCGGGTCGGCCACCAACGTCGCCAACGTGCTGCCCGGCGACACGGTGGTGATCGTCGGCGTCGGCGGTATCGGCATGAGCGCGCTGCAGGGCGCCGTCATCTCGGGCGCCCGCAATGTCATCGCGATCGACCCGAACGAGTGGAAGCGCGACCAGGCCATCAAGTTCGGCGCCACCCACGCCTACCCGTCGATGGCCGAGGCCATCGCGCCGGTCATCGACCTGACCTACGGCGTGATGGCCGACAAGACCATCATCGCGGTCGGTGACATGAAGGGTGAGTACATCGAAGAGGCGCTGACACTGACCACCAAGACCGGCACCTGCGTGGTGACCGGCATGGGCTCGATGCTGGACATCGACGTCAAACTCAACCTCTTCCTGTTCACCATGTTGCAGAAGACGCTGAAGGGCAACATCTTCGGCGGCGGCAGCTCACACGTCGAGACGCCGAAGCTGGTCGGCCTGTACAAGTCCGGGCTGCTGAAGATCGACGAGATGGTCACCGCCACCTATTCGTTGGAGAACATCAACGACGGATACGCGGACATGCTGGACGGCAAGAACATCCGCGGCGTCATCAAGTTCACCGAGGCGGACTGGTAAGCCGCGCCAACACCGACTCGATCACCGAGCCGAACGCCCGCAGCTGCGCGGCGCTCAACCCGGCGAACACCGCGGAACGCACGAGCTCGACGTGTCCAGGTGCCGCGGTGTCCAGCGCGGCCCGCCCGCCGTCGGTGAGCTCGACGGTCGCGCCACGGCGGTCGTCGCCGCTGCCGTGGCGTTGCACCAGACCGCGACCACGCATCCGCCGCAACTGATGCGACAGCCGGCTCTGCTCCCACCCAAGGACCTCGCCGAGCTCGTTGATCCGCTGCGGCCCTCGTTCCGAAAGCGCGATCAAAACGTCGTAGTCCGACAGCGACAGCCCGCAGTCCTGCTGCAGTTGGCGATGCATCGCGGTTTGCAGCCGGCTCACCAACGTGAGGTATCCGCGCCAGATCTGCTGTTGCTCCTCGGTCAGCCACATGGAATATATGACACATCATCTATGTTGTCGCGGTCAACACCGGCCACCTAGGCTGGCCCATCGAGGAGTGATGAGATGACCGCACCCACCGTCGACATCCGGCGCGCCGACGATCGAGCCAAGACGCGGATCTCCTGGCTGGACTCCAAGCACTCGTTCTCGTTCGGCAGCCACTACGAGCCGGGCAACACCCACCACGGACTGCTGCTGGTCAACAACGACGACATCGTCAAGCCGGGCACCGGTTTTGATACCCACCCACACCGCGACATGGAGATCGTGACGTGGGTGCTGCGTGGCTCGCTGGTGCACCAGGACTCCATCGGGCACTCAGGGGTGATCTATCCCGGCCTGGCCCAGCGCATGTCGGCCGGCCGCGGAATCCTGCACTCGGAAAAGAACGACTCGTGGACCCTGTCCGGCGAGCAATCCCACGGGGCGCACACCCCACGCAAGCGGGGGGCCCACCCGCCCGAAGGGCAGGGGAATGAGCCGGTGCATTTCGTGCAGATGTGGGTGGCCCCCGACGAGCCGGGTATCACGCCCGGCTACCAGCAGCTCGAGATCGATGACGAGCTGTTGCGCGGCGGGCTGGTGACGATCGCGTCGGGCATGCCCGAACACAACGATTCCACCGCCATCACGATCCGCAACCGCCACGCGGCGCTGCACGGCGCGCGGCTGCAGCCAGGCGACAGCATCGAACTGCCGCAGGCCCCGTATCTGCACCTGTTCGTCCCCCGCGGTGAAGTCATACTCGAGGGCGCAGGACCGCTGCGCGAAGGCGATGCGGTGCGGTTCACCGCATCCGGCGGTCAGCGCGTCACCGCCACCCAACCCGCAGAGATTCTGGTTTGGGAGATGCATGCGGGTTTGGCCGCGGCGTAAACGAATTGGGGCCACACTGATCGGCGTTGTGCTGATCGCGGCCTGCTCGACGAACTCGGCCAGCCCGACACAGTCCTCCGCACCGACGGCGGAGGCCACCGCGGGCTTGGTGCCGGTCACCGTGCAGGTCGATCCCGATCTGGCCCGGCCACCGTTCGACGAACCGCGCCGGACGCTGGTGCCTGCGGGCTGGACGCTATCGGTGTGGGCCCGTGTCCCGAAGGCCCGGCTGGCCGCATGGGCACCGGACGGAAGCATGCTGGTTTCCGTGCCGAATAACGGGCAGGTGGTGCGCATCGAGCCGAGCGGGGCCGGTCCGCGGTTGTCGGTGCCGCTCGACAGGTTGGATCAACCGCATGGCCTGGCGTTCTGGGGCAGCACGCTTTACGTCGCCGAAGGCGACAAGATCGACGCCTACGACTACGCCGAGGGCGCGGCGACCAACCGCCGCACCGTGGTGGCCGGCCTGCCCGATGCCGGGAGTTCCGATCTGGGCGGCGCGTACGCACACGCACTGAAGAGCCTCGCCGTCGGCCGGGACGGCGCACTGTACTTCTCCATCGGCTCCACGGGCAACGTCACCGCCGACGACCGCACCACAAACCCGCCGCGCGCGACCATCATGCGGGTCCCACCCGGGGGCGGGCCCGCTGCGCCGTTCGCGACAGGGGTGCGCAATGGGACGGGTCTGGCGATCGCGCCCGACGGTTCGGTGTGGACGGCGGTCAACAACCGTGACAACATCGCGGACCCGCAGACTCACGAGGTCAATCCCGACTACGTCAACGACCATCCTCCGGAGGCCGTCGCCCGGCTGACACCCGGACGCGAATTGGGTTGGCCCTACTGCAATCCCGATGGCGGGCCCGCGAACCTGCCCTTCATTCGCGACGTGCAGACCAACGCCGACGGCAGCAAGCTCAACTGCACGTCGCTGCCTCCCGTCGAACAGAGCCTGGGTGCACACGCCGCTCCCCTTGGCATGAGTTTCACCCAGAACGCGCTGCCCGGCCGGTATGCCACCGGCGCACTGGTCGGCGTGCACGGATCGTGGAACCGCCAACCCCCGCGTGCACCCGAGGTCGCGTTCTTTCCCTGGCGGAACGGCGGTCTCGGCGATCAGCAGACTCTTGTTGGCGGCTTCCAGGCCGGCGATGGCACGCGGTGGGGCCGCCCCGTCGCCGCGGTGACGGGACCCGACGGTGCGGTGTACATCACCGACGACTACGCGGACGCCGTTTACCGGTTGGCGCCGCCGGGTCGCTAGCCGACGTGCGCTGCCGACCATATCCCTTCCGCTCAGCTAAGGGTGCGACCCACCCGATGCCCAACCGATACGGTGCTGTTACCAAAGTTGACAGTGCATTTCCTGTGAATATTGTTGTCTTGTTCTACCTCTCGCAGCAAAGGGGCGACCGTGCCAATTCCATCCGCAGGCCTCCGGCGATTCGCGGCGTGTGCCGCGGCGCTCGGGTTGTGCGCTGCGGTGGCGACGGCCGCCGCTCCGACCGCCACGGCCGCCGACGGCCGCGAATTGTTGGCCAATGCCATCGCCTCCACCCGCGGCTCCTACCTCGTCTACAACTTCGGCGGCGGCGCACCGGCACCGATGCTCAACGGGGGCGGCGGCTGGTACGAGATGAGCAGCGGCGGACACCTGATGATCATCAAGTCCGCGTCCCAACGGCTTGCGCCCCGCCTGCTCGTTGACTCGCACTCCGGCTATCAGGCCCGCTGCGAACGAGATCCTCGGGCGCGCACCGGCGAAGGACTGTGGCAGGCCTCCGAGATCTACACCCCGCTGCAGGCATGGCAGGCGCTTGGGCAGCCGACGATCGCGATCAACGCCAACTTCTTCGACGTGCGGGGACAGCAGGGCGGCTCGTGGAAGTCGACGGGATGCAGTTCTCCGCTCGGCGCATACGTTGACAACACCGGCGGGCAGGGCCGCACCAACACCGCGGTGACGGGCACTGTCGCCTACGCCGGTAAGCAGGGCCTGTCGGGCGGGAGCGAAAACTGGAGCGCACTGACCACGATGATCCTGCCGGTCGCCGGTGCGCCCTATGTGGTGCCGCCGAGAAATCCGCAGGACTACGACGCCGCGTCTCCGGCGATTCAAGGCCTGCTCGACAAGGGCGCGCGGTTCGTCGCGGTGAGCGGCATCGGGCTGCTGGCACCGGGCGACACCGGACAGCTCAACGACGGCGGCCCCAGCGCAGCTCGCACTGCGCTCGCCTACTCCAAGGCCAAGGACGAGATGTACGTCTTCCAAGGTGGTAGCTACACGCCGGACCAGATCCAGGATCTCTTCCGCGGGCTCGGCAGCGACACCGCGATCCTGCTCGACGGTGGCGGTTCGTCCGCGATCGTGCTGCGACGCGAGACCGGAGGCATGTGGGCGGGCGCGGGATCACCGCGCGGATCGTGCGACACCGCTGAGGTGCTGTGCGACTCCCGCGAGCGTGCGCTGCCAAGCTGGCTGGCGTTTAACTGAGCGCTCGGCCGTCGTGTTTAACTGACGGCTCGGCCGTCGGCCCTTATCACATGGTTGCTGGCCAAAGGTCACCTTACTCTGCCGTCGCCACTTTCGGCTTCGGCTTTCGCAGTGATCTTGACCTGCACAGATGGGGCAAAAGTCCCATATCAGAGACACTCCCGTCATGGCTGCGATTGGGACTGACTACGCATAGCGTTGTCTGCCAGCCCGCAACGCGCTCGAAGCGGCGGCCAACGTCTGCCCGGAGTAGCCACCCCCGAAAAGCACCACGTGCGCCAGCAATGGATAGATCTGGTGCAGCCCGACACGGTCGCGCCAGCCAACGCGCAGCGGTCGGTGCGCCGTATAGCCCTCGATTACCGCGTCGAAGTGCGGGCACCCAAACAGCGCCAGCATCGCCAGGTCCGTCTCGCGATGGCCGGCGTGGGCCGCCGGGTCTATCAGCACCGCACCGGCGGGCGTCCACATCACGTTGCCGCTCCAGAGATCACCGTGCAGCCGGGCCGGCGGATCGTCGTCGTCGTAATCGCCTGCGTCGCAACGCGCCATCACCGCGTCGATGGCGTCGCGGACGGGGACTTCGAGTCGCGCCGCGGCGCGGTCGGCCATCGGCGCAAGGCGCTCGTGGGCGTAGAAGCTGCCCCACCGGTCGCTGGTGCAGTAGGACATCGGCAGCGGGCGCTGCAGCGGCCCGAAATAGCCTGGCCCGGTCCAACCATCGGGCGGTGCACCGAATGCATCGCCCCCCGCGTCGTGGGTGCGGGCCAACCGCCGACCGAAGTCGTGCGCACCAGCGCGGGTCGGCGCCGCGGTATCCAGCCGTTCCAACGTCAGGCTGGTGTCGTCGTGCGCGATGATTCGGGCGCAGGGCACGCCGCCGTCAGCGGCCGAAAGCCATTGCAGCCCAGCGGCTTCGCAGGCGAAGAAGCCTCGCGGCGCCCCGGTACTGCGCTTGACGAACACTAGGGTTGGCCGGATATCCGTCGCAGCACTCTGTCACGGGCCAGGGCGGGGAGGTTCGTCATCAAGGCCACCTGCAATTTGGGGCCGGCGCCGACGACGTAGCGTGCGCGGGGCCTGCGGGCAGTCAGCGCCTGCTCGACGACGGCGGACACCCTCTTGGCAGGGACGGCCATCTTTTGGACTACCGGGATCATCTTGTTCATGCCCGCGATGTGTCTGGCGTACAACTCCCGCTGCTCGGGTGTCAGTGTGGCCGCGGCCTGCTCGACCATGTCGGCGGCGGTGCGCCACATGTCGGTGTTCGTCTGCGCGGGCTCCACGATCGCGACGCGAATGTGCCACGGCCGCAGTTCCATTCGCAGCGCGTCGGCGGCCGCTTCCAGCGCGAACTTGCTGGCGCAGTACGCACCGATCAGCGACATCGAAAGGCGCCCGTTGACGCTGGAGATGAACACCACCCGTCCGCGTGATTTGCGCAGCCGCGGCAGCACCGCCTGGGTGACGGCGAGCTGGCCGATCACGTTGATCTCCAACTGCTTTCGCCATTGATCGGGAGTTACGGTCTCCATCGGCCCGGTTACCACGACACCGGCGTTGTTGACGATCGCGTCGAGCCGCTCCGGCAGCGACCCGTTCAGCGCGGCGATGTGTGCGGCATCGGTCACATCGAGGATGACCGAGGAGATGCGCTGCGGGTCCAGCGCGGTGACCGCCGCGGCGTCACGTTCGCTTCGGACCCCGGCGATCACATCCCAGCCGCCGGCGGCCAGATGCTCGACGATCGACTTGCCGATTCCGCGGCCTGCACCGGTGACGAGTACTGATGGCATGCGGCGAGACTAGTCCGCCGTCACGTCCTGGCTGCGCGGGCCGAAGCGGAAGATCGCGACGCTCACCGCCACCACCGCCGCGGCAAGCGCGATCGCCGGTGCGACGGTAAACCGCGTGATGGTCGCGCCGACCACAGCTCCCGCGCCCATCGTCACCACCACGCTGTAGCGAAGCTTCTCGCGATGCCCGGTGCCGCCCGCCAGCTTGCTGTCGAAGCCAAGCCCAACGATCGTCGACGTCAGCACGGTGGTGGAGAGCTCCTGGATACCGAACTGACGGGCGGTGGCATTCTGGCTGCCGAAGGTCATCGCCAACCCCGCGGTCAAGATCAGTTTGGTGTTGTCGTGATAGTTCAGCACCCCTGCGCCGGCGAGAATCGAAAGCGTCAATAGCACAACGACTTCCATGCCAAGAGCGACGGTGAGCCAGCGCCGGACTTCGCTGTCGATATGCCGCGCCAGCCGGCCCCCCAGCACCGTGCCCGCCACAAAACTGACGAATGCGACGACGGCGGAGGTCATGTCGACGCCCGAGTGCGGGACGAACCAGAAGCCGAGGAAGATGATGTTTCCGGTCATGTTGGCGACGAACACGTGGCCGAGCGCGAGCACGCTGACCGCGTCCACGATTCCCGTCGCGAAGGTCAGGAGCAGCAGGCCCACGACCGTCAATCGCTCGGAGACCGGGGACGCGACGCGCATGGCCTGGGGTCTTGCTCCTACAGCTGCGGGGTCAGATCGAACGACGTCACCGTCGACATGCGGGTGATCAACCAGTTCGCGTCGCGGCGCTCCATCGTCAACCGGTAGGACAGGTAACGCAGTGACGGGACGTTCTTCGACACCGGGCTGGTGGCCACCGAATTGGTGTACACGAGCGCGGTGGCCTCGGTCGGAGTCACGGTTTCCACGGCGGTACCCATCACCTGAGTGGTGTTGGTGACCTGCGCCTGCTTGTTGGGAGCGACGATCGCGTCGATGTACTTGCGGTACTCGTTGGCGAAGTCGCCGCCAAGGTAGCGGGCGGACCGGTCCGGCAACGAGTCCATGTTGTCGGGGGTGTAGGTCCACAACGTGGTGATTGCACTGGCAGCGGTCCTGGCAATGTCGAGCTTGGTGTGCACCAACGCGCGGTCGGCCAGGTACGACTGCAGCGTCGCGCCTGCGAACGCTGCCGCACCGACGAAGACGACGCCGGCGGCGACTGCGGCGATGGTCAACCGTTTGCCCGCGGACCGGTGCGGAACTAGAACCTGCGCTTCCTCGGCCTCCGCGTTCTCGTCGGCCGGCCGCTCCTCGGCCTCCGCGTTCTCGTCGGCCGGCCGCTCCTCGGCTTCCGCGTTCTCGTCGGCCGACTGCTCCTCGGCCGCTGGTTCCGGCTCGGTCACCGGCTTGGCGGTCCGGCTCGCCTTGCCGACGGGCATGCGTGGTGCCGGCTTGGGCTCCTCGGGCTCCTGTAGTGCTGCCACCTCGTCCGCCGATGAAACGGCTTCAGGCTCAGCCGTTTCCGTGCGCCGACGGAACAAACCCCACCGTCGCCGCGGCGCCACCGCCCCGGCATCGACGGTGCCGACGGCTTCGGCGACCTCTGCCTTCTCGTCGGTCGCGACGTCGTCGGCGTCCTCACGGCCGGCCGCGAGCTCATTTCGCAGCGGCATCCGATGGCGACGCCGGGCAGCCGTTGCATCGGCCGCCTCGGCGGCCCCTGCGTCGGTGGTCAGATCACCTGAATCAGCTGGCTGATCTTCCACTGCTGTCCTTCCGTGATCGCCGTTGCAACCCAACGGTTTCCGCTCTCGATCGTCGACTTCCCGTCCGGTGACTTCGCGGCGACCTTCGTAGCGACCAACACGTCGGCGCTGCCGTTGTCGTTCCACCGCTGCACGCCCGCCTCGACCACGGTTCCCTTGGTGGGTTCGGCGCGGGCGACCTGGATCAGGACCTCGTTCTCCTTCTCCTTGAACATTTTCGCGAAGTCTCCAGTGCCCTGCGCGAGGATCCGGTCGGCATAGTCGTTGGCGTGGAACGGATCCAGCGTCGTGTATGTGGTCATGAACTCTCGCACGTAGCCCAACGCCGCGGCTTCCTTGATTGACGCCCGGCGGTCCTTCTCATGGTCGATCAGTATCAGCGTGCTCGCAGTGATCGCCGCCGCGAGCAACACCGTCGCCAACGTGGCGATGATCGGCAGACCCCGGCGCCGCGGCGGCTTGGGAATGACGTCGAAGAAGTCCTGCTCGTCGGCCTCGACCTTGCGCCGCGGACTCACTGGCCGCCCTGATTCATCTGCGGCTTCTTCAGCACGGTGAGACTCGCAACCCGCCACTGCCCGTCGCGTGACTTGTCGAAGTCCACCCGCACCGTCGCGGTGATGAACTTCAGATCCTTGGGATCGGTGCCTCGCTGGCCCTGCATCGCGAGCAGCATCGACGCGTGCTCCGGCGTCGCCGACAGGACCGCGCTGCTCACCGCCCAGTACTCGTTCTTGGTGGCGCCCGCCTTCTGCACCGCCTGCTGTTGGGCGATCAACTGCGACCGGTAGGCGTCGGTCGTCAGCGACTGAGCGTGGGAGAAGTCCTGCTGAAGCGTGTTGACGTCATAGCTCAGCATCTGCTCGACAATGCGCGGCCCCTCGGCAGCGATCTGCGTGTGCGCCGCGTCGATGGCCCGATCGTGCCGGTAGACCACCAGATAACTCAGACCGACACCGACCGCACACAGAAGCGTTGCCGCTACGAGCGCCACCGCGGCGGGGCGGCGCACGTCGCGCTGCGGCCCGTCGACCTTGTGCACCTCGGTGCGCAGCAGCAGATCGGCGAACGTACGGCCGCGGCGGTCCAACAGCGGCCACAGCCAACCGATGAACAGTGCGGCGGTGTCGAGGAGATGCGCCGCGTCACGCAGCCATAAGCGTCCGAGTCCGACCGGTGAACCGTCAGGCCGCAAGACCGCGATGCCGAACAGCGCACGTCCAAGCGACCACCCGGTGATCGTCGGCAAAACCCACCGGTTGACCGCCGTCACCAGCAGTGTCAGCGCCAACGCGCCGGTGAACACCCACCACAACCAACCGTGGTACGGCGCCGCAAGGGCCAGCAGCGCCATCGCCGCGATCACCGCAGCGCCCAACAGCACGTCGATCGAGAACGCGCCTACCCTTGCCAACCACGATGCGGTCGGCTGTTCCGGCGCCGAATCATCAGCGGTCGTTTCGGGCGTCACGTCGAGCACAGCCGTCACGAACTGACCTGATCCAGCCGGGCGATCTTGTAGGTGCCCTCATCGCGCGCCATCTGCACCCGTAGTCGGTAACCCTGCTCCTGGTCGGCCGTCTCGGAGTTGGTCACCTTGACGCGCACGGCCACCATCACGTCGACGGAACCGTCCTCGTTGTGCCGCTCAACCGCTGCCCGCATATCGGACACCTGGACCTTGACGTTGGCGGCCTGGTACGCCTCGACGAGCACGCTGCTGTACATGCTGGCCTGGGCGCCGAAATCGCCCGTCGAGCATTCGATGATCTTTGTCTGCGCGGCCGTCATGGCCGCTGTGTCCGGTGCGTGCGTCGCCGCCACACAGTCCTTCGCGGCCTGCATGGCCGCCGCATCATCGCGCGCGATCGCCTCACTGTCGGCGTGGGACCGCAACGCCAGGTACCCGCCAACGCCGGCCCCCGCCGCCAAGACCAACAGCGCGGCGCAGATGCTTGCCACCCACCCGACGCCGAGGCGTGAGGGCCGCCGGCCGTTCCCGGCGGTCTCGTCGGACGGCTCTGGTGATTCTTGCTCGGTGGCCTGTTCGGCTTGGTCTTCGGTAGATACTGCTAACGACTCGTCCGGCGTTTCATCAGCATCGGTGGGGTTCAGCTGGCTGGTGCCAGCATCTCCTTCCATCCGTCGTCTCCTGGGTTACTCGAATTGCTGACGTTGTACCTGACGCCGTCAGGTCCGACCACCTCACCGCTGGCCGGGTTGTAGACCGCCGTTGAGCCAGGTGGCCCTGCTGCCGGAGTGTACGTACACGGGTTGGGTTGTTGTCCACTGCACTGCACACTGCCCCGGCCCGGCGGGCTCAGCGGATCGCTGACCGGGGCCGACGCCCTCGCCGGCGGAGGCAGTTGATCCGCAGGCAGCGGATTGAGCCCATTGTTGACCGAAGGTGCCGGAATGACGCCCCGCCCGGGATTGACACCCTGGTCGCAGCGCGCCGCGGGCGCGGGGCAGGACAGGACCTCGTTCGGATCGCCGTACCAGGGGTTGGTGCCCAGCGGCACATACGGCTCGTTGTTGCGGCACTCCCTCGGCGTCGCCGCGCGCTTACCAGGGACGTCCACGCAGGGATAGTTGCGTGCGCCGCGAACGACGTTGCCCTGGTAGTCCTTTGGAATCTTGCAGTAGGTGCCCGTTGGCAGCGGCGCCATGCTGGTGTCGGCGGGTGCTCGCCACTGCGAGGCGGGAAGGAATCCGGTCAGGCAGGGTGGCGGCTGGTTGATCGACAGCGCCAATGGCAGCTGGCCAACGTTGTCGAAGAGCGTTCCGGCCTGCGCGATCGCGGCGCCCTGCGGCAGGATCACCAGCGTTTGCTCCAGACCCTTGTGGTAGCGCTTGAGCATGTCGATGACGACGGACAGGTTGGCCAGCGTCTGCGGCAGCGAGTCACGCACGTTGCTGAACACCGTCGCCACCTGATCCAGCGTCGGTGCCGCCTGCTGCAGTCCGCTGCGCAGCGCCGCGTCCTGTTCGGCCGACTGCGAAGTGATGATGTTCAGGTTGCGCGACCACCGCTCGATGTTGTCGCCGGACTTGACCTGGCTGTCCAGGATCGGCGCTGAGTGCGCGATGATGTCGTTGACCTGCGGCAGGTTGTCCTTGAAACCCTGCGCGATGTTGGTCGTCGAATCGACAAGTCGTTGCAGCGCAGGGCCCAATCCACCCACCGCCTGCGAAGTTTCGGTCAGCAGCGAGTCGATCTTCTCCTTGGGCAGCGCGGCCAGGCCGCGGTTCGCGGAGTCCAAGGCCGGACCGACCTCGCTGGGCACCGAGCCCAGTTGCGTGATGGTCTGACCGTCCTGGTAGTACTGGCCCCGATTGCCCGTCGCCACCAGGTCGAGGTACTGCTCGCCGAGGGCCGAGACGGAGTGCACGTTGGGAACCGCATCGATCGGGATCTTGTAGCGGCTCTCGATTCTCAGCGTTGCCTCTGCGCCCGTTTCGGTGGGGTGGACCTCGGTGACCTTGCCGATCTGCGTGCCGCGGTATGTCACGTTGGCGGTGCCGTACAGACCGCCAGACCGGGGCAGATTGGCGTGTAGGTCGTAGGTCCCGATCCCGACCAGGCTGGGCACCCGCAGGTAGTACCAGCCCAACCCGACGATCGCGAGGATCGTCAGGATCGTGAACAGCACCAGCTGGATCTTGATGAAACGGGTCAGCACTGCTCACTCACCCCTTTCGACCAGCGGTCCGCCCGGCGCATCGTGCGGGTTCGGCGTGAACCGCACATCCGGGATCATCGTCTCCGGGTCACGACCCCAGGCCTGCTCGAGTGCACGCAGCATGCCAGAGACTCCTGTGCCCGAAAGGATTCCGTTGTCCACTGCGGACAGTGTCAGGTCGACCATCAGCGACACGTTGAGGTAGTCGCCACGCACCACTTTCGGCACGTTCTCGATCGAGAACGGCGCGGTGAGCATCAGCTTGAGCGCGCCGACCAGATACGGCGACGCCTTGCCCAGCTGCTTGAGCGGCCGCTGCAGACTCTGAAGGTTGGTATGCAGGTTGGCGCTCGACGGTGCCAGTGCGTTGTCAGCGGCAACGCCGATCCGACCGAGGGCAACCACCGCGTCGGCAAACAGA
>JAOPVX010000037.1 GCA_025965975.1 Mycobacterium sp. | reverse complement strand
CTGGCCGCCACCAACCCGGCAGTGGTGTCCTACGACCCGGCGTTCGCCTACGAGATCGCCTACATCGTGGAAAGCGGCCTGCACCGTATGTACGGCGAGAACCCGGAGAACGTCTACTTCTACATGACGATCTACAACGAGCCGTATGTCCAGCCCGCCGAACCCGAGGGCCTCGACGTCGAAGCGCTGCTGCGCGGCATCTACCGCTACCGGCCGGCCCCCGAGAAACGGACCCACGTCGCGCAGATCCTTGCCTCGGGCGTTGCCATGCCAGAGGCCGTGCGCGCGGCCGAGCTGCTTGCCGAAGAATGGGATGTGGCCGCCGACGTCTGGTCAGTGACCAGCTGGGGCGAACTAAACCGCGACGGCGTGGCGATCGAGAAGGAGCGGCTGCGCCATCCCGAACGCCCTGCGGGCACGCCGTTCGTCACCAAGGCACTCGCCGACGCGGCGGGGCCGGTGGTCGCGGTGTCCGACTGGATGCGCGGGGTGTCGGAACAGATCCGGCCGTGGGTGCCCGGCACCTACATCACGCTCGGCACCGACGGGTTCGGCTTCTCCGATACCCGGCCCGCCGCGCGGCGTTACTTCAACACTGACGCCGAGTCGGTCGTGGTTGGCATCCTCGAGGGCCTGGCCCGCGACGGGAGTATCGATCAGTCGGTCGCCGTCGAGGCCGCCCGCAAATACCAGATCGACGACGTGATGGCCGCGCCGGAGCAGACGTCTGACCCCGGTGTCGCCTAGCAGCACGGCCCGGTTGGAGGAAACTGCTAGAAGACAGGCGTAGCTTTTAGGGATGGCCGACAATCGGTTCGTCCCGCCGGCGTCCACGCTTGAGGTGCTGGAAACCGTCCCCGACTCGGTGTTGCGGCGGCTGAAGCAGTACTCGGGCCGGCTGGCCACCGAAGCGGTGCATGCGATGGAAGAGCGGCTGCCGTTCTTCTCCGACCTCGAGGCGTCGCAGCGCGCAAGCGTGCAACTGGTGGTGCAGACCGCGGTGGTCAACTTCGTCGAGTGGATGCGCGACCCACAGAGCAACGTCGGCTACACGGCCCAGGCCTTCGAGGTGGTCCCGCAGGACCTGCGGCGGCGCATCGCGCTGCGGCAGTCGGTCGAGATGGTGCGGGTCACCATGGAGTTCTTCGAGGAAGTCGTGCCGCTGCTGGCTCGCTCCGAAGGTCAGCTCACCGCGATGACCGCTGGAATCCTGCGCTACAGCCGCGATTTGGCGTTCGCGGCGGCCGAAGCCTACGCCGACCAGGCCGAGGCGCGCGGCGCGTGGGACACCCGGATGGAAGCCAACGTCGTCGACGCCGTCGTCCGCGGGGACACCGGGCCCGAGCTGCAGTCCCAGGCCGCCGCGCTGAATTGGGATGCCACGGCGCCGTCCACGGTGGTAGTGGGGTTGCCCCAACCCGGGCGGATGGATCTGGCCAGCGAGGACGTTCACGACGCTGTCACCCAAAACGGGCGGGCCGCGCTCTCCGATGTGCACGGCACCTGGCTGGTGGCCATCGTGTCGGGATCACTGTCACCGACCGACCGGTTCCTCAACGAACTGCTCGGCGTATTCGCCGATGGGCCGGTGGTGATCGGCCCGACCGCGCCGACCTTGAGCGCCGCGCACCGCAGCGCCACCGAGGCGATCGCTGGGATGAACGCCGTCGCGGGCTGGACCGGCGCGCCGCGGCCGGTGTCCGCCCGTGAGCTGCTGCCGGAGCGCGCGCTGCTTGGCGATGCGACCGCTATCGCCGCACTTGAGCGCGAGGTGATGCGACCGCTCGCCGATGCCGGCCCGGCGTTGACCGAGACCCTCGACGCATATTTGGACTCCGGCGGGGCGATCGAGGCGTGCGCTCGCAAATTGTTCGTTCATCCAAATACCGTCCGCTACCGGCTCAAACGGATCGCCGACTTCACCGGCCGCGATCCCACCCGTCCGCGTGACGCCTACGTGCTGCGGGTCGCCGCGACCGTCGGCCGGCTGAGCCGCCAGACGCGCCACTCCAGCACGTCAAACACGGCGACCCCGCACGTGCCTGTGATCGGCCCCACACCTGCGACGCAGGATCGCGCTGGGTAATAAGTTGCGGCGGGGTATCGATGACGTCGCATCACATGCCGTTTTGTGGAACATCTACAAAAACATAAGACAAGGTTCATAATCTCTTACACCGCACAAATCCGCTTTCACAGTGTTCTCTTAATGAGTGCTCGCATTCCTTGCGCCCGGACAGGGCTCCCAGACTCCCGGCATGCTCGCCGCGTGGCTTGAGCTGCCCGGTGCTGCCGAGCGTCTGGCCGCGTGGTCGCAGATCAGCGGCCTTGACCTGGCCCGCCTTGGCACCACTGCGACCGCAGAGGAGATCACCGACACGGCCGTGACGCAGCCCCTTGTTGTTGCGGCGACACTGCTGGCGCACGAGGAGCTGACCAAGCGAGGCCTGCTGAGGTCGGGCGAGACCGGCCAGGAGATGATCGTGGCCGGCCATTCCGTCGGTGAGATCGCCGCCTACGCGATCGCCGGCGTGATCTCGGCCGACGACGCCGTGAAACTGGCCGCCACCCGCGGTTCGGAGATGGCCAAGGCCTGCGCGCTCGAGCCAACGGGTATGTCCGCGGTGCTCGGCGGCGACGAGGCCGAGGTACTCGCCCGCCTCGATGCGTTGGACCTTGTGCCGGCCAACCGCAACGCCGTCGGTCAGATAGTGGCCGCCGGTGCGTTGTCGGCTTTGGACAAACTGATCGAGGACCCGCCTGCCAAGGCCAGGGTCCGGCAGCTGGCCACTGCGGGCGCCTTCCACACCCACTTCATGGCCTCGGCCACGGACGGTTACGCGAACGCGGCCGAGAGCGTCGCGACGTCCGAGCCGACCGCGAAGCTGCTGAGCAACGCCGACGGACAGCCGGTAGCCTCGGCTGCCGACGCGATGAGCAAGCTGGTGGCGCAGCTGACCCGCCCGGTGCGCTGGGACCTGTGCACCGCGACCATGCGTCAAGACAATGTGACGGCGATCGTCGAGTTCCCCCCCGCGGGAACCCTGGCCGGGATCGCCAAGCGTGAACTTCGGGGGGTGCCGACGCACGCCGTCAAATCCCCCGCTGACCTGGACGGGCTAGCTGACATTTAGCCGCACGCCTAACCAGCTGACAACCGCATAATCCACGTATTTATCGCAGTACCGCAGTATCAACCAAATTAGAAGGAGCCATTGTGGCCACGCAGGAAGAAATCATCGCCGGCATCGCCGAGATCATCGAAGAGGTCACCGGCATCGAGCCGTCCGAGGTGACACCCGAGAAGTCGTTCGTCGACGACCTGGACATCGACTCGCTGTCGATGGTCGAGATCGCCGTGCAGACCGAGGACAAGTACGGCGTGAAGATCCCCGACGAGGACCTCGCCGGGCTGCGCACCGTCGGTGACGTGGTCGCCTACATCCAGAAGCTCGAGGAAGAGAATCCCGAGGCCGCCGCGGCCATCCGGGCGCAGATCGCGGAGAGCAAATGACCAAACCTTCCACTGCTAACGGCGGTTTCCCCAGTGTTGTGGTGACCGCCGTCACGGCGACGACTTCCATCGCGCCGGACATCGAGAGCACGTGGAAGGGCCTGCTGGCCGGGGAAAGCGGCATCCACGTACTCGAGGACGAGTTCGTCTCCAAGTGGGACCTACAGGTCAGGATCGGTGGGCACCTCAAGGAGCCGCTCGATCCGCTGATGACGCGGCTGGAGATGCGGCGGATGTCGTATGTCCAGCGGATGGCCAAGTATCTCGGCAACCAGTTGTGGGAAGCCGCGGGCAGCCCGGAGGTCGACCCCGACCGCTTCGCGGTCGTGATCGGCACCGGCCTTGGTGGCGGCGAGAAGATCGTCGAGATGTACGACGCGATGAACGAGGGCGGGCCCCGCAAGGTGTCCCCGCTGGCCGTGCAGATGGTCATGCCCAACGGTGCGGCCGCGGTGGTGGGCCTCGAGCTCGGGGCCCGTGCCGGGGTCATCACCCCGGTGTCGGCGTGCTCGTCGGGTTCGGAGGGCATCGCCCACGCGTGGCGTCAGATCGTGATGGGGGACGCGGACTTCGCCGTGTGCGGCGGCGTCGAGGGCGGTATCGAGGCGCTGCCGATCGCGGCGTTCTCGATGATGCGCGCCATGTCGACCCGTAACGACAATCCAGAAGGTGCGTCGCGCCCGTTCGACAAGAACCGTGATGGGTTCGTGTTCGGCGAGGCCGGCGCGCTGATGGTCATCGAGACCGAGGAGCACGCCAAGGCCCGCGGTGCCAAGCCGCTGGCCCGGTTGTTGGGCGCAGGCATTACCTCGGATGCGTTCCATATGGTCGCGCCTGCCCCCGACGGTCTGCGGGCGGGTCACGCGATGAAGCGTGCGATGGAGACCGCTGGGCTGGAGCCCAAGGACATTGACCACGTCAATGCCCACGCGACCGCCACCCCCATCGGCGACACGGCCGAGGCCAACGCGATCCGGGTTGCCGGTGTGGAGCATGCCCCGGTGTATGCGCCGAAGTCGGCGCTTGGCCACTCGATTGGTGCGGTCGGCGCGCTTGAATCGTTGCTGACGGTGCTTAGCCTGCGTGACGGCGTCATTCCGCCCACACTGAACTATGAGACGCCCGATCCCGAGATCGATCTCGATGTTGTTTCGGGCGAGCCTCGGTATGGCGAATACAAGTACGCCATCAACAACTCGTTCGGTTTCGGCGGTCACAATGTCGCCCTGGCTTTCGGGCGCTACTGACCTACGAGAGGAAAGATCGAAGTAGAGATGGCAGGGCTCGCAACGGGGAACGGGTTCCCCACAGTGGTCGTCACCGGCGTCGCCATGACGACTGCTTTGGCGACCGATGCTGAAACCACCTGGAAGCGACTTCTCGATGGTCAGAGCGGAATCCGCAAACTCGAGGATCCGTTCGTCGACGAGTACAACCTGCCGGTCCGCATCGGCGGACATCTGCTGGAGGGCTTCGACGGGGAGCTGACGCGGGTTGAACTGCGCCGGCTGTCGTACCTGCAGAGGATGTCCACGGTGATCAGTCGCCGCGTGTGGGAGAACGCCGGTTCGCCCGACGTCGACACCAGGCGATTGATGGTGTCGATCGGCACCGGCATGGGATCCAGCGAGGAATTGCTCTACGCCTACGAGAACATGCGGTCGAAGGGCTTGCGCGCAGTTTCTCCGCTGGCAGTGCAGATGTACATGCCGAACTCGGCCGCCGCGGCGGTGGGGCTGGAACGCAACGCCAGGGCCGGGGTCACCACCTTGATCTCGGCCTGCGCCTCCGGCTCCGAGGGCATTGCAAACGCGTGGCGGACAATCGTGCTCGGCGAGGCCGACATCGCGATCTGCGGCGGCGTCGAGACCAGGATCGAGGCGGTGCCGATCGCGGGGTTCGCGCAGATGCGAATCGTATTGTCCACTACCAACGATGACCCGGCCGGAGCATGCCGCCCGTTCGACAAGGACCGCAACGGGTTCGTGTTCGGCGAGGCCGGCGCGCTGCTGGTGATCGAGACCGAGGAGCACGCCAAGGCGCGCGGGGCCAACATCCTCGCCCGCATCATGGGTGCCAGCATCACCTCGGACGGCTACCACATCGTGGCACCCGACCCGAACGGGGAGCAGGCGGGTCACGCGATGACGCGGGCCATCGAGCTCGCCGGTCTGACGCCGAAGGACATCGACCACGTGAACGCGCATGCGACCGGAACCTCGGTCGGTGACGTGGCAGAAGCACACGCCATCAACAACGCGCTTGGTGACCATAAGCCGGCGGTGTATGCACCAAAGGCGGCCCTCGGCCACTCGGTCGGCGCGGTCGGCGCGGTGGAGTCCATCCTCACCGTATTGGCATTGCGGGACGGCGTCGTCCCGCCGACGCTCAACCTGAAGAATCTCGACCCGGAGATCGACCTCGACGTCGTCGCGGGCTCGCCGCGACCCGGAAATTATCAATACGCGATCAACAATTCGTTCGGATTCGGTGGGCACAATGTCGCGCTCGCCTTCGGAAAGTATTAACACACACCATATTTCGAAGTCAGCCGACATCCACGCGCTACAGGAGGTTTCAATGACAATCATGGCCCCCGAGGCGGTCGGCGAATCGCTAGATCCACGCGATCCGCTGCTGCGCCTTAGCACGTTCTTCGACGACGGCAGCGTCGAGCTGCTGCACGAGCGCGACCGCTCTGGCGTACTTGCCGCGGCCGGGTCCGTCAACGGCGTGCGCACCATCGCGTTCTGCACCGACGGCACCGTCATGGGCGGCGCCATGGGTATGGAGGGTTGCGTCCACATCGTCAACGCCTACGACACCGCCATTGAGGAGCAGAGCCCGATCGTTGGCATCTGGCACTCCGGTGGTGCGCGGCTGGCCGAGGGTGTGAAGGCGCTGCACGCGGTCGGACTGGTGTTCGAGGCCATGATCCGGGCCTCCGGTTATGTCCCGCAGATCTCGGTGGTCGTCGGCTTCGCCGCCGGCGGTGCCGCCTACGGGCCTGCCCTGACCGACGTCGTCATCATGGCGCCGGAGGGCCGGGTGTTCGTCACAGGGCCCGACATCGTGCGCAGTGTCACCGGCGAAGACGTCGACATGGCGTCGCTCGGCGGCCCTGACACGCATCACAAGAAGTCCGGGGTTTGCCACATCGTCGCCGACGACGAACTCGACGCCTACGAGCGCGGCCGTCGCCTGGTCGGATTGTTCTGGCAACAGGGCCATTTCGACCGCAGCAAGGCCGAGGCCGGGGACACCGACCTGCACGCGCTGCTTCCCGATTCGGCCCGGCGCGCCTACGACGTACACCCGCTCGTGGATGCGCTGCTCGACAGCGACGCCCCGTTCGAGGAGTTTCAGGGCAAATGGGCGCCGTCGATCGTCGTCGGCCTTGGCCGGCTGTCCGGCCGGACCATCGGCGTGCTGGCCAACAACCCGCTGCGGCTTGGCGGCTGCCTGAACTCCGAAAGCGCCGAGAAGGCAGCCCGATTCGTGCGCCTGTGCGACGCGTTCGGGATCCCGATGGTGGTCATCGTCGACGTGCCGGGCTATCTGCCGGGTGTCGACCAGGAGTGGGGTGGCGTGGTGCGACGTGGCGCCAAGCTACTGCACGCGTTCGGCGAGTCGACCGTCCCGCGGGTCACGCTGGTTACCAGGAAGATCTACGGCGGTGCTTACATTGCGATGAACTCGCGGTCGCTGAACGCCACCAAGGTGTTCGCATGGCCGGACGCGGAGGTCGCGGTGATGGGCGCCAAGGCCGCCGTCGGCATTCTGCACAAGAAGAAGCTGGCGGCCGCGCCCGATCATGAGCGAGAGGCGCTGCATGACGACCTTGCCGACGAGCACGAAAGGATCGCAGGGGGCGTTGATTCCGCCATCGAGCTCGGCGTGGTCGACGAGAAGATCGACCCGGCGCACACCCGCAGCAAGCTGACCCAGGCGCTGGCCGAGGCACCGGCACGCCGCGGCAGGCACAAGAACATCCCGCTGTAGCTCACTACGAAACGGGGCTGGAAGCCGCAGGCTTGGCGTCGCCGTTCGGCGGGGCCTGCAGATGACGCAGGATGCCTGCGATGGCCTCGTCCTGTGCGAGCAGGTGCTCTTGGATCATTTCGGCTTCCTTGAGCACCGCCTCGGCATCCTTGTACGTGTCTTCGGCACGCTTGTCGGCGGCCCGAGCCTGGATGTTCTGGCCGACGATGATGATGGGCAGCAGCACAAGCTGCAGGAAGCTGCTCGAGAGCCACACAACGATGTAGTAGGTGCCCTGTTTGACCGCGTCGGGCAGGGCGAACAACGCCAGCACCGTGAACAGGTAGGCGGTCCACATCGTGCCAACGCTGACGGTGATCAGCAGGCCGAAGCGGGCGTTGAAGCGGACAAGCCAGTTGGGGTTGTTCAACTTACGCATGTCGCGCGTCTTGATGGGACGGCCGACCTTGAGCTCCTCGACACGAGGATGGCGCTCGTACTGGTAGATCTTCGACATCGGCGCATTGTGACACGCGTTGCTGGCAAATCAATCCACGCGATTGACCGACCTCAATGGGTTCACCGCACCGCGGCGACGAACTCCTTGGCGACCGCGGATGCGCGAGCACGATCATCGTCGACAAGCCCGATTCGGGTCCGGCGGTCCAGGATGTCGTCGACGGTCATCGCGCCTTCGTGGGTGATCGCGTATTCGAATTCCGCTCGGGTGACGTCGATTCCGTCGGCCACCGGCTCCGTCGGCCGCTCGCAGCTGGCGGTCGCGATCACGTTCGGCGCCTCGGCGCCGTAGCGGGCGACCAGCGACCCCGGCAAGTCGGCCGGTGACCGCAATGTCGCCACCGGGTTCGAGGGCGCCCCGACCAGCGGCAGGTTGCGGGTGCGGCACGGAGTTGCGGTCAGCCCCCGCAGCGTGACCGCGCGGTCGAGAACGTCCTCGGCCATGTACCGGTATTCGGTCAACTTGCCGCCGATCACGCTGATCACGCCCGCTGCCGACTCGACGACGGCGTGTTCACGCGACACGTCGGCCGTGCGGCCTTCGCCGGTGTCGATCAACGGCCGCAGTCCGGCATACGCGCCGATCACATCGGCCGGTCCCAGCGCGACGTCCAGTGCGGTGTTCACGGTGTCGAGCAAAAACGAGACCTCCTCCGACGTAGGTTGCGGCACATCGGGAATCGGGCCGGGCGCGTCCTCGTCGGTCAGCCCCAGGTACACCCGACCCAGCTGTTCTGGCATCGCGAACACGAACCGGTTGATCTCACCGGGGATTGGAACCGTCAGCGCGGCAACGGGATTGCCGAACACCTTCGCATCGAATACCAGATGCGTTCCGCGACTGGGCCGCAATCGGATCGAGGGATCCACCTCCCCCGCCCACACGCCGGTGGCATTGATGACCACGCGCGCCGAGACGTCGAACGACTCGCCGGAGCGCTGATCGGTCAGTGTCACCGAGGTGCCGGTTGCGTTCGATGCGCCAATGCGGGTCAGGATGCGCGCGCCGTGTTGCGCCGCCGTACGCGCCGCGGCGGTGACGAGCCGCGCGTCGTCGATCAGTTGTCCGTCATAGCCGAGCAGGCCGCCGCTCAACCCGTCGCGGCGAACCGCTGGCACCAGTTCGACCGCACGCTCGGCGCCGACACAGCGGGATCGCGGCAGGGTCGGCGCCGGTGTGCCCGCAAGCCGGCGTAGCCCATCTCCTGCGAGAAAGCCGGTGCGCACCAAGGCTCGTCCGCCCTTGCTCATCGACGGCAGCAGCGGAACCAGCTGCGGCATTGCCTTGACGAGGTGAGGGGCGTTGCGGGTCATCAGGATTCCGCGTTCGACGGCGCTGCGGCGCGCGATGCCGACATTGCCTGTCGCGAGGTAGCGCAGCCCGCCGTGCACCAGCTTGGAGCTCCACCGGCTGGTGCCGAACGCCAGGTCGTGCTTCTCCACCAGCGCGACGCGCAAACCACGCGTCGCCGCGTCGATGGCGATGCCGGTGCCGGTGATGCCGCCGCCGATCACGATCACGTCCAGCGGCTCGCCGTCGGCAAGGGCCGCCAGTTCGATTGCGCGCCGAGACTCGTTGAGTGCGGTCGAGCCGGTCATGGTTTGAGGTATCCGTTCAGTGAGTGGGCCAGTTCAACGGCGAGGGCGTCGGCGTCAAGGATGGGCGCGACGATCTGGCCCGACTGAATCGTCGATTGGGTGATCAGCAGGCACATCGCGGCGAGCTGGCGCGGGTCGCCGGGGCGCACGCTGCCGTCTTCCTGCGCGAGCTTCAGGTCGGCGGCGACCGCGTCGATCAGGATCTGCTGGCTGGTGCCCAGCCGCTCGGCGATGTACACGATCGCCAGGTCAGGGGCCTTGCGCAGCACCGACATCACCACGTCGTCGTGGCGCAGGTGCTCAGCGACCGCGACGATGCGCTCGACAAGGCCTTCGCGGCCCACTTCGCGGCTTCCCACCTCGTCGAGCGCAGCCGTGATCCGCGCGGTCAGTAGCGCGGCCAGGATCGAGCGGGTGTCCGGCCAGCGGCGGTACACGGTCGGCCTGCTGACCCGCGCGCGCCGCGCGATCTCGGCCAACGTCACCCGGTCCACCCCGTAGGCGACGACGCAGTAGGCCGCCGCCTCAAGGATGCGGTCGCCGATCGTCGGTGACGGGTCATTACTGATTGACAGCATATGTAATACTGTAACGCATGGCCCGACCGAATGACCACATGCAACCCCCGATGAAGTGGAATGCCTGGGGCGATCCGGCCGCGGCCAAGCCACTCTCCGACGGCATTCGCACCCTGCTCGAACAGGCCCTCGGGGTCGACGGCGCGCCGAGCGCCGAGCTGGCCGCCGATCAGGTGCGCCTGCGCCCGTCGGCCTTGTCCGACACCGAGCGGGACGCGCTCGTGGCCATCGTCGGCGAGGCGAACTGCATCTCCGACGACTACGGCAGGCTGCTGAGGGCCGGCGGCAAGTCCACACTGGACCTGTTACGCCGCAAGGATTCCGGCGTGCAGGATGCCCCCGACGCGGTACTGCTGCCCTCCGACGAAGAAGCGGTGG
>JAOPVX010000055.1 GCA_025965975.1 Mycobacterium sp. | reverse complement strand
TCTCCCGCACCACCAGCACCTGGCCCACCCGCTGCTCGAGCGTCTTGATCCGCTGACTCACCGCCGATGGCGTGACATGCAGCCGCTCCGCCGCCGCATCAAAGCTGCCATGCTCGATCACAGCGGCGAAGGCCGCGAGCTGTTGCCCGTCCACTTTCACATTAATCATTCTAATGCAATTGAAGAATCATTAGCTGTACTGATACGGCCCAACTCCCTACCGTGAAGGCATGAGCTCGCCGCTGGTCCTCGGATTCATCGCATCGTTCACGCTGATCGCCGCGATCGGCGCGCAGAACGCGTTCGTGCTGCGCCAGGGCATTCGCCGCGAGCACGTGCTTCCCGTGGTCGCGCTCTGCACGGTGTCCGACATCGTGCTCATCTCGGCGGGCATCGCCGGGGTCGGCGCGCTCATCAGCGCCCACCCGAGCGCACTGAACATCGCCAAGTTCGGCGGCGCACTGTTCCTTGTCGGCTACGGGCTGCTGGCAGCGCGACGCGCCTGGCGGCCCTCGTCACTGAACCCATCGCAGAAGGCGCCCGCCCGGCTGATCGAAGTGCTCGTGACCTGCGCGGCCCTTACCTTCCTCAACCCGCACGTCTACCTCGACACCGTGGTGCTGCTTGGGGCGCTGGCCAATGAACATCGGGACGAGCGGTGGTTGTTCGGCGTTGGCGCGGTGACTGCCAGCGCGGTGTGGTTCTTCGGCCTCGGGCTCGGTGCACGACGGCTCGCGGGGCTGTTCGCCAGCCCGCTGACATGGCGCATCCTCGATGGTCTGATCGCCGTCATGATGCTCGGACTTGGCGTGTCTCTTGCGTTGACCTGACACAATGGCCCCATGGGGGTCAGTCATCAGATTCTCGGTTTGCGGGACCGCAAGAAAATTCAAACCTGTGAGGCCATCCGCCGCGAAGCCATGCGGCTGATTGAAGATAACGGGTACGCCAACACCACCGTCGAACAGATCGCGGAGGCGGCCGAGGTTTCACCGAGCACCTTCTTCCGGTACTTCCCGTCCAAGGAGATGGTGCTGATGGCCAACGATCTGGACAACGTCACCGTCAAGGCGCTCGAGCAACAGCCCGCCGATATCCCGTCATTGCAGGCGTTTCGCCGCGCGCTCGAGATCACCATGGCGACGCTGTCTGAGGACGAATGGCGATTCGAACGAACCCGGCTGAAGATGGTGCTGTCGATCCCAGAACTCAAGGCCGCACAGTTCGACGAGTACCGCCGCACAGTTGCCGCGCTCAGCGAGGCTGATTGTCGGCGGACTGGGCGAGAGCCCGACGACTTCGAGGTGCGTGTGTTCGTCGGCGCACTCGCCGGCGGCCTGATGGCCGTCCTTGACCATGCGCCCGGTGTGCCGGAGCGGATGTACCGGGCGCTGGACTTCATGGAAGCCGGAATGCCGCTAGGGGCTACTGGCAGCGATTCCTGAAGTCGACCGACGGTTGCCGCCCGGATCCGATCCTTCGACTGACCCTTGAGGCAGCTGGAGAACGCGTTCACGTCTGGGTGTGTGAACAGACCGATGTTGCCGCGGAACAAGGGACATACGGCCGCACTAGGCTGACAACGCATGCGAACCAACAGAGCCGTGTTCATCACCGGAGCCGCCGCGGGGATCGGCCGCGCGACCGCACTGACCTTCGCAAAGAACGGCTACACCGTCGGCGGCTACGACATCGACGAGGTCGGCCTGAAATCGCTGGCCGATGAGATCGACGATCTCGGCGCCACGGCATTCACCGGACATCTCGACGTCACCGACTCCGCCGAAATGGCGCAGCGGGTAGCCGAATTCGCCGAGGCGGCCGGCGGCCGGCTCGACGTGATGATCAACAACGCCGGAATTCTGCTGGCAGGCAGTTTCGAGGACATTGACGTCGCAGGGCACAAGAAGGAGATCGACATCAACGCCAAGGGCGTCGTGAACGGACTGCACGCCGCGTTCCCCTACCTGCGCGACACGGACAACTCTGTCGTCGTCAACCTCGCCTCCGCGTCGGCGATCTACGGCCAGGCCGAACTCGCCAACTACAGCGCCACCAAGTTCTTCGTCCGCGGCATCACCGAGGCGCTCGACATCGAATGGGACCGCTACGACATTCGGGTGATCGCGATGTGGCCGCTATACGTGCAGACCGCAATGACCGACCACATCAAGACCGGCACGACGGAGTCACTCGGCATCCGGCTGACCGCCAAGGACGTCGCCGACGCGATCGCAAAGGCCGTCGATCCGTCGTGGCTGCGCAGGGCCATCCATCAGGTGCACTTCCCCGTCGGTTCCCAAACAAAGGTCATGGCGGCGGGCTCCCGGTTCTCGCCCGCATGGCTGACCCGTCTGGCCAACAAGCGGCTGGCGCACTCCTGAGTTCACCTCCCGGACAACCTTCTGCGACAGGATGGCCGCATGGCGGTCATCGATTTCTCCCTTCTGGATGTGCCGCGCGACGCACCACCTGAGGATCCCGAGGCCTACCTGCGCACCGCGATCGCCTGGCACTTCGGCGCCGACACGGGTTCGCCGTTCTGGCTTCGCGCGGCCAAGGCCCTCGACTTCGATCCGCTGCTCGACGTGCAGACCTTCGCCGACCTGCGCCGGTTTCCCAACCTGGTCGACGAACTGCGCAATGTCCCCGTCGAAGACCTCATCCCGCGCGGCTATGGCTCACCGACGCCGATCCCTCGCATCTTCGAATCGGGTGGCACCACCGGCGCGCCGAAACGCACCGCGCAGCTGCCGGACTGGGTCGAACAGGTCACCCGCTGGCAGGTCGAGGATTTCACCGCGGGCGGGTACGTGCCGGGCCGCGGGCTGGCCTGCCTGATGCCAAGCGGCCCGCACGGGGTCGGTCACTTCGACCGGGTGGTCGCCGAACGGCTGGGGTCGGTGTTCCACCCGATCGACCTAGACCCGCGCTGGGTCAAGAAGCTCGCCGCCAGAGACGCGACATCCGAGATCGCCGCCTATGTGGACCACGTGTTGCAGCAGGCGAGCCATGTCTTGGAGACCCAGGACGTGGTAAACCTGCACGCGACACCGCCGTTGGTCGAAGCGATCGCCCGCGACGATGCTCTGGCCGACCTTGTGAACAGCAAGATCCGCTACCTGCTGCTCAGCGGCGCTCACGTGGATATGGACACCCTCGACCTGCTGCGTCAGATCTTCCCGAACACCGCCATCGCGATGGCGTTCGGAAGCACGATGGTGCTGTCGCAGGCAGCCACCCGCGTGGACGGCGACTCGTTCATCTTCGACCCTCGTTCGCCGTACGTCGTCTTCTTGGTGATCGATCCGCAGACCGGTGCCGAGGTGTCGTACGGAGAACGCGGCCAGGTGGTGATGAACCACATCAGCAAGGGCATGTTCGTCCCGAACAACCTGGAACGCGACACCGCGATCCGGATGCAGGGGCCCGACGGGCATGTCGGCGATTCGGTCAGCGAGGTCGCACCCGTCGCAGTGTTCGACGGTGAGCCCGTCATCGAGGGTGTGTATTGACCCATGACGGGCGACCTGGTGGACCTCGCCGCGCTCGGGCCCGACGGCGAGTACCGGACCCGCAACCGGGAGATCATCAAGGACACCGCCGGCGTGCCGGTGGCGGAATCATGCGTCGTGCCACGGCTATTCGTTAACAGGTCAATCGACGCGCAGCGCAGCCTGCGACCTCTGCAGGCTGAGCAGCGGGCGGACGCGTTGACACGGGCCGCCGACGTCTTCATGTCGTCGACGATCGCAGGACTCGACTTCGACAATTACGTCGAGCTCACCTGCAGAGTGTCGGGCTTGCCGATGGCCGCAGCCAGGGCGGGTGCACACACCGTCGCCGAATCCCTCACCACCGCATGTGATGCCGTGCACCCGGCCCGGCCATCGGGTGCGAGACCCGACTGGCGCCAGCTGAGCACGCAAGCCGGCGGCGCGGTGTGGGTACGACGCGGCGAGGTGCTCGCGGTGCACGCCCCGGGCAACGCGCCCGGCGTGCACGGCCTCTGGCCGCAGGCCATGGCGCTGGGTTACCGGGTGGCGATCCGTCCGTCGCGGCGCGAACCCTTCACCGCCCACCGGCTCGTCCACGCCCTGCGGCAGACGGGTTTTCGGGCCGGTGACGCGCTGTACCTGCCGACCGACCACACCGTCGCCGACGACGTCATTCAGGCGGCCGACCTGGCCATCGTCTACGGCAGCCAGGACGTCGTCGAAAGGTACGCACAGGATCCGCGGGTGCTAACCAATGGGCCGGGCCGCACCAAGATCCTGATCACCGCGGAGTGCGACTGGCGCGAGTACCTCGACGTGATCGTCGACTCGATAGCCAACCTGGGCGGGATGGCGTGCGTCAACGCCACCGCCGTGTTGTACGAGGGCGATGCCGCACCGCTGGCGCATGCCGTCGCCGAGCGGTTGTCGACGATCCAGCCGCTACCGAACATCGACGAACGCGCGGTTCTGCCAACGACTTCCATCGACGCGGCGCGGGCTCTCGCTGACCATCTCGCCGCCAAGGCCGCGGGTGCGGTCGCTGTTCTTGGCGCCGATCAGGTGGTCGCCGACCTCGGCGGCGGGTTCGCCGCCCTTCGCCCCGCCGTGCACCTGCTGCCAAGACCCGACCCGGTCAAGCTCAACGTGGAACTGCCCTTCCCGTGTGTCTGGGTCTCGCCGTGGTCACGGGCGGACGGCGTGGCTCCGCTGCGAAACTCACTCGTGCTCAATGTGATCACAAGCGATGACGCGCTGGTCGACGAGCTGGTGAACGAGCCGACGGTGACAAACGTCTACCGTGGCCGCCACACCACTTACTATTCGGCTCCGCATATCCCGCACGAGGGATTCCTGGCGGACTTCCTGATGCGCAACAAGGGCTTCATCTGATGCTAGGTCACCCACACTGCTGAAATGTTCAGGATGACGGTCGAGGACGTGTTCCTGTTCCGCAACCGCGGCGTTGTCGCGACCGGCCGCGTGGGAAGTGGCACCTTGCGGGTCGGCGACAACGTGCAAATCGACGGCACCCTCGACGCCACCCTCGACGGCATCGAGGCCTTCCGCAAGTCGATCGGCGAAGCGACGGCAGGCGACAACATCGGCGTGCTGTTCACGGGCATCGAAAAGAACCCGCTCGATCGCGGATCCGTCCTCACCGCGGCCGGTGAGTTACCTCCCATCCAGGACACGACCGTCATCGTTTGAATCTCGGGCAAAGCGGTTAGGCTCGCCGGATGTCTGCTGCGTGGTCCCGGCGGAGTTTCCTCACGATGACCGCCGGCGCGGCCCTGGTCGCCGCCTGCAGCTCGCCAAAGCCGGGCGAGGTCGCCAAGGACGGCTCGGTCACCGTCAAGCACATCTTCGGGGATACCAAAATCGCGGCACCGCCCAAGCGCGTCGTCAGCGCCGGCTTCACCGAGCAGGACGACCTGCTGGCCGTCGGAGTCGTCCCGATCGCGGTCACCGACTGGTTCGGCGGCGAGCCGTTCGGCGTATGGCCTTGGGCGCAACCGCAACTCGGCGGTGCGCAGCCCGTCGTGCTCAGCCTCGCCGACGGCATCCAGGTGGATCAGATCGCGTCGCTGAAGCCCGACCTGATCGTCGCCACCGACGCCGGGCTCGACCGGGACACGTACACGAAGCTGACGGCCATCGCGCCGACGATCGCGCAGTCAGGGCCGGACGCGTTCTTCGAGCCGTGGAAGGACCAGGCCACCGCGATCGGCCAGGCGGTGTTCAAGGCCGACGGCATGGCCAACCTGATCACCGCCATCGACCAGAAGTTCAACACCGCAGGCAAGAACAACCCGCAGTTCGCCGGCAAGAAGGTGCTGCTGCTCAGCGGGACCATCGACGAAGGCGGCGTTCGTGTCACCACGCCCGGCTGGCGCACCGACTTCCTCACCAACATGGGCTTCACGATTCCCGACACCGGCGGCGAGTTGGTGCCGCGCGAGAAAATGGCGGCCGTACTCGGCAGCGCCGACGTGCTGATCTGGAGCACCCAGAGCGACGACCAACAGGCCGCGCTACTTGCCGATCCGATCGTCGCAAAGCTGCGGGCAACCATTGCCAACCGCAACATCTTCACAGGAAAAGACCTTGCCGGTGCCATCTCGTTCGCGACGACGCTGTCCTACCCGATGGTGGCCGACCAGCTGCCGCCGCGCATCGCCAGGGCGCTGGCCTGACAAGATATCCGGGTGACAAGCGACCAGACCGCCACCAAGGAGCAGCACGCCGCGTTCGCGCAGGTCGGGTCGCTCTACTATCCGACTTTCGTCGCGGTCTTCACAGCGCTGGTGATCATCTCCAACGTGACCGCGACGAAGGGCGTCGCGTTCGGACCGATCATCGGCAACTGGTCGATCATCACCGACGGCGGGTTCATCGTCTTTCCGCTCACCTACGTGATCGGTGACGTGCTGTCCGAGGTGTACGGGTTCAAGGCCGCGCGGCGGGCGATCATTTTGGGATTCGCGACGAATATTCTGGCCGCGCTCACGTTCTGGGTGACGATCTATCTGCCGGCGGCCGACTTTTACACCAACCAGGCGCACTTCGAGAACATCGTCCACGCCTACACCCAGCTGATCGTGGCGGGGCTGGCGGGCTTCATCGTCGGGCAGACCATCAACGCCTGGGTCGTGGTGGCGATCAAGGAGCGCACCAAGGAAAGGCACCTGTGGGCGCGGCTGGTCGGCTCGACGTTCGCGGGCCAGCTAGGCGACACCCTGGTGTTCTGCAGCATCGCGGCCGGCGCCATCGGCATCAACACCATCGGCGACTTCGTCACCTACACGGCACTGGGCTGGGTGTACAAGACCGGGGTCGAGGTGATCATGCTGCCGGTGACCTATCGGGTGATCGCCTATATCAAGCGCAACGAGCCGACGTATGGGGCTGCTGTCTGAGCAGTCGGTAAGGCTCCTCTGGCAAGGCTCGTAGAGCTGCACCTTTCGTATCTACTCGCGGGTAGGTTCTGGTTATGAGCGTGACAGCGGATCTGATGGACGTGATGGCCCTTGGCACCGTCCATGACTACGGCGACCAAGCGCTGTTGCTCGAGTTCGAAAGCACCGCCGAAGTATTGGCGTGGGCGGACGCGCTGCACGAGGCCGATCTGCTCGGCGTGCTCGACATCGTTCCCGCGTCGCGCACGGTGCTGGTCAAACTCGCCGGACCGCGCTATCAGGCGCCGACGCGGCAGCGGCTCGGCAAGCTCCGCGTGACGGCCGAGGCGGTGTCGGAGGTGACCGCCCCCACCGACGGCCGCGCCGACATGGAGATCGACATCCAGATCGACGTCGTGTATGACGGCGCCGACCTCGACGAGGTGGCCCGGCTCACCGGTCTGACGACCGAACAGGTGGTCGCCGCGCATACCGCCACCCCGTGGCGGGTCGGATTCGGTGGATTCGCACCCGGTTTCGCCTACCTCATCGGCGGCGACGGGCGGCTCGAGGTGCCGCGGCAGTCCGAACCGCGAACCAGGGTGCCCGCAGGGTCGGTGGCGCTGGCCGGGGAGTTCAGCGCCGTCTACCCGCGCGAGTCTCCCGGGGGCTGGCAGCTCATCGGGCACACCTCCAAAGACAAAGCGGAGCTGTGGGACGTCGATCGCGACCCACCCGCCCTGCTCAGACCGGGCATGTGGGTTCAGTTCCGGGACGTGCGCTGATGACCGGCGCTGAATGCGCGGCTCAGCCGCGCGCCGCACTCGAAGTCCTGCGCACCGGACCACTCGCGCTGATCGAAGACCTCGGCAGGGCAGGCCTGGCACACATCGGCGTGACCCGGTCAGGGGCCGCTGACCGACGGTCGCACACGCTGGCCAACCGGCTGGTCGCCAACTCCGGCGACCGCGCCACCATCGAAGTCACGTTCGGCGGATTCTCGGCGCGGGTGCGCGGCGGCGACGTCGCGATCGCGGTGACCGGTGCCGATACTGACCCGTCGGTCAACGGAAAGCCATTCGGCACCAACAGCATTCAGTACGCGCACGACGGCCAGGTGATCTCGCTGGGCGCGCCGCGTTCAGGCCTGCGCACGTACCTGGCGGTGCGTGGCGGCATCGATGTTTCCCCCGTTCTGGGCTCGCGCTCCTACGACGTGATGTCGGCGATCGGTCCGCTGCCCCTTCAGTCCGGCGATGTGCTGCCGATCGGCGAACACTCCGACGAGTTCCCCGAGCTCGACCAGGCGCCGGTGGCAGCCATCGAGGACGACGTGCTCGAACTCATGGTGGTGCCCGGTCCGCGTGACGATTGGTTCATCGATCCTGACGTGCTGATCCGCACCAACTGGCAGGTCACCAACCGCAGCGACCGGGTCGGCATGCGGCTGATCGGCATGCCGCTGGAGTACCGCTGGCCGGATCGTCAGCTGCCAAGCGAGGGTGCGACCCGCGGCGCAATCCAGGTGCCGCCGAACGGTTTCCCGGTGATCCTGGGGCCCGATCACCCGGTCACCGGCGGCTATCCGGTGATCGGCGTGGTGACCGACGAGGACATCGACAAGGTCGCCCAGATCCGCCCAGGGCAGACCGTGCGGCTGCACTGGTCACGCCCGCGGCGTCCGTTCCAGAACCAGTCAACGACGCGTGTGAACGTATGAAACCGCCCCAGGAAACTGTGTAATAACTTCACCCGCGACGGGCCAGTAAGCAGCTGATCCTGGTAGACATTCAGTGTGCCTACCCAGGTCCACACCGCCCGCCTGGTCCACACCGCCGATCTCGACAACGAGACCCGCGAGGACGCACGCCGGATGGTCATCGAAGCCTTCGCCGGCGAATTCACCGATGCCGATTGGGAGCACGCGCTCGGCGGCATGCACGCCCTGATCTGCTCCCACGGCGCGCTGATCGCGCACGCCGCGGTGGTCCAGCGCAGGCTGCTGTACCGCGACACCGCGCTGCGCTGCGGCTATGTCGAAGGTGTGGCGGTGCGAGAGGACTGGCGCGGGCAGGGCCTCGCAAGAGCGCTGATGGACTCCGTCGAGCAGGTCGTGCGCGGCGCCTACCAACTCGGCGCCCTGAGTTCATCCGAAGCGGGCAGGCACATGTTCGCATCGCGCGGCTGGCTGCCGTGGCGCGGGCCGACGTCGGTGCTGGCGCCGGCGGGGCTGACCCGCACGCCCGACGACGACAACGGTTTGTTCGTGCTACCGGTTGGCCTCCCGAACAATTTCCAGCTCGACACCACCGCCGAGATCACCTGCGACTGGCGCGATGGCGACGTCTGGTAACGACCGCGAGCCGCGCATACAGACGCGTACTTTGGAGAAGGTGAGCACTCCTGCGTCCTTCCGGCCGAGTCCCGAAACCTTCGACAAGCTCTACCGCGGCGAGCCCACCTTCGAGGGCGCGCCCCCGCCGACCGGCATCCCGTGGGACGTCCATCAGGCACAGCCCCGATTGATGGAACTCGAAGCGCTGGGCGGGTTTTCGGGTGAAGTGCTCGACATCGGCTGTGGCCTCGGCGACAACTCAATCTATCTGGCGTCGCGTGGGCACTCGGTGACCGGGCTGGACGGCTCCAAGGCCGCGATCGAGGAGGCCCGCAGGCGCGCGGCCGCCGCCGGGGTCCTTAACCCGACTGCCGGCTCGGCAGGCGTGACCTTCGACGTCGCCGACGCCACCGACATGAACGGGTACGACGACCGGTTCGACACCGTCGTGGACAGCGCGCTGTATCACTGTCTCGACGAAGAAGGGCGGCAGGCCTACATCGCCGCCCTGTACCGCGTGACCCGGCCTGGCGCCCGTCTGCACCTGTCCTGTTTCGCAGACGGCAACGTCAACGGTGTGATCGCGCCCATGGGTAACGTGCCGGAGTCCAACCTGCGCGACACGCTGACGGCCAACGGCTGGCGCATCGACTTCCTCGGCCCCACCACCTATTTGGGCAACACTGTCGGCTTCAGGGCCGGCGACGACGCCTTTCCGAAGGCGATGGTCGAGCAGATGCCGCCAGAGGCGCTGGAGCAGATGCGGGAAGTATCCAACAGATTCGCGAGGATCGCCGACCTGCTCGACGACGATCGGGTGTACCTGCCGTTCACCGTCGTGCACGCGCACCGCGTCGACTAGATCTCACACAGGCGACTTCAGCGACGTGAGCGGAAGTTCACGGCGGGGTTATCGCGGAGCACTTTCGGGCAATAATGCGTTCCTAGCGTGATCCGCATGTCGCATCGCATCACCGATTGGGATCCCGAGGACGTCGTCGCCTGGCAGGCCGGTAACAGGAACATCGCCCGTCGCAACCTGATCTGGTCGGTTGCGGCCGAGCACATCGGCTTCTCGGTATGGTCGATCTGGTCGGTGATGGTGCTGTTCATGCCGGAATCGGTGTACGGCTTCTCGGCGGGGGACAAGTTCCTGCTCGGCGCAACCGCGACGCTGGTCGGCGCCTGCCTGCGGATCCCCTACACGCTGGCCACCGCGACGTTCGGCGGCCGCAACTGGACGGTGTTCTCGGCGTTCGTGTTGCTGATCCCGACCGTTGGGACCATGTGGCTGCTGGCCCATCCGGGCCTGCCGTTGTGGCCGTACCTGGTGTGCGCGGCGCTGGCCGGCTTCGGCGGCGGAAACTTCGCGTCGTCGATGACCAACATCAACGCGTTCTACCCACAGCGGCTCAAGGGCTGGGCGCTGGGCATCAACGCCGGTGGAGGCAATATCGGGGTGCCGATGGTCCAGCTGGTCGGCCTGCTCGTCATCGCTACGGCAGGCAACCGGCAGCCCTATTGGGTGTGCGCGGTCTACCTGGTGGCCCTCGCGGTCGCTGGGATCGGCGCCGCGCTGTACATGGACAACCTCGAGCAGCACAAGATCGACCTGACGGCGATGGGCGCGATCCTGCGGGAGCGCGACACCTGGGTGATCTCACTGCTCTACATCGGCACGTTCGGCTCGTTCATCGGCTTCGCGTTCGCGTTCGGTCAGGTGCTGCAGATCAACTTCGCGGCAGGCGGACAGAGCGCGGCCCAGGCGTCGCTGCACGCCGCACAGATCGCGTTCATCGGCCCGCTGCTCGGGTCGGTGTCGCGGGTGTACGGCGGCAAGCTGGCTGACCGCATCGGGGGTGGCCGGGTCACCCTGTGGGTGTTCGCCGGGATGATCCTTGGCGCCGGGGTTCTGGTCGGGGTCAGCACGCTGGACGAGCACACGTCCGGGGCCGCGACGGCCGCGATGCTGGGCGGCTATGTCGTTGGCTTCATCGCGCTGTTCCTGCTGTCGGGCATCGGTAACGGATCGGTCTACAAGATGATCCCGTCGATCTTCGAGGCCCGCAGCCGCTCGCTGGTCGTGTCGGAGTCCGAGCGGGCGGCGTGGTCACGGGCGATGTCGGGCGCGTTGATCGGGTTCGCGGGTGCGGTCGGTGCGCTCGGCGGCGTTGGCATCAACCTTGCGCTGCGGCAGTCCTATCTGAGCAGCCACTCCGCGACGTCGGCATTCTGGATCTTCCTCGCCTTCTATTCGCTGGCTTCGGTGGTGACCTGGTCGATGTATGTGCGGCGGCCGGTGTCGGCTCCCGTCGCCGTCGCAGAATCCGTTGCTGACTTGGCCCGGACGTGACCTCCTTCGTGTCGGGCCGGGGCGGCAGGGCAACAACGGCGTTGTCCTGCTCACGCCGGCCGACACGTCCGGGCAATGGCCAGGTAATCGGTTCGAAACAACCGCTGAATACACAGGGACCATGAGTGAGCCTGATTGGGCGCCGCTCACCGGCTTTCGGGTCGCGGTGACGTCCGCCCGACGCGCCGACGAACTGAGTGCGTTGTTGCAACGCCGCGGCGCCACCGTGACCAGTGCGGCCGCGATCGCCATGGTGCCGCTGCCCGACGACGACCAGTTGCGCGAGCACACCGAGGCGCTGATCGACGTGCCGCCCGACATCGTGATCGCCACCACAGGCATCGGTTTTAGGGGCTGGGTTGCAGCGGCCGACGGCTGGGGTCGGACACACGAATTGCTTGTGGCATTAGGCAAGGCTCGCGTCGTGTCACGGGGCCCGAAGGCCACCGGTGCGCTGCGCGCCGCGGGCCTGCCCGAGGAATGGTCACCGGAGTCCGAGTCGTCGCGCGAGCTCTTGCACTACCTGGTCGAGGGCGGCATCGACGGCCAGCGGATCGCGGTACAGCTGCACGGCGCCACCGACGACTGGGATCCGTTCCCGGAGTTTCTTGACGAGTTACGTGCGGCGGGTGCCGACGTGGTCCCGATCAGGGTGTACCGCTGGCATCCCGCGCCGCGCAACGGCGACTTCGACCAGCTCGTTGCGGGCATCGCGGAGCAGAAGTTCGACGCGGTCAGCTTCACGTCGGCGCCCGCTGTGGCGTCGGTGCTGATGCGAGCGACCGAGATGGGCATCGAGGATCAGGTGCTTTCGGCGTTGCGGACTGGGGTGCACGCGATGTGCGTCGGCCCGGTGACGGCAAGGCCGTTGGTGCGGCTCGGCGTGCCGACGTCGGCACCGGAGCGAATGCGGTTGGGCGCGTTGGCCCGTCACATCACCGACGAGCTGCCGCTGCTGCAGTCGCGCACGGTGCGGGTGGCCGGGCATCTCCTGGAGATCCGTGGCACCTGCGTGCTGGTCGACGGCGCGGTCAAGGCGCTCCCGCCGGCCGGGATGGCGACCATCCGCGCGCTGGCGCACCGTCCCGGTGCGGTGGTGTCGCGTACCGACCTGCTTGGTGCGCTACCGGGCACCGGCACCGATACACACGCCGTGGAGACCGCGGTGCTGCGCCTTCGAACGGCATTGGGCGACAAGAACATTGTGTCGACGGTAGTCAAGCGCGGCTACCGGCTGGCGGTCGACGACGAGTTGGCGCACGCGTTATGAGTCTGGTGCTGGTGGCGCACGGCACCCGCAAGCAGCGGGGCGTGGAAATGGTCGGTGATATCGCCGAACGGGTCTCCGCGACGCTGGGGCAACCGGTGCACGTGTCGTTCGTCGACGTGCTGGGCCCGACGCCGTCCGAAGTCCTCGCGCCAATGGCCGGGCCGACGATTGTCGTGCCCGCGTTCCTTTCGCGGGGCTATCACGTCACCACCGACATACCCGCGCACGTCGAGGTAAGCGGTCATCCCGACGTCACCGTGACGGAAGCGCTTGGACCGGGGCCGCAGCTGGTGCGGGTATTGGCGGATCGACTGATTGAATCCGGCTGGTGCCGTGATGATTCGGTAATCCTGGCCGCGGCTGGCACATCCGACCCTGGCGCCCAGCGCGATCTGCACACGACCGCGACGTGGCTATCGGCCATCACCGGTTCGCGGGTCGAGCTGGCGTTCGCCGCCATGGGTCTGCCCCGAGTGCCCGATGCAGTCGCCGCGCTGCGCCGGCGTCAGCGGGGGCGGGTCGTCGTCGCGTCGTACCTGTTGTCGGATGGCCTGTTTCAGGACCGGTTGCGGGCCAGCGGCGCCGACGTGGTGACCGAACCGCTCGGCACGCATCCCGGGCTGGTCCGGCTGATCGCGAACAGATTCCGCCGCGCCCTCGTGCCGATGGCCGCCTGAGCCGCCGAGCAGATCAGGCGCCGACTTCCACGTCACCCTCTGGGGTGACGCGCGTCGCATACACCGGAAGCGCGACATCGGGGTCGTCGAGGCAGGTGCCGTCGTCAAGAGCGAAAGCCTGCTTCTTGATCGGCGTCTGCACTGTGGCGCGCCCGGCGCGATCGCCCACAAGGCCGCGCGACATGACGGCGGCACCCGAGAACGGGTCGATGTTGCCGACGGCGTGCAACGAGCCGTCCTCCAGGCGGAACAACGCCACTTGAGCACCGTCGGGCATCAGTACACCGACCCCGCGGCATGGGATCAGGTAGTCGTAGCGGCACGCGGTCGTCCAGACCGTAGTGTCGTTGAGCAGAGACATGTCTGCACTACCCCCGTACCTTGGGCATGCCAATGGGAACCTTGCGACCGGATCGGTCGGTGAATTCGATAGTGGGATCGGCGACGTCGGGAGCGTTGACGAACGACACGAACCGCGACATCTTCTCGGGGTCTTCGATGACACCCTTCCACTCACACGCGTAGCCCTCGATGTGGCGGGCGATCGCCTCCTCGAACT
>JAOPVX010000009.1 GCA_025965975.1 Mycobacterium sp. | reverse complement strand
GACCAGGTTCTCTTTGGTTTGGTCGAACGTGACGCTGACCAGGGCGCCGAATTTGCCGAGCTGATCGGCCGCGTCGACAAGGTTGTCCCGCTGCTTGTTGAGTTCCGCCAGCGCATCGGGGATGGTCGCAAGCGCCCGATCCACGACGGGTTGCTGCTCGGCCAACTGTCCGACCAGGCGGTTCAGGCTCTCGGAGGCCGCGATGATATCTCCGCTCTGGTCGTTGAGATACGCGGTGAATCTGTCCAGTTGCTCTATGAGGCTGCGCAGATCCTTCTCGCGGCCCCGAAACGCGGTACTGAACGCCTCGGTGATGTCCTGTACTTGGCCCAACCCTCCGCCGTTGAGCACCGTCGATAGCGCCGCGAGTGTCTGCTCGGTGGTCGGGTACGACTCGCCGCGCGATAGCGGAATGAGTGAGCCGGCGTGCAGCTTGCCTTCCGGTGGGGTGTCTGTCGGCGGTGACAGCTCAATGTGCTGCGAACCCAGCAGGCTGGTCTGGCCGAGCTTGGCGGTCACGTTTTCGGGCAGGTCGACGTCGCCATTCAGGGTCATAGTCACCAACGCATGCCAGCCCTGGCGGCTGATTTTCGTCACGTTGCCGACCGTCACGTCCGCGACCCGCACCCGCGAATTTTGTTGGAGGTTGTTGACGTCTGGCATCTGCGCCTGGATCTGGAAGGAGCCCGGTCCGCTGCCCTGTGTGCCCGGCAGCGGCAGCGAATTCAGCCCGCGCCACTCGGCGCAGCCAGATACCCCGGATACCAACGCCAACACCACGATCAACACGAGGCTCGCCGCCGCGCGGCGCCGGCCACTGATTCTCACGAGCCACCTCCAGGGGGCACCATGATGCCGGACAGGCCGGCGGCGGGGTCGGTCGAGACCGTCGCGGGGGACGGCTCGTTCGGAGGCGGTGCTTCAGCGGCCAGTGGGGCGAGCGGAGCCGGTGCTTCGGCGGCAAGGGGTGGGCCCGGCGCAGGCGCACCCGGGGCCGGCGGAACGTAGTCGGGCCGCATCCAGTCCTCGCTGTAGGTGACCTCATTCGGCCTGGCCTGTGCTCCGACGAAAGGGTCAAATCCCAGCGGCGGCCAGTTGTACTGGCGGTTCTTCACAATCGGCGCCAGGTACTGCGCGCAGAGTTTTGCGGCTTGCGCGCCCGACATGCGTGAGGCGGCCTGCACCGCTCCGCAGAGGAATTCAATCGGGTTGGCGAAGTTGTTGACCGCCAGCGCGCCGGTAAACGAACCGTTGGCCGGCTCGTAGATGTTGCTGAAGTTCTGAAGCGTCGTGGGGGCGAGGTGCAGCGCTTGTTTGATGTCGTCGAGGCTTCCGACCAGCGCCGTGGAGATCGACGCGAGTTTGTCCGACGTGGTGCCGAGCGCCTCGCGGTTCTCCGCGGAAAAGCTCTGGAGGTCGCCGACGACCGCGTTGAGGTCCTCGAATGTCTGACCGACCTTGTTCGGGTCGTCGGCCAAAACCGACGTCACCGCGGCCAGGTTGCCGTTCAGCTGCTCGAGCAGATCGGTGCTGTCGTGCAGCGCCGAAACCAGCGTCGACAGGTTTTTGAAGGTGCCGAAGAGGTCTTTGCTGTGGTCGCCGAGCGCGGACAACGTCTGCGATAGTTTGATGACGGTGTCGCGGATGGTGGGGCCTTGCCCACGCAGATTATTGGCGGCGGTGTTGATGAACTCACCCAACGTGCTGACGCCTCCCGGCTTGGTCGGCTGCAGCAGTTCGTTCAGCCGCTGAAGTTGGTCGCGGATGTCGTCCCACTCGACCGGCACTGCGGTGCGCTTCTGTGGGATTTCCGCGCCGTTCTGCAATGTGGGCCCGGTGGTATAGGCCGGCGTCAGCTGGATGGCCCGACCGGTCACCAGCTGCGGGGACAGGATTACGGCGTTGACGTCGGTGGGGACTTTGTACTTGCGATCAATCCAGAACGAAATCTTGACCCGCTGGGGCTGCGGTTCAATCTGGTCGACCTTGCCCACCGGTACGCCCAGAATGCGCACGTCGTCGCCGGGGAATACCGCGGTGCTGTTGTCGAAGTAGGCGACCACCATCGTTCGAGCGGTCTGACCGGTGGCGCGCAGCGCGACGAGCACTCCGACCGCCATCACCGCCACAAGGGCGACCGCGAGGATACGGCGGGACAATCGCAGCCTCTGCATCACTGGCCTCCTGGCTGTGTCAGGGGCGGCACCTGACCCGGCGCGGGCACGTAGACCGGCGCGGGCGTCGGTCCCGGTATGGACTGCAGCTCGGGCGGCGAGGGTGCGGGCGGCCCGGGCGGCGGGCCGCCGGGCGGCGGCGCCGGAAGGGGTTCGCGGTAGGGATAGCAGCCAGTCGGGCCGGGCAGAGCCAAGCCGGGCGGACCGCAGCCCTGATCGCCTGGGTTGCCAGTGATCGCGTCGGGCAGCGTCAGGTGCGGCTCGCCGCCCTGGCCGGTCCGCGGGTAGGGCACCGGCAATGGTGGGGTTCCCGGCTGGCCGGTCGGCGGCTCGGTCAGCTGCGACGGCAGCAATGTCGCCGGGTCCAGTCCAAGGTCTGAGAACGCGGCACCGATGAACGGCTGGACGAACTGGCCCGGCAGCAGGTTCACCACGTATGCCTTGAAGAAGGGGCCCGACGAGACCGATTCACCAAGCGACATGGCAGAGGTGTTGAGGCCTTTGAGGGCCAGCTGCACGCGCTCCTTGCGATTGTCGACGATCGCCAGCACCCCGTTGAGCTTGTCCAGGGCCGGACGCAGTTTTTGTCGGTTTTCGGCGATGAATCCCTTGAGTTGCTGCGCCGCCGCGGAGAGGTTGTGCCAGATCTGATCCAACGCGGCGCTTTGCGTCCGAAGTTCCGCCAGCAGCGCATTGGTGTCCCGCACCAGGCTGACCACCTGGTCAGTGCGCTTGGCCAACACTCCCGTCGCTTTGGCTGCGTTCTCGAGCAGCTTGCGGAGGTTGGCATCGCGTTCATTGAGTGTTTGCGCGAACCGCGCCACTCCTTGCACCGCGCTCTTCAGCTGTTCCGGAGTATCGGAAAAGGTCTGCGACAGGGTGGCGAGCGACTGCGACAGTTGGACGGTGTTCAGCCCGCCGATCGTGGTGGCCAAGTCGCCGAGGGCGTCAGGCAGCTGGTAGGGCGACGTCGTCCGGTCGATCGGGATGGTGCCGACGAGCGGGTCCTCACCGCGGGGTAGGACCTCGAGGACCTTGGTGCCAAGAAGGCTCTTGGCTCTGATCCTGGCCTCGGAGCGGTCGCCCACATAAATGTTCTTGTCCAGCCAGAACCTGATCAGCACGCGATTCCCGTCGAGTTCGATGCTTGACACCTTTCCCGCGGGATAACCGGAGACTTCGACGCCGCCGCCGGTGAACAGGCCCCCGGCGTCGGCGAAATAGGCCGAGTAGTCGTTGCCCTGGCTGAAGAAGGGCAGCTTCTGGTAGTTCAGCGCGCCAAGCGCGATCACGAGCACTCCCGTAACGCCGATGAGGCCGATGATCACGGGGTTACGCTCAGAGAATGATTTCATTTCGGCGCGCACCGCCCCGTGCTCTGACCAGCAACTTTGACGTACACCGGCTGGCCCCCCTTCCCGTTGAGCTTGAGCACCGCGTCGCATAGGTAGAAGCTGAAAAAGTCGCCGTACATCGCCTGACGGTTCAGCGCCTTGTACTTGTCCGGCAGTGTGTTGATGAAATTGTCGAGATAGTCGTGGTCGGCTACCGCGATGCCCGCAGCCCGGTCGAGTTCCTTAACCACCTTTTGGAACGGCTCCCGGGCCTGCGACATCAGGTCGGCGAACGAGCCGGCACCGGCGTTGATATAGGCCACCGAGTTGGAGATGTCGGTCCTGCGTTGCGCCAACGCGTGGACCAGGTCCGACAGCGACGTCACCGCTTTGTCGAACCTCGCGCTCTGGCCGCCCAGCGAGCCAAGCACCACGTTGAGATTGTCGATGACCTGCCCGATCAGAAGATCGCGGTCAGCCAAGGTGTTGGTCACCGCCGCCGCCTGATTCAGGAACGACCCGATCGTTGGGCCCTGTCCCTGAAACGCCTCTATCAACTGCCCGGTCAACTCGTTGACCTGTTTCGGGTCCAGTGCACGAAACAGCGGTCGAAACCCACCGATCAGTGCGTCGAGATCCAATGCGGGTTCAGTGTGGGCAAGTGGAATCGTGTCACCGGGCTTGAGTGGCCTGACTCCACCGGCGCCTTCCTCCAGGGCGAGGAAGCGGTTACCGATCAGGTCGTCGTAGCGGATCACCGCCCGGGATCCGTCGGTGAGGATGACCGACTCGTCGGCCGAGAACTCGACCCGCACGCTGGCGTCCCGGTTGACGGTGATCTGCTGAACTTTGCCGACTTCCACCCCGGCGATCCGGACGATGTCGCCATTCTTCAGGCCGGTGACGTTTGCGAACTCGGCGACGAAGTTCTTGCCTTTCTCGAACCGAAACTGCCCGAACACCGTCACCAGTGCGAACGCGCCGAGCAAGCAAACCGCCAGGAAGATGCCCAGGCGCCAGGCGGCGGCTCTGAAGTTTTCCATGGCTACATCTCCTGCGTCGGTTGCTCGTCGGCGGTCACGGCGGCGTCTGGCCGTTCTCGGTCGGCTGCGCGGGCCCCGGGTTGGGCTGTGCCGGCGCTACTCCCGGCCACAGCGGCACCCCACCGGGCCCGTACAGGGGCGCGCCGTACGGCGGCGCCCCGGGATACGGCTCCGGCCCAACCGCCGGCCCGGGGATGCACTGGCGGATCTTGGGCGCCTCCGGGACGGCGCGGGTGACCGGGAACCAATCGGCATAGCAGGGATGCCCGATGCCGGGGTTGGGCCGGATATCCACGCCGGTTCCCCAACCGGTGTTGGTGACGAGCTGGCGCACCGGGAAGTTCTTCGAAGCGTCCGGCAGCGACCCACAGTCCGGCTTTCCGCCCGGTCCCCCCTTTGCCGCGACGATCGGCAGGTTGTCGGGATACATGTAGGGGTCGTTGCCCAGCAACAGGGCGACGTCAAACTGAAGCGTCCGGCCGTCGGCGCCGCCGAACACCGAATAGGCCCCGTGCGCCAGGTTCCATGTGGTGCCCTGCAGCAAGCAGGTGTACTCGGGGTTGTATTTGAGCAGCAGGTTCGTGGTGGGCTCGAGAACATTGACCGATGCGACGAGATTGTCCTTGCTGGTGGCGAGCAGGTTGGTCCCGGCCTTCGAGAAGCCGATGACGTTGAGCAGCAAGCTGTCCAGTGAGGTCGAATGGTTCACGATGGTGGTGCTGGTGGTGCTGGCGGCGTCCAGGACCGTCAGGATGTCCTGGGCGGCTGCGGCATATGTGTCGTTGAAGTGCTTGAACGAGCGCCAGTCTTGGCGGATGAGTTCGCTGCGGTCGTTGAGCGCCGTCAACACCTGGTTGAGGTCGGTGGTGGCCTGACCCATCCGTTCGCCTTGCCCGCGCACCGCGTCGGCCACCGCGGTCAGCACCGAGTTCAGCTTCGCCGGATCGATCATTTTGAGCAGCTCGACGACATTTTCGAAGACCGTATTGACCTCGGTGCTGACATTCTTCGAATGGAGCACCGCGCCGGCAGCCAGCCGTGCTTTACTCGGGTCTCTCGGAGACACCAGGTCGACGAACTTGGCGCCGAACGCGGTGGTGACGTCGATCTGTGCCTCGACGTTAGCCGGGATGTACCGGATCTGATCGGGATCCATCTCCAGCGTTAACCTGGCCCCGTCCTTGGCTGTGCCGACCTGGCTGACCCGGCCTACCTGGACGCCACGCATCTTGACCTTGGCGTTGGTCTCCATGATGATCCCTGACCGATCCGATGTCAGGGTCACCGGCACGGAGGACTTGAACGTGCCAAGGAAAAAGGCAGAGGTCACGAACAGGAACAGGGCGGTAAACGCGAACAGCATCAGCGCCCACCAGCCGGGGTGGATGCGCTGTTCGCCTGGCCTGCTCTCCATGGCGCTAACCGGCCAAGTTGAAGTTGCCGGACTGGCCGTAAACGGCCAGCGAGATGAACGCGATCTCGATCGCGGCGATCACCATCGAGGTACGCACCGCCCGGCCCACCGCCTCACCAACCCCGGCCGGCCCGCCAGACGCGTTGTACCCGTAGTAGGTGTGCACCAGCATGATCACGACTGTGATCGCGACAACCTGGAAGAACGACCAGATCAGATCGGTGGGATTGAGGAAGGTGTTGAAGTAATGGTCGTAAACACCGGACCCCTGGCCGTAGATGGCCGTGGTGCCCAGGCGAGCTGCCAGAAAGGCCATAATGACTGCAACGCAGTACAGCGGGATCACCACGACCACCCCGGCGAGGACCCGGGTGGATGCGAGATAGGTGACGCTGCGAATGCCGATCACCTCAAGCGCGTCGATCTCCTCGTTGATCCGCATCGCCCCAATTTGAGCGGTGGCGCCGGCACCGACGGTCGCCGACAACGCGACCGACGTGGTACCCGGGACGATAAGCCGGACATTGAAAAACGCCGACGCGAAACCGGTCAGGGCTTCGAAACCGACGGATGCCAACTGGTTGTACCCCTGCACCGCCACCAGGGCGCCGGTGGTTATCGTGAGGAAGCCGACGATCGCGACGGTTCCGCCGACCACCGCGAGTGCCCCCGAACCCAACCCCATCTGCGCGATCAGCCGCCACAGCTCCGTCCGGTAGTTGATGACAGCATCGGGAATCGAAGCGAGTGTCTTGGCATAGAACTGCGCCTGCGATCCGATCCGGCTCCACCCGCCGACCACACCGCGCGACGCGCGGCGCAGCCGCAGATAGGGCTTGCTCGGAACGGCTTGTGTCATGGGCGCGGCCTCATCGCACCGTGAATTGGATACCGACGGCGGTCACGATGATGTTGATCGCGAACAACACCATGAACGTGAAAACCACGGTCTCGTTGACAGCATTGCCGACACCGGCCGGACCACCGCCGACCGAGATGCCCTTGTAGCAGGCGATGAGGCCCGCTGACATCCCGAACAGCGTCGCCTTGACCAGCGAGACAATGACATCGGGCATGCCGGTGAGCAGCGTCAGACCCGCCACGAACGCACCCGACGAGACGTGCTGGACATATACGCAGAAGAAAAACGCGCCGCTGAGGCCCACCAAGATCACCGTCGCCGACAGCGCCAAGGCCACGGTAGTAGCCGCCAGCACGCGGGGAACCACGAGCGCCTGGATGGGGTTGACGCCCATCACCCGCAGCGCGTCGATCTCGTCGCGAATGGTCCGCGCACCCAAATCGGCACACATGGCCGTGGCGCCCGCGCCGGAGACCACCAGCACCGTGACGATCGGGCCGATCTGGTTGACTGTGCCAATCGCGGCGCCCGTTCCGGAGAAGTCCGAGGCACCAAACTCGGTCAGCAGGACATTGAACGTGAACACCAGCAGCACCGAATACGGCATCGTCAGCATCAGCGCCGGCAAGACCGATACCCGTGCCACGAACCAGCTTTGAAGTATGTATTCCTTCCAGGCGAATGGCGGCTTGAACATCTGCACGAAGGTGTCCAGCGACATCGCGAAGAAGCCGCCCATCGCGCGGATCGGCTTGCCACCCAGAAGCGTCGCCATCAGCTGTGCCCCCACGGCTCGGTGCCCATGATGCCCATGATGGCCATGGTGGCCATGATGCGACCTGTTGCGCGAATCCGCACCGGAATTCGTAATTCGTTATCTCCAGACATGCAGGCTTTGCCTGCGGCGTGCGGACGGACTGGGCCGCACCCCGCTGTGCCCGCACCCCAATTCGCCCGCGGCTGCAGATAATCCCCATCAACTGGCGCCGGCATGGCGGGAACGCTACGAGGCGGTCATCCCGGTGACTGCTCCATCACGAGGGATTATGGGTCCCTCGTCAGAGTCACAATTCCGGTGATTCGCATCACCCCTGGATTTGCTGCCCACGTCGGAACGGCGCCGCCCTTTTTGACGGTCGTGTCATTTCTCGTGTTAGCCAGCAGAATTCAAAAGCTCGACCGCATTACCTGGCAAGACGATGTCGCGATCGAATCGGTCCGTCTGGGCTGAACCGCGTCCTCAGTGCCCGCCCTACCGATCGGGGCTCACCTGGGGCGTCGCTCGGACATCCGGTCGCGATATTCACCTACTAAATCGCCTGTCTCACAAGCATTTTCGCGAGCCCGCAGGTCGACACGCCGAATCTTGCCGGAGATCGTCTTGGGTAGCTCCATGAACTCGATCCGCTGGATGCGTTGGTAGGGCGCGAGGTTGAGGCGCGCATGGGCGAAGATGGCGTCGGCGGTGGCCTGATCGGGGACCCACCCCGCCGCCAAGCTGACATAGGCCTTGGGTACGGCCAACCGGGTTGGGTCGGGGGCCGGCACCACCGCTGCCTCGGCCACCGCCGGATGCTCGATGAGCACACTTTCCAGTTCGAATGGGGAAATCTTGTAGTCAGATGCTTTGAAGACATCATCGGTGCGTCCGATGTAGGTGATATAGCCGTTGGCGTCGCGGCTGGCAACATCGCCGGTGTGGTAGTAGCCGGCGGCGGTGACCTCGTCGTTGCGGTCGTCGTCGCCGAGGTAGCCCGTCATCAAATTCACCGGTCGCGGATCAAGTCGCAGACAGATCTCGCCCTCGCCGGTCGGCCGGCCGCTCACTGGGTCGACGATCTCGACCGCGACACCGGGCAGCGGCCGCCCCATCGAACCGGGCTTGACCGGTGACCCCGGGGCATTGCCGATCAACGCTGTCGTCTCGGTTTGCCCGAACCCGTCGCGGATGGTCAGCCCCCAGCACTTCTGGACGTGCGCAATGACTTCCGGGTTCAGCGGCTCCCCCGCGCCGACCGCCTCCCGCAGCGCGGCGGGCGTGGGACCCAGATCGGCCTGAATGAGCATGCGCCACACCGTCGGTGGCACGCACAGCGAGGTGACGTCGGCGTGCCGCAGCATCGTCAGGAAGCGGTCCGCGTCGAAGCGCACGTAGTTGTACACCACGATTGTCGACTCGGCGATCCACGGCGCGAAGAACGAACTCCAGGCGTGTTTGGCCCATCCCGGGGAGCTGATGTTGAGGTGGACGTCGCCCGGGCGTAGTCCAAGAAAGTACATCGTCGACAAATGCCCGACCGGGTAGGACCGGTGCGTGTGCTCCACGAGTTTGGGCCGACTGGTGGTGCCGGAGGTGAAGTAGACCAGCATCGGCTCGTGCGAGCCGGTCTGGCTACCGGGCCATGACGGCGCGGCCACCGTGTCGGCCAGGCGGTAGGGGCGCCACGGGACTGGGGCATCGCCGAGTGCGATGCGACCGAAATCTCCTGGGATTTGGGCGAATTTGTCGGCCTGGTCGGCGTTGGTGATCACATGACGCACCGCGCCCCGACCGACGCGGTCGGCGAGGCCTTCGGGCCCCAGCGCGGTTGTGGCGGGCATGATGACAGCGCCCAGCTTCATGATCGCCAGCATCGACTCCCACAGCTCGACCTGATTGCCCAGCATGACCATGACGCGATCGCCGGTCGCGATGCCTTCCGCGGCCAGCGACGTGGCGAGCCGATCGGACCGCTCGGACATCTCGGCGAAGGAATACGAGCGGTCGGACCCGTCCTCGCCGATGATTCGCAGCGCCGTTCGCGGGTTGGCTGCGGCGACGGGGTCGAACCAGTCGAGCGCCCAATTGAACCGATCCCCGACGTCGGGCCAATGGAAAGCCGCAACCGCAGCGTCGTAGTCGTCGCGATGTCGCACCAGCATGTCGCGAGCAGCGCGATACGCTTCTCGGCCGGTTGTTCGATCCATCGGTCCGGACTCCTCACATCGGTTCATCTGGGAAACTGGCGGTGACGGTTCCACTACGGGCCGAAGGCGATTTCAAGGAGGCCGCGTGCAACGCCGCGAACCTGCGCTGCGGTCCTCTCGGGCTGAACGCGTCGCGGCTGACTTGGAACACGAGATCCTCAGCGCCCGCT
>JAOPVX010000008.1 GCA_025965975.1 Mycobacterium sp. | reverse complement strand
CAAGTGGTCCAACGACCGCCAAAACCGTTGCCGCAACATAGGAGCATCTGAGATCAAGGACGAAATCGCAGGTCAGACGCCCTACTTCGGGGACTAAATACCCTCGTCCACGACCCGATATCACTCGGCCGATCGGCCCCGTCAGTGGAAAGCAGTGGGCGATTCGGCCGCCGTAGACGGTGCGAGCGTCGCAGAAGGCCCGGACGTAGTGGGAGGTTGGACCCCCAAGAGCTTCCCGACGACGAAGCTCGCCGCCTGGTCGGTGTAGATGGGCACGTAGCCCTCGGTGTGCCCGCTCCATTCGTTGCCGGGGCCCGCGTGACAGATCGGGTCGCTGGGGTTGCACAGATCGATCGCCCTGGAACCGAACAGCGGACTCTGGGTCGTTATCGGTGCGCCGCTGCGGTCGGCCACATTGCCGAAGGTGACGACCGCCGCGATCATGTTGGCGTATTGGGCGGGCAGCGTAGTGCCCCTGAGGATGCCCCCCACCGAATCTCCGGTGACGATATCCATCACCGACGCACCCTGCGAGTATCCGCCCAGCACCTGCGGCGTATTCGGGCATTTGTCGGCCATGGATTTGATGTGCGATACGGCGTCCTTGGAGCCGTCGTCGGTGTGCAACTGGAGGAGGCTTGCCTTGTAGTTCACCGCATACACACCGATGTTCATGCCGGTCTGCTGGCGCAGCGAGTCCACGAGGGCCTGGCCGACGCGCCCGACGCCGGGCGGTTCGTCGGTGCCGCGGGCGAAGGTCACCTCGGCGTCCGGGCAGTCGTCGGCGCTGGCCGAGGGGACGCCGCGCGAGACAGCGCTTGGCGCGATCAGCACAACACCGGCGGCCAGCACCGCGGCGGCGCTCAGGCCGGCGCGTCGCAAACCGCGTGACCAGGAATGACGCAACACCCAACGCGTCAGTTGGTGGTTGCTCATCGGCCAGATGTTACCGAGAAACCGCGGGCAGGTTCACATCTGCGGGTCGCTAACTGACCGGACAGTCGGGCAATCCGCAGTTGGTTGCGACGATTGCGTGAAACTGCTCGTAGCACAGCGAGCTGACTTGCAGTTCTTTCGGATACCGTCGCAGCTTGACGCAACAAACGCTGAGAAATAGGACTTAAAATCCGCACAGTCTGGGTTCCAGTCCCAGTGGGGGCACGGCATATGGGCTGGTAAACATGGTTTTCTGTCGTGCGTCAGCTCGCAGAACCTGTCTCGGTGTCACGAGTTATCACAACACGTCCGAAACTGCTCGCGGCTGCCTTCAGGGCGTCGTCCCGGCCGTGCGCGTAAACCGACAGCGTGAAGGCGCTCGCTTGCCCCAGCCACGCCGAGTGCTCCGAGATGCTCAGCCTGACAAAGGGTTTATCGTGACTTCGTGAACAGCCAGCGGGTGCCCGGTGGGGTGGTGCACAAGATGCCCGCAGACCTGCGCAAGGCGCTGATCGCCAATGACACGGCACTGTCTGCCTGGAAGGACATCACCCCCCTTGCGCGCAACGAGTTCATCTGCTGGGTCGAGGATGCCAAGCAAGAGGTGACCCGAAAGCGCCGCATTCGCCGGACCGAGGAGGAGCTGGAGGAAGGCCTGCGCCGGCCCTGCTGCTGGCCCGGGTGCAAACACCGCGAGCGCACCGGCAGCTAGCGCGCCGCAGCAGCGTCCGTCGCCGCAAATGACGTGACGCGGATGTCGAGGTAGTCGGCCAGGGAGCCGGTTGCTTTGAGTATGTGCGCACAAAGCCGCGTCGTCGCAAAGGCGCTTGTCACGCGGGTCCGACGATGTGACAGCTGATGAAACAGCTCAACAATGTCCCGGGGGGAAGCGGGTGAAGTGCATCTATCGGCGGTCGGTCAGGAGGAGGCGATTGCGGCGGTGCGGCAGGAGCTGGCGATTGCGGCGGTGCGGCGGCGGGACCAGGTGATTGCGGCGGTGCGACAGGAGCAAGCGATTGCGGCGGTGCGGCGGCGGGACCACCTGATTGCGGCGGTGCGGCAGGGCCCGAATTTGCCAAGAGGCGACTCGCGGTGAAAGTCGCTGCCTGGTCAACCATCCCGGACTCCGCGTACTGCATGTGCGCGTTGAAGTCCCTTCCGCTCGAACAAACAAAGTCGTCGGGGACGCACAAGTCGATGGTCTTGGCCGCATACAGCGGACCGACTTCGACCGGCGGCTGATTGATCGCGCGCATAAACCGGGCGTTTGGTCTTCCGAACAAGTCGACCGCGACAACGTGGTTGGCCACCTCGGGCGGCATCGGGTTCGGCACACCCTCAGGTGCCCCATCCGGTATGACATTCGCGGTGACGAAGCCCATCACGGCTGCGCCTTGGGAGAATCCGCCGAGCACCACCTTTGTGTTGGGACAGTTCGCCGCCGTGGACTCGATATGGGCGCTCGCGTCCCTAACGCCGTCAAGGGCGGTGGGGAAGTCGGTGGTGGCTGGGTAGTCGACCGGATATACCGCGATCGATTTTGTGCCGACTTGCGGGCGCAGCGCGTCCACGAACGCCTGCCCCGTTGGACCAAGACCGGGGTCCTCGGTGGTACCGCGCGCGAATACCACGTCGACGTCGGGGCAGGGCTGCGCGGACGCGAACGGAACGGGTGCGCTCAGGGTCGCCCAGCTTGCTGCCAACGCCGTACCAACGACAAGAACCACATGGCGTGCCCACACCGCGCAATGCTGACACATCGGGACGACGGCGGCGATCCGAAAAACCAACAACCGATGAACGCCGCGTGAATCCGCGCCGGCCACAGCATTGGGCGTGCCGTCAAGCGCTTGAGGAACGGTGGAAGATATTTCGCGGAATTGCCATGCATGACTCACGGCGGTAATACGCCGTTGGAATCGTCGGCGTTGTGTCGCGTGTGTTGTCGGGGCTGGCGCTGGTGCGTGTCACCGCGGCTTACGCGGTGGTGCTGGTAGTCGTCGCCGCCACCATGGTGGCGCTGGGCCCGCAGGTGCAGGGCCGCGTGATCGATCACTTGAGCACCAACCTGCACAACCTCACGCACGGGCATCTCGGCACGCTGATCGGCAGTGCCTTCGTCACCGGCGACGATCACATCTATATCTGGCTGCCTGGACTGGCATGCCTGCTGGCTCTTGGCGAGTTGCTCTGGCGCGGGAAGGGCCTCGTCGTCGCATTCATGGTCGGTCATGTCGGGGCGACCCTGATCATCGCCGTCGGGCTGGCCACCGCGATCCTGGTGGGCTGGCTACCGGACTCGATCGCCGATGCAAGCGACGTCGGGATCAGCTACGGCGCCGCGGCGGTGCTGGGCACCCTCACCGCCGCGATACCTACCCGGTGGCGGTTGGCGTGGGTCTGTTTTTGGCTGGCCAACGCCCTGCTGGTCGCGACACCCTTTGGCAGTTTCGACTTCACCGCCACCGGACACGCCGTCGCCCTGATGTTGGGCATTCTGCTGTCCACCCGATTCCGCTTGCCCGCGTCGCACTGGACACCGTGGCGCCTGATGCTGCTGGCCGGCGGCGTGGCGTTCGGCTACAGCGCCTTGATCGGGTTCTCGGCCGGTGCCCCGGTTGCAGGACTCGCCACAGCGCTGATCGCGCTCGCCGCGCGCTCAGCGGTGCACCGATGGAGCAGTCGCGAGCGGTCGCGATCCGTTGCGCCGCTTGATCATTCCGACGCGCTCGCCGTCTAGCGGCGGCCAATGCGATCGTCGCGCCGCGTCGGTTCGAGTCCGACTGGGGCCCTCACGCATGCGTGCTCGCATCGCATGGCAGTGGCGCGGCGGGTTACACCTTGCGGTGCCCGCCGACCCCCATCCAGCCAACGTGCCGAGAGATTGGTCAGCTAACGAGCGTCGCTGCGCAATGCATCGACCGACAAGGGCTCGTCCAACACCTCTACGAGAAGACGGGGGTGCCGGTGCCTGATCTGCAGACGCTCGCCCGAACCCAGGTGTCGGCCGACGTGCAACAGCTGCTCGCCTCCGGCGACAAGACCGGCGCCATCAAGGCCTACCGAGCCGAAACCAACGTCGATCTGCCCACCGCCAGCCGGATCATCGAGTCTCTCTGAGCGACCAGACCGGTGGTTTGTGCGGTGGCGACCGTTTGCTCCCAACGCAGTTCACCGGCTAGGAGCACTGCGAGTGCCGTCACGAACGCGACCGAGGAGGCGGCCCACGACGCCCACGACGGGCCGGCGTGCATCACGGCCAGCAGGATCACCCAGAACCCACAGGCAAGCGCAATCTTGGCGGATAGCCCGCCTAGCCGCCCCCGCAGGGGGCCGGGAGCGACGTCGGCAGCCATTCGCGTCGATGTCTCGGTTGAACCAGTCATAACTCGACGATGCCGCGGTTTGCTGAGGAGCGCCCAAGCGACGGCCATGGAAAACCTATGACCGCATGGGGCCGTCGGGCCGATGTCGGTGGTGGCTATACCCCCAACGCCCGGCCGATGGTGGTGTCCATGACTCTTGCATCTCCGACTCGAAGAGCCCCCATGTGTGGGAGCCCTCGGGTCGAACGACGTAGTTGACCGGTACCCCGGCGGCCGTCGCGGCATCGACGAATCGCTTGGTGCTGCCCGCGACGATGCCCTCGATGAGCCCGCCGGTGAAATTCGGCAATCCGGGGGGCAGCCGGTCGACGTCTCCCTCCCCACCTGCGGACGCGGCGGCGTATACCGCGACGCCCTTCAACTTCGCGGCGTTCTTCGACGGGTCGTGCGCCACCCACCCTGGGCCGCCGAGGGGACCCCACATGTTCTCGGCGCTTGCGCCGCCGCCCGAGAGCGTCAACGACACCTGCTGGGCCTCGTCCGGGTCGGACACGGAAGGGAAACCGCTGTAGGAGCGGACGGCCTTGTAGAGTCCCTGCGCCTGAATGGCGTAATCGATCGCGGTGCCGCCGGCGCTCGATAAGCCGCCGACGGCGTTCTTGCCGTTGGCCTTGTATTCCGCGTTGATCAGCGGCGGCAGTTCCCGCGTCGTGTAAGTCTGGTATTGCTCGCTATGCCCCGCCGAGGCTGGTCCTCAGCGCATCGACGGCAGCGTCGATGTGGGGGAGGATGGTCGACCCGTAGCGGCCGACGATCTGCTCGAGTGCGCGCGTGATGTGTGGGCCCACTGCGTGCGCGTCGAGCACGTCATCGGCGATCACGATTCCGTTCACGACGTGGGCCGCGCGCAGGCGCCCGTCCCTGGCGACCTCGTAGCGCCAGTCACCGATCTGGACGCGTTCCGGCTCGGAGCGGAACAAACCCCGTCGGGACGGGCTGTGCACCACGCCGGGCACTGTGCTGAACACGCTGACCACCAGCGCGACTCCACCGGGTCCCGAGAGTGCCGCCGACACGGTGTCGATCAGCCGAAGGGCATCGAAATCGGGCATCACTGACTCATCGGCAGGACGAATGACGGGGTGATGGATTCGCCATCGCCGGTGCGGCGCACAGCGGTTCCTGCCACGTAGAACTCCACTGTGTGGTGCCCCCATGCGTAGTTGGAAATCGCGAATTGCACACCGACCACGCCGTTGGCGCCGTCACGTTCGGCTTCGGCCTGCATGCGGGACATCGCCAGTTCGCGTGCCTCGTAGTTACCCTGGGTCCACTGCGGCATTTCGGCATTGCGGCCGAGCTGCCGCATGTTCTGGACGAATCCCTGTACGGCGACATGGAATACACAGTTGCCCATGACGAACGCCACCGGCGTACAGCCCGATCGCAGCAACGTCGTCATGTCTTGGCCGGAAAGATGGCTTGTGAATGCCTGCCCGTTAGGGCGGCGGTAGGCGCCGGGTTTCGCGGTGTAGCGCACCGCAGTTCCGACCGCGATGAACTCCAGATGCTCACCCTCGCCTTGATGGCGCCAGTCGAGTCGTACGCCGACCACGCCGTCGGCGCCCAGTGCGTCGGCCTCAGCCTGCATGCGCGCCATCGCATTCCAGCGCGCCCGATACGTCGCCTCGGTGAGTACCGGCAATTCGGACTGCTGCTTGATGCCGGTGAACTGGTAGCCGACGTGATAGACCGACACGCCCATCACGAGCTCGATGGGTGCGAACCCCGCGCCGTGCAGGAGCGCGAACTCGTTGATCGACAAGTCTGATGTGAACAGCTTGTCGGCGTGGGAGAGCCGTTCGCTGGCCACCGGATCGAGCTGGTTGGGTTGCATCGGCGCATCCTCTGTGAGTTTGCGAATAGCGTACGGTCCGTCGCTGAGAATCCGGGTGCGGTGACGCGTAGCCCCCGCCTATCGGATCGTGAAGTCCCGGTCAGTGGCGCGCCCGCCTACCGGATCGCGTGCCGGTTCGGTCTCCTGGCTGGTGATCGTGTCCTCGATACGCACGGGCGGCCGCAGAAGGGTGAAATTCTTCCGCCGGGATTCGGCGCGCATTTGATAACAAGCCGGTCAAGTCGCGCGTGCCGTGCATGGAGCGTCTCGTTTTCACTGCTAGCTTGCCGGGCAGACACAGCGAGACACAGGTGAGGTGTGGTTTCGATCGTGAAGCTATGGCTTGGCAGAATCTGCGCAGTGCTCCTCGCAGCACTGCTGCCGGTCCTCGCCGCGATCGCGGTTGAAACACCGACGGCCGCGGCGTATTCACGTAAAGGGCTGCCCGTGGAGTTCCTCGACGTGCCATCGCCGTCGATGGGACGCAACATCCGCGTCGAATTCCAGGGCGGCGGGCCGCAGTCCGTCTATCTGCTCGACGGGCTTCGGGCCCAGGACGACGCCAACGGCTGGGACGTCAACACGACGGCGTTCGAGTGGTTCTACCAGTCGGGCATCTCCGTCGTCATGCCCATTGGCGGGCAATCCAGCTTCTACTCGGATTGGTACCAGCCGGCGACGGGAAGTGCTGGAACAGTCACCTACAAATGGGAGACGTTCCTGACCCAGGAGCTGCCAGGATGGCTGGCGAGCAATAAGGGACAGACGCCGACCGGCAACGCCGTTGTCGGGCTGTCCATGTCGGGCAGCGCGGCGTTGATCTTGTCCATCTGGCATCCGACGCAGTTCATCTTCGCCGGCTCCTTGTCGGGATTCCTCAATCCCTCAATGGGCTTGTGGCCCACGCTCATCGGCGTCTCGATGAAGGACGCAGGTGGCTACAACGCGTCGAACATGTGGGGGCCGACCACCGATCCCGCATGGCATCGCAACGATCCGATGGTCAACATCAACACATTGGTGGCCAACAACACCGCGATCTGGGTCTACTGCGGCAACGGCGCAACATCAGATCTTGATGATGGTTCAAACCTCGGCAATCAATTCAGCGCCCAGTTCCTGGAGAACATCACCCTGTCGACCAACAAGGAATTCCAGCAGAAATACATCGCGGCCGGTGGCCACAACGCGGTGTTCAATTTTCCGGTCGACGGCACTCACAGCTGGGGCTACTGGGGATCGCAGCTGCAGGCCATGAAGCCCGACCTGGTGCGGATCATCAGCGGGCACTAACCCGACTAGCCGAAGTGTGTCTGCGGCTGCCCAAGCTTCACGCCGTCGACGGTGATGTCGAGCTTCTCGTTGTAGAAGGCAACCATGCCCGCGATCGGCGCGACGGCCGGCAGCGGGTAGTGATACGTCCAGGCGAGATCGGCATGAATGGCGTCGCCAACACGCACCGACCAGTAGCCCGATGTCACGCCCTTGTACGGACACAGCGACTGGGTGCTTGACGGCTCAAGATGCTCGAAGGCGACGTCGGTTCTGTCGATGTAATACCTTGTGGGCAAACCGGTTTCGAACAGCAGCACGGGACTGTGTGTGTCGGCCAACACCGTGCCGTCGAGGTCGACGGCGACATGGCGGTGTGAGCGCAGCGCATCGACCCGGACGTACGGGTTGCGGGGATGGCCGTAGATTGGCTCGTCCTCCTCGAACCAGGTCAGGCGATCCCACTCGAAGCGCACCAGGCCGGCCACCGGCCCGTCGCCGTCGTCGAACACCCGCGCGGCCGACTCATAGGTCTGCCCGCCCCCAATCACCGCGAACGTCCGCGACGGGCCGAGCTGCACCTTCTGCGCATGGTTCTCGTCCCGAAGGAACTCGGCTTGGACGTCCGCGAGCGGGATGTAGTACTGCGGGTAATACGGCACCTCCCACACGTACCGAGCCGACGTCGTGTCGAAGACCAGCTGGTGCCCGAGGAAGCCGCGGACCCGTCGCGGCGCCGGTTCGATTCGTCCGCGCCCCGCAGCCATCTGGGGATAGTCCGGCGCAGGCCGCTCTGATGTCGTGCTCACGATAAAACTCCTCGCCATGATTTGCGTCGCCTCCATCATGGCGAATCGGCGAGCGCTACTGCGGCCGAACCCGCGGACACGATGGGGCGCTGCGCGCCTACAGTGGACGCATGCGCATTGCCATCGCCGTTCTCGGAGTATTCGTTGCGTTGTTCGGTTTACTGTGGGCTCTGCAGGGCTTCGGCGTCATCGGCGGCAGCCCGATGAGCAACACCACCACCTGGTCGATCATCGGCCCGATCGTCGTGGTGATCGGCATCGCCCTCGCATTCTTCGCATTCCGCCGCAAATCCTAGGACGGTGAAGGCGGGCCGGCCGGTTCCGCTTTCCCGAGCGACGCCGCGTCCCACGCACCCACGCTCGCCGACCCCGACGGCACGCCGATGACGTTCATCGGTCAGTTCGCCGCCGGCGAGGTCAGCAACCTCATGCCGTCGTTCGCCTAGTACTGGTCACCGTGACCCAAGCGTTCGCGCGGATCGACGAGCATGACTAAAGCGCGACGGTATCGCCGTGCGGAGAAGCTGCATCGCGTTGCTCGGCCGCAGACTGTCAATTCCCTTACAGCTGAACATGATTCGGCGTGGCGTCGGTTTCATGGCAGTTGCATTGAGACCCGGGGACAACAACGATCTTGTCCGGCTGCTGCAGGCCCGGCTGAATCGTCGACTATCCGCTGTACTCCAGCCTGGTCGTCGACCGCATCTACGGGCCGCGCACCACCACCGTGGTCAGCGAATTCCAGCGTCGCGCCGGGCTTCAGGTCGACGGCATCGCCGGTCCCGACACGCCGGGGCGGCTCGGGCTGAACTTCGACCAACCTGCGCCGCTGCCCACGGACCGGCCGTTCTTCTACTGCGCCTCCGGTACCTGGGCCACAGCAGCCAGCAGCGTCCGGCCCGCGCTGCTGGCTGGGCACACCGGGAGCCGGCGGTCGTTCAAACGGCTGTGGCGTCTGAATGGCTGATGAACTTCTGTGATCCAGCTAACACAGCACCGACCACCGCTTGTCCCTAACACGTCCCGCTAGGCCGTTGTCGCGCGTTAGGTGGCGGGCATCGAGAAGTTTGCTGGTGTGTCGGGTGTGATCTACCGCTCACTTTCGCTCCGAAACCTAAGAATCTGTTATCTCAGTGCTGGAAAGTATTGATCATGATCCGCTTGCCATGCGGGCATATATGGACGTAAACAGCATAAATTGCATTGCCAGAGCAACATAACAAGTGTGTAACGAATAGTTTCCTAAGTGCTGCCTGAGAGGTTTCGCCGGATTCCCGCTGATCCGCGAAGTCACGCGCTCGTAACACTAACTTCCGTCGCTACACTCGAGCGAGATCGCGCCGAACAGGCGCAGATAGACCTGCAATCTAGAGCCGGTGCACTCCATACCGGCGGAGGTACCGACGAAGATGGCTAACTTTTTGATGCCTGTGGGCATTACTGATTCGCATGTGAATGACGAGGCGCATGTGGATCGGGACATCGCCCCCGCGGGCGCCGTCGCGATTCGCCGTGGCCCGATCGGCGACATCGCGGTCGGCGCCGCTGGCACGGGCGTCGTCGTCACCCACTACGGCGACGACAGCGTTTCGTTCCTCAACCCCGACACGCTCGCGGTCGAAGACACCATCGAGGTACCCGGTGAACCGTTTGCGGCCGTCGTTGCCGATGACCGTGCCTACGTCAGCACCTCCTCGGCGAGCTACGACGCCGTCTCGGTGATCGACACGAATACCAGGACCGTCATCGCGACCTACCCGCTGGCCTTCGGCGTCACCGCCCTGGCGGTCAGCCCGGACGGCAAGCGCGTCTACGCGGGCCGGACCGGACACGATCACGTCGACGTCGCCGTCATCGACACCACCGCCGAGCGTGTCGGCACCATCGACATCGCCACCGGCGCAGGCATCGGCGTCGACGCCATCGCGATCGACCCCACCGGCATGCGGCTGTACGTCGCCACCACCGATGCCCGCGGCAGCCAGCTCGTCGTCGTCGACGCCGAGACCGCCCGCGTCGATCGCAAGGTGTGGGTCGGCTCGCCGATCCGCGACCTCGCCTTCGCCGAGGGCACCGCATACGTCCTTACGTCCGATCGGGCCCGGGGCGGCGCTGTCAGCGTCATCGACATGTCGACCAACCGGGTCACCGACACCATCGAGCTCGGCATCGGCGCCCCCACCCAGATGACGCTGAGCCCCGACAAGACCCGCGCGTACATCGTCGACTACGACCACGTCGCTGTGCTGTGCACGCTGAGCCACGAGGTCGTCAACGCCGTTGCCGTCGACGCCCGGCCGTCTTGTGTGACGGTGAATTCCGACGGTGGCCGGCTCTATGTCGCCGACTACGCCGGCGAAGTCAACGCGTTCTCCGTCGCAACGACCATGCCGCTGCTGTACTCGCAGTTCGGTGCCACCCACCCGATCGCGCTGCCCGAGCCTCGTGAGCTGGAGCAGGCAACGGCGTAACGCCGGCGAGGTGCACTAGCGCCAGGTGTAGCGGGTCTTCGGACGGCCCGCCTTGCCGTAGTCGGTTTGTCGCGTGAGCGTGCCCTCGTCGGCGAGCCGTTCGAGGTAGCGCCAGGCCGTCACCCGTGACACCCCGACCTGTTTGGCCACCTCGTCGGCGGTGATTCCATCGACGGAATCCCTGACTGCACGGGCGATCTCGTCGTTGGTCCCCGGCGCTGCGCCCTTGGGCGCCGCGGATCTGTCTGCGCTGACCCGCAATTCGGCCAGCGCGCGGTCGACCTCCGCCTGACTGGCCGCGTCGGTTCCTGCCGGCAGCGCCTCGCGGTAGCGGCGATAGCGCTCCAGCCGGTCCCGGAACGCCGCGAAGGTGAACGGCTTGAGCAGATAAGCCAGCGCGCCATGGCCGACCGCAGCTCGGACCATCTCCAGATCGCGTTCGGAAGTGATGGCAATGATGTCCGGCGCCGGGCGCAGGCCCGACAGGCCCGATGCCAGCGCGATCCCGCTCGCGTCGGGCAGCCCAATATCGAGCAGCACCAGGTCGATTGGCACCTCACTTGCTACCGACTCGGATGCCGCGCGCATCGCATCGCGGGCGGTGTGCGCGACGGCCGCCACCGAAAAGCCCTGCAGCCGACCGAGATACGTGCGATGCGCCTCGGCGATCAACGGCTCGTCCTCGACGATCAGCACCCTGATCACGATTTCACCGTCACCGTCACCACCGACCCGTAGCTGACGTCGGCGCTCAACGTTCCGTTGTGCCGCTTGACCACCTGCGCCACCAAAGCCAGCCCCAAACCATGCTGGTCGGAGTCGTCCTTCGTCGAGTACCCGCGCTGCATGGCCTTCTCGAAGGTGCCGGCGTCCATGCCGGGCCCGCTGTCGGCCACCCGGATCAACAGCGTGGCGTCGTCCTGGCTGACCGTCACCTCGACCCACGGGTCTTCGCGGTCGCAGGCGTCCATCGCGTTGTCGATCAGATTGCCCAGCACGGTGACCATCTCCTGACCCGACAGCGCAAGATCGTCGGCGTTCGACGGCAGGTGCGTCTCCTCGGTGACGGTCAGCTCGATGCCGCGTTCGTCGGCCTGGGCCGTCTTGCCCAGCAGCAGGGCTACCAGCGCGGGCTCACCGACAGCGCCGGAGAGCCGGTCGACCAGTTGTTGTGACAGCTCGAGCTCGTTGGTGGCGAACCTGACGGCTTCGTCGGCGCGGCCCATCTCGACCATCGTGACGATGGTGTGCAGCTTGTTGGCCGCCTCGTGCGCCTGCGAGCGCAGCGTGTCGGTCAGTACCTTCAGCGAGCTGAGTTCGCCGAGCGCGCCTTGCAATTCGGTGCGGTCGCGGATGGTAACGACCTCGGAGTCGCGGGGCGCATCCTCGACGGGGGAGCGGTTGACCACCAGCACCCGGTCCTCGGTGACATGCACCTCGTCGCGCGCTCCCGGGTTGTACGTGCGCAGGAACTCCGGCAGATCCGCCCGGCCCACGGGGCCGGGCGGCAGCGCGAGCAGCCTGCGGGCGTCGTCGTTGGCCAGAGCCACGCCGTTGCGGTCGAGCACGATCAGCCCCTCGGACACCGAATGCAGGATCGCATCGTGATGTTCGTACATCACCCGCAGCTCGTCGGGCCGCAGCCCGTGTGTCTGCCGCAATAGTCGGCGCCGGATCGCCCACACCCCGACCAATGCGATGGCCAGCGCGGCGACGCTGACCGCGGCGATCGTCGGCACCTGGGCGCGCCAGCGGTCGGCGAGGCTCTGCTGCAGGATGCCCGCCGACACCAGCCCGACGATGTCGCCGGTGCCGTTGCGCACTGGCGCCACCGCTCGGATCGACGGGCCCAACGTGCCGGTGTAGACCTCGGCGAACGTCTCACCCCGCAGCGCAGGCTCAATGGTGCCGATGTATTTCCCGCCGATCTGGCTCGGGTCGGTGTGGGTGAATCGCGTGCGGTCGGGCGCCATGATCGTGATGAACGCGATGTCGGTGTTCTTGCGGACGGCCTCGGTGACGGGTTGCAGAATCTCGGTGGCCCTTCCGGATTCGATCGCGGTCGCCGTCGACGGCGAGTCGGCGAGTGTGGTGGCGATGCCGAGCACTTGCTGGCGCGCGGCGGTGTCGCCGTCGCGGCTGGCGTCGAACAGCGCCAGCGCACTGCCTGCCAGCACCACGACCGCGATCACTACGATCTGCAGGGCGATCGCCTGCCCGGCCAGCGACCGCGGCCACCACCTGCCTAAGCGCACGCTCCCGAACGTAATCGGACCTCGACGACAACGGAGCCGCCGCGGCCAAACAACCGGGCGCGAGCCGTCGGTTCCCGTGGTCAGCCGCGCTGCCCGAGGATGGGACCAGTGAATTCCCAGCGGCCCGCATCTGCGCGGGCGATAATAACGCCGGGCCGGGATAGCAAAAAGGAAGTATTCGATGAAGAAGCTGGCAGCAACGCTGTTGACAACCGCGGCGATGGCGGTGGCGCCGGTCGCCATCGCACCTGTGGCGCAGGCCGACATATGTGCCGGCGCACACGGGCGCCATGTCGGGGTGGGTGGCTGCACCAACGTCGCCGGTGACGTGGCGACGGGCGTGGCGGTAGCGTCGGCCACCGACCCGTACATTCCTGGCGAGATACCGTGCTACACGGTAGAGGGTGTGCCGTATTACACACCTCCTGGCGACCCCTGCTAACGGCACCACGCCGCGAACGGCGTTGAGCTGCAAACCATCTCGGTCGTGGGTGGGCGGCGGTCAAACTACGGAATGACCCAACCCCTTCTGGCGCGGTTTACCCGTGCTGTCGATTCCCGTGCTGTCGATTCCCGTCCCGGCTTCACGAGTCGCCGACGCGAACTTAATGAACTAAAGCGTGACCTGGCTCACGTCCTCGCCGAACATCCATTTAGACCATATTTGGATCTCGACCTGGAGGAAAGCCATGACCACGAACCTGGACAGGGCGCCGGTAACGGAGCCGCCGCGCCGCCGCGACCGCACCCACTGGCTCTACATCGCCGTTGTCGTCGCGGTGCTGGCCGGCATCGCGGTCGGCCTGGTGGCCCCTGAGGTCGGCAAGGACGTCGGCGTGCTCGGCACGATGTTCGTCGGCCTGATCAAGATGATGATCGCGCCGGTCATCTTCTGCACGATCGTGCTGGGCATCGGCTCGGTGCGCAAAGCCGCCACCGTCGGCAAGGTCGGCGGCCTGGCGTTCATCTACTACCTGGTGATGTCGACCTTCGCGCTCGCGATCGGCCTCCTCGTCGGCAACCTGATCCACCCAGGAAGCGGCATGCACCTCTCCGAGAGCGCGGCGGGCAAGGGCGCCGAACTCGCCCAAAAGGCGCATGAGTCGGGCGGAATCATGGACTTCATCCAGCACATCATTCCGACCACGCTGTTCTCATCGCTGACCGACGGCAATGTGCTGCAGGCGCTGTTCGTCGCGCTGCTCGTCGGTTTCGCCCTGCAGGCGATGGGCCGCACAGGCGAGCCGATCCTTCGCGGCATCGAGTCGTTGCAGAAGCTGGTCTTCAAGGTGCTCATCATGATCCTGTGGCTGGCCCCGATCGGTGCGTTCGGTGCGATCGCCAACGTCGTCGGCCAGACCGGCTGGACCGCCGTGACCCAGCTGCTGACGTTGATGCTCGGCTTCTACATCACCTGCGCCATCTTCGTGTTCGGCGTGCTGGGTGGGCTGCTGCGCGCGGTGTCGGGCGTCTCGATCTTCAAGCTCGTGCGCTATCTGGCCCGCGAGTACCTGCTGATCTTCTCGACCTCGTCGTCGGAGTCGGCCCTGCCCCGGCTGATCGCCAAGATGGAGCACCTTGGTGTCGACCGCAGCACAGTCGGTGTCGTCGTGCCGACCGGCTATTCGTTCAACCTGGACGGCACCGCGATCTACCTGACCATGGCGTCGCTGTTCATCGCCGACGCGTTGGGCCGCCCGCTGTCCGTCGGTCAGCAGATCGGCCTTCTTGTCTTCATGATGGTGGCGTCCAAGGGCGCCGCCGGGGTGACCGGCGCCGGGTTGGCCACGCTGGCAGGCGGCCTGCAGAGTCACCGCCCCGACCTGCTCGACGGTGTCGGCCTCATCGTCGGTATCGACCGGTTCATGTCAGAAGCCCGCGCGGTGACCAACTTCTCCGGTAACGCGGTCGCGACGGTGCTGGTCGGCTCGTGGACCAAGACGATCGACCGCAACAAGGTGAACGCCGTTCTGGGTGGACAGGATCCGTTCGACGAACTCACCATGGTTGACGACGATCGCATCCCGCACGCCGAAGAACCGGTGCAGGAGCGAGTTCCTGTGCCTGCTTAGACCTGGAACAGGGCGAGAAGGTCCCGGCCGAACTCCGCCCGCGGCCGGGTCCTTCCTGCGCTGGAGAAAGTTTTGAATCTCCCTTGAACCCCCCGCGACCTCCGCCCGTTGAACCGGCTGACATCGACCAAACGGAAGAAACGGAGGCCCGCCATGCGAGCCACACTGCTCATACTTGTCGCGCTGGCCGCGGCGGCCTGCGGGTTGATCCTCGCCCCGGCAGGTATCGCCTCAGCAGAGTCCGCAGTAGTCACTATCGGTCAACTGGAAGCCCAGGGCCTCGACGTGAAGATCGACCGCGTCGGGAGCGCTCCGCTCTCGGAGTGCGTAGTCACCAATGTGCGAAACCCAAGGGAGCGCACCGAACTCGCCCCTGTGATCGGCGGACGCGACCGCGAACGCGACTTCGTTCCCGTCGTCGTGGACCGCACGGTCATGGTGTCGCTGGACTGCTCGGGTCGTTGACAAATTGCGAAGGCCCGGCCGCATCGATCCGGCCGGGCTTTTCGCTATCCTGCGATCCCGCCAAAGAGGTTGTCCACCAAAGCGTCAACAAACTCGTCTGTGAGCGGCTGATCCGGCAGCAGAAGCCGGTGGTAGCAGGCGCCCCACAACTGGTCCACCACGGTCTCGGGATCCAGGTTCGCGCGCAGCTGCCCGCGCTCCTTGGCGCTTTCCATGGAGGCAACGGCCAACGCGCGGTGAGGTGACGAATATCGTTGCAAATACGCTGCTTTCAGCTCTCGATCTGCTCAGCGTGAGCAGTTCAAGGTCACCGAAATCGACTGGCTAGTGACCACCTGCACGAGCACGCGATCGCCGTTCCTGCCGGGGCCGTTGTACGGCACCCACTGCGTGACCTGCTGAGGATTCCTGACGTTGGTCACGACGCATTGGTCGAGCGGCGCGGTGCCTACCCGGTCAACGTTGACCGTGTAGCCCTCGCCCTGGAGCCGGTTGATCAAGTCTTGCGGCGATTCGTCGGCAGACGCGAGACCCGCAGGGGCTGCGATCGCTCCGCACACCGCCGCAGCCACAGCGGCGAGCGTCCATTTGGTCCGCACGGCCGCACCTCCCGTCTCCGCTTAAGTCAATGATCCACTACGTACGTCGCCGGCGAAAGTCATTTCGTTTCTGCGAGGTGCGAAATGTCACTCACCTCAACGAACGAACGGCCCCCGATGTTCAATCGCGCGGGGTTTTGCCTGGTAACTACCTCTCGGCGCGCTGATATGCCGTCACGACCGCGGCCCCGCCGAGCCCGATGTTGTGCTGCAGCGCGGCGGTGACGTTGTCGACCTGCCGCTTGTCGGCCGTGCCGCGCAGCTGCCAGGTCAGCTCGGTGCACTGCGCGAGGCCCGTCGCGCCCAGCGGATGCCCCTTGGAAATCAGCCCGCCCGACGGGTTGACCACCCACCGGCCGCCGTAGGTGGTGTCGTTGTTGTCGATCAACTTCGGGGCCTCGCCCTCGCTGCACAGCCCAAGCGCCTCATACAGCAGCAGCTCGTTGGCGGAGAAGCAGTCGTGCAGCTCGATCACCTGGAAGTCGGTCGGCCCCAGCCCGGACTGCGCGTAAACCTTTTGTGCGGCTTGGACATTCATGTCGTAGCCGATGAGATTCTTGGCGCTGCCGTCGAAGCTGCTGTCGAAGTCGGTGGTCATCGCCTGCCCGACGATCTCGACCGCCTGGCCGGCCAGCCCGTGCTTGTCGACGAACGCCTCGCTGGCCACGATCGCCGCGCCGGACCCATCGGAGGTGGGGGAGCACTGCAGCTTGGTCAGCGGATCGGAGATCATCTTCGCCGCCAGGATGTCGTCGAGGGTGTACTCGTCCTGGAACTGTGCGTACGGGTTGTTCACGGAGTGCTTGTGGTTTTTGTACCCGATCTTCGCGAAATGCTCCGCCGTGGTGCCGTACTGACGCATGTGCTCGCGGCCCGCGGCGCCGAACATCCACGGCGCCACCGGGAATCCGAACTCGTCGATCTCGGCCATCGCCTTGACGTGCTTGCCCATCGGGGATTCGCGGTCTTCTGCGCCACCTTGAAGCGGCCCTGGCTGCATCTTCTCGAACCCGAGTGCAATGACGCAGTCGGCCAGCCCACCCCGGATCGTCTGCGCCGCAAGGAACAACGCCGTCGAACCCGTCGAACAGTTGTTGTTCACGTTAGCCATCGGGATGCCCGTCATGCCCAGTTCGTAGAGCGCCCGGTTTCCTGACGTCGAGTCGCCCGAGCAGTAGCCGATGAACCCCTGCTCGACCTCGGAGTAGTCGATGCCTGCGTCCTTGAGTGCATTGGTGCCGGATTCGCGCGCCATGTCCGGATAGTCCCAGCCCTCGCGGCGGCCTGGCTTCTCGAACTTCGTCATTCCGACCCCGACGACGAAAACCTTGTTTGGCATCCCAGTTGTCCCTTCGCTGTTCCTGCGATCGACAGAAACACAAAGCGAGCGAACTGTCTAGATCCCCTAACGCGGGGTGGCGCGGTGATGCCAGGCGGCGTACCCGCCTGCCAGATAGTGAACGCGGTCGAACCCGAGGCGGCTGAGCTGCTCGGCGGCGGGCATTGCGCGTCGCGCCGAGACGCTGCAGAGCACGATTTCGCGATGGCGGTCGGTGATCTGGTCCGCGATGGTCGCGGGGTCGATGAGCAACGCGCCGGTGATGCTGCCCTGATGGCGGGCGACCTGGGGTCGGATGTCGACGAGCAGCGCGCCGGCGCCGTGCCGACGTCGCGCGGTCGCCGCCGAGATGGGCCGTGGCATCGCGAGTCTTTCGGTGGGGTCGTTGAGCGAAATGGTCATGGTGGTTGTTCTCATCGGTGGTGGCGCGGGGGCCCTGCCGCCGCAGCGGGGCCCCCGCATGGGGGAGGGGTTATTCGAAGTAGCCGGTGTACTCGGGGCAGTAGACGTTCAACGAGGTGACGACGAA
>JAOPVX010000046.1 GCA_025965975.1 Mycobacterium sp. | reverse complement strand
GCGGGAAGGTCCGATGGTCGCTCAAAGCTGATCAGCAGGGAGTTGATATGACAGATCACGTCATTGACAGACCGGGCGGAACGCTCGATAGCGAAGTCCTGGACCTGGCGTCACGAATATTCGATATGGCGCGCAGCGGCGACGCCGCAATGTTGGCCGCCTACCTCGACGCGGGCGTACCCGTAAACCTCACCAACACCAACGGGGACACCCTGGTGATGCTCGCCAGTTACTACGGACACGAGTCCGCTGTCGCGGCGCTGATCGCGCGCGGGGCCGACCTTGATCGACACAACAATCGAGGACAAACTCCGTTGGCAGGCGCGGTTTTCAAGAACGACACAACGATCATCGAACTGCTGCTGTCAGCCGACGCCGATCCGCTGGCAGGCTCGCCGTCCGCGCTTGAGACCGCGCGGTTCTTTGAAAGGGAGGAACTCGCGCGGCAACTGTTGCAACACATCCAGCGGCGGGGAAGCCTGAACGTCTAGCCGCAACACGTACACGTGGCATTGTGGAAACGATGGCCATTTCGCGCAGTGCGGTGAGCCTAGTGCAGACTCGCTTGGCGCGCTGTAGCGAACCGATATCGGTGCTAGTGTCCACCGACACGCGGTAGATCGTCACTTGCTCGATGCCGCGAAGGTCTCGCTGGCTGCCGCGCCGAAACCTTCGGGTTGCCCGACGGCCCTCCTATCAGGTTCGCGTCAACAGATCTCGTCAGTGAAAGCGCCGCATAACGCGGGCCAGTGTGTTGGGGTTCCTCGAGACCAGGGCTGCGACCTAGACGTTTGTGTCGTGGCTAACCAGCTTCCGGCGGTGAAACTAATGGGGGCCACTGTCTCGCGGTGAGGGCGGAGTGATGCCGGAGATTCGGTAGAACATGTCGACGAGCTGATCGACGGTCTCGTCCATGGTCAGCCGAAGCTGGCCGTCGAGCCATGCAAGGCCGATCTGTAGCGCCGCACCGACGAATCCATACGCGTTGAGGCGCAGCTCATCCGGCGGCGGTAAGCCGTCATCACCGGCGGCGAACGCGAACCAGAGTTCCACCGCGCGTGTTGGAAATTCATCGCGGTACTTCCTGAGCGGGCCGGCCTGAGACTCGACAGCGAGCAACCGCACCACCCGTGGATCGCCCAAGAGGGCGCGCGTGTAAACCGTCAGGGCTGGACGAGGGTCGCGGCCGGCACCGGCCTCGATCGCGGGAGCAACCGCTGCCACCAGATTGCCCGTCACGTGTTCGACCACCGCGTCGGCAAGCGCATCGATCGACGCGAAATTCTCGTAGAAGTACCGCTTGGTCAGGCCAGCCTCGGCGCAAACGTCCACGATTCCGACCGCAGCGACGCCCCGTGTTCCGAACAGTTCCAGGCCGGCGTCGATCAGCCGCCGACGGCGCTGGGCACGCCGGTCAGTGGCGCTCACACCACGGTACGGGCGCAGCGCGGCCTCATCCGATGAGTTGGTTTCCTCCGCCATGAGTCCTCACTGTTGACACGCATCCGTATCAGATACTACGTTTCCACGTATCTGATACCGCATCGAGTCAGTTTAGGAGATAAGGGTGACTGCAACCGTGGTCCCACCGTTGGACCCGGACGGGCTGCTATGGAAGCACTTCGGTCGGCTTCCGGTGCATCGCTTGTCCAACGGGCTTCGCGAAGCGATGCTGCAGAACATGCATCCCGGGCTGGCCGCCGGCGTCGAGCATCACTCCGTGTTCTTCGACGATCCACGCGCCCGCGGTGAACGGTCGATCGGGCCGATCATGTCGGTGGTCTATGGCGGACCCACCTCGCACGAGTGGGGAAAATTGGTGCGAAGTTTCCACGGCCCCATCAACGGCGTCGACAAGTACGGTCGCCGCTACAGCGCTCTCAACCCCGACACGTTTTTCTGGGCGCACGCAACGTTCGTCGAAGACATCGTGACGGGACACGAGCTCACCGGGTACCCGCTATCCGAAGTCGACAGAGCTGCCCTCTACCTGGAATCGATCGACTGGTACCGGCTGTACGGCGTCAGCATGAAGCCCGTCCCGCCGGATTGGGACGCGTTTCAGGAGTACTGGGAGCACATGATCAACAACGTGCTCGAAGACAGCCGTCCGGTTCGTGAAGGCTTTCACATGTACCGGACGATGCCGCCACCGGCCAGCAAGCACCTGCCCGATCGCGCCAACACCGTTGTGGGACCGTTAATCCTCAAACCGCTCGTGCAGACACCGCTGGTGAAGTTCATGCTGTGGATCACCACCGGCGCGCTACCACCGGTGATCAGAGAGCGACTGTGCCTGGACTGGACGCGGCTGGATGAACTCCGTTATCGCCTGCACCTCAAGGCAGTTCACGAAGCGATCAAAGCGATCCCGACACATTTCCAGTACTTTCCGCTCGCCCGAGAACAACGCGAGCACTACCGCCGCACCGGTACCGTCGCGCCGCTACCATTGCCAACCCACAACCCGCATCAAAGAAATCGCTCGCCAACTCCTTTGGCCCGACCGCGCGGGAACGGCTCCGGGGATCTAAAGCAAGACAGAAAGGGCCGGTCTCGTGGCGAAGTCTGAATGTGGAGATGAGGTTTCGATGCAATGAGTCTGACTAGGACGTTGCGACAGAAGTTTCCATTCTTGAGGTACTCGCTCCTTCGCATGGCTTTCGGTGGCCTGAGCGTTAAGCGGACGGGTCAGATGGGTGACGGCCGCGAGGAGGCGATGGCCGGTTACGTCATTGCTAACGCTCCGGCGGGCGATGTCGACGCCGCGATCGACGCCATCGACAACTTTGCCTACGACAAGTCAATCCTCATGAACGTCGGCGATGAGAAGGGTGAACTGCTCGACGCCGCAGTCAAGCGCGCGAATCCGAAGCTCGCCGTAGAACTCGGCGCCTACTGCGGATACAGCGGCCTGCGGATCGCCCGAGCGGCACCGGGTGCCACCGTGTTCTCGATGAAAAGTCCGGTGCCAATGCCTCGGTGGCCCGCCGCGTGTGGGCACACGCCGGCCTCGCCGATCGCGTCACCTGTATTAACGGCACCGTCGACGACGGGACAACGCTCGAGGTTCTCGCAAAAGACTACGGATTCACCGAAGGCTGTTTGGATTTCGTATTCCTCGACCACTGGAAGGACGTGTACCTGGACGACCTGCAGCGGCTAGGGCGTGTCTCCCGAATTTGAAGGCGTTGACCGGCGACGATTGGCCGGTGACGCGAACGGGTGTGATTTCCGATGAGTTCTGGGGGGCTGTCGAATCGGTGATGCCGTCGGATGTGGGCAAGCGG
>JAOPVX010000381.1 GCA_025965975.1 Mycobacterium sp. | reverse complement strand
CCTTACTCGCCGCGTAGGCACTGAAGCCTGGCTCACCCCGCAGCGCGGAAATGCTGCTGACGTTGATGACCTGTCCGGCGCTCTCCCGCAGCGGCGCGGCCGCGGCCTGCGTTAGCCACAGGGGAGCGGTCAGGTTGACCTCGATGTCACGCCACCACAAGGCCATCGTCTCGACGGTCGGCTCGACAACGGTCATCGTTGCGGCGTTGTTGACCAGTAGGTCGAGCCGCCCGAGCTGTGCCAGCACCGCGTCGACGACCGCTCGGCAGGCATCGCGCCCGCGTAGGTCGGCCGAGATCGTCACCTCGGCGCCGGTGATGTCGCCCACCTCGGCCAGATCGGTGGCCGCGACAGTCCAGCCCGCCTTGGTGAGCGCAGCGGCAATTGCCCCACCGATGCCGCCTGCGGCGCCGGTCACCAACGCCACCGGGGCGCTCACTGGATCACCACCCCACCGTTGGGCGAAATCACCTGGCCGGTAAGCCATGTCCACTCGGCGACGTCGACGATGGCGCGGGCCAGTTCCTCCGGGGTGCCGAACCGGTCGAGTGGGATGCTGTGCCGGTAGTCCTCGCCGCGCCACCGCTCGGAGAGCATCTCGGTGTCCGTCGGGCCGGGGCAGATGATGTTGACCCTCACCTGGTCGGGGCCGTACTCACGGGCTACCGACCGGACCAGGCCGATCATCGCCGATTTCGCCGTCACGTACGGCACGTGGTCCTCGTCGCCGAGCAGGGCCAGCTCCGACGAGATGCCCACGATCGAGCCGCGCTGCCGCGCCCGCATCCGCGGTCCGACCGCGGCGATGACGTTGACGCAGCCGCCAAGGATGACCCCCAGGCTGTTGTGCCACAACTCCGGCGTCACCTGCTCAAGCGGCACGTCGACATCGAAACCCGCACACGCGACTGCGATTTCGATCGGGCCCAGGTCGGCCTCGACGGCGGCGACCAGCTCGTCGACGGCCGCCACATCCGAGACGTCGGCTTCGTAGGCAACGCCACCGATGTCGGTGGCCACCTGCTTGGCCTCAGCCTCGCGACCGAGGTGATCGACGGCGACTTGGTAGCCGCGGGCCGCGAGCGCGTAGGCGGTGGCCCGGCCGATGCCGCTGGCAGCTCCGGTGACCAGGGCAGCGCCCGCCATCTCAGCGACCCTCCTCAGTGGACAGCAGCATCGACGCGCGGTCAGTCGCCGGGAATTCGGTGTCCAGGATCGAGACGATGTGGTCAACAATCCGCTCGGTCAGCAGTTCGCCCTTGGCCACGCTGGCCTGGGTCGCCGACGCGAGCACCCCGGTGGGGGTCGACATCGTCGGGTCGATCGGCAGCACGTCCCACGGCACGTTGCGGGCGGGGGCGTCGTCCACGATGCGGTCCATCCGCACCGTGGCCGGACGCAGGTACTCGAACAGTGAAGTCTCGATCACCGCGGCGTGCTCGAGGGCCAGGCCGGGAAAACCGTCCGGGAACAGCACGTCCAGATCGGCGCTGCCGAATTCGGGCATGCCGTTCTCGACGACAACGATCTTGACGTCGGGGAAGCGCCCCGACACCAGGTATGCCGGTTCATACACAAAGTTGGCGTTCTCGAAGTGCCAGCTGTACAGCACGATGCGGCGAAATCCGGTGCGGATCAGCTCCTCGAGCAGGTCCTCGAGCATGGCGATGAATGTCGTCGCGCGCAGCGAGAGGGTGCCGGGAAACTGCTGACCGCCGCCGCTGGCCGGGCGCGACCGGTACCCGAGCCGAACCGGCGGTCCGACGATGAACGGGCGCCGGGCCGCGGCCAGGCGCAGCAATGCCTGGGGGACCACCCAGTCGGCGCTGACCGGCAGATGCGGACCGTGCTGCTCGGTCGACCCGACCGCGATCACGACCGGGGCATCCGCGCCGGCGGCCGCCGCGATCTCAGGCCACGTCATCCACTCGTACTCGACGGTGCCCGCACCCACCACCGGGCTCATCCGGTCCTCGCTCACAGCTACCTCCACGTTTCCATCAGCCAAATCGATACTCTATCGGTTTGCAATTTTCGGCGTCGCGTCAATTGATACTACGTCGCGGCGATCAACGCATATTCGATACGTTATCGACACAGGTATTTATTGTGCCGGAAACAACCGGCACATACTTTCGCACCTGTCCGCCAAACCCCACCGTTTCTTCTGGAGGCGCCAACGTGCGCATGTACTTCTGCTCCGACATCCACGGCAGCGAGCGGTGCTGGAAGAAGTTCCTCGCCACCCCGAAGCACTACGAGTGCGACACGATCGTGATCGGCGGCGACATCACCGGGAAGTTCATCGTCCCGGTGATCGAGTACAAGCGCGGCAAGTACAAGGCTCGCTTCGCCGGCATTGAGCGCAAGGTCAGTGCCGGCCCCCAGCTCGACAACCTGCTGGCCATGATCGGCGACGCCGGTGAGTATGCGTTCCTCACCACTCCCGACGAATACGAGACCTACGCCGGCGACCAGGACAAGACCGACGAGCTGTTCCATACGCTCATCCTCAAGCGGGTCGAGCGGTGGATCGACATGGCCGAGGACCGCATTGGCGGCACCGGCGTCCGGGTGCTGATCAGCGGCGGCAACGACGACTACTTCGAGGTCGACGAGATGCTCAGCCGCTCGAGTCTGATCGAAGACCCCAACGGCACGGTCATCGACCTCGGCGACGGCTACCAGATCATGGGCATGGGCTACGGCAACATCACGCCGTGGGCGTGCCCGCGCGACGTGTCGGAGGAGGATCTCGGCCGCCGGATCGACGAGGTGATGGCCAAGGTCGCAGACCCCGGCAAGACGATCATGAACCTGCACGTCCCGCCATACGCCTCGGGGCTGGACTACGCCCCCGAGCTCGACGAGGACCTGCGCGCGGTTGTCACGTCCGGCGGCCCGCGCATGGTGCCGGTGGGTAGCACCGCCACCCGCGATGCCATCACCGCTTACGCGCCGATGCTCGGCGTACACGGACACATCCATGAATCCCGCGGAGTCCGTGACCTGGCGGGGGTACCGATCGGCAACCCGGGCAGTGAATACAGCGAGGGGATTCTGGGCGGCCTGCTCATCGATTTCGACGCACGACATGGCCTTGTCAACACGAGCCTGGTAAGGGGCTGATCCGCATGACCGCTGCACCGACCGTCAAATCTGGGGTCCCGACCACGAGCGGGATCTTCACCCGGGCCAGCTCGGGGCTGGTACGGCAGGTCCGCACCGACGACGTGATGTTCTACGGCTGGCAGCAGATTGCGCTGGGCTACATCATCTTCATCGTCGCGGCCTGGCAGTTCTACCCGGGCGCTTCGATGGAGCTGGCCACCCTGATCGCCACGGTGGCCGGGCTGTTCATCGCCGGCTGCTATGCGCTGCTCAGCATGGTGTACCCGCGCTCGGGTGGCGACTACGTGTTCATGTCGCGGATCCTGCATCCCGTCGTTGGGATCGTTCTGAGCATGTCCCTGGTCTTCTGGCAACTGTTCTACACGGGGGTCAACGGCGCTTTCCTCGCCAAGTTCGGGATCGCGCCCATGATTAGCTCGCTGGGCGTACAGGAGCACAACTCGGGCCTGATCGATGCGGGCAACTGGTTCAGCGGCAAGTGGGGCCTGTTCCTTGGCGGCGTGCTGGTGATCGGCTTCTTCTCGATCGTGCAGTACCGAGGCGCTGGGGTGTACTTCAAGATCCAGCGGTGGGCCAGTTACATAACGGTGGTCAGCCTGCTCGTCACGTTCGTCACCCTGATCCTCGCGTCGACCGGCGTTCTCGATTTTCACCACAACTTCGACGCGGCCGCGGGAGCCGGCGCCTACGACAACGTCATCAAGGCGGCGGGCGACACCCATCACCCGTTCAGTCTGTCGCAGAGCATATTTTATGCGGCCTGGCCGGCGTTCTCGCTTTGGTTCGCGGTTCTGTCGGTGAGCTTCGCTGGCGAAGTGAAGGACGGACAGCGCAGTCAGCTTCGCGGCATGACGCTTGCCATCGTCACGATGGGCGTGGCGATGACACTCCTGATGTTTCTGTATCGCATGGCGTTCGGCAGCGCGTTCATGCTCGCCTCGACGGAGATCACACCCGATCAGTTCCCGCTCCAGGCGGCCCCGTATGTCAATCTCTACACCGGTATCGTGGGGGGCAATCCGGTGCTCACGGTGGTGAACAGCCTCTGGGTGCTCTCGCTGCTGTTCTTCGTCGGCGCGAGCTCGATGATTGTCGCGACCCGCAGCATGCTGGCGTGGTCGCTGGACGGGATCGCACCGAAGTGGATGTCGTCCGTGTCGGCCAAGTTTCACACCCCGACCTGGGCACTGGCCCTTTCGGGCGCGATCGCCTTCGTCTGGGTGTGCCTCTACGCGTTCACCAACTCGATTCTGGTGCTGGGCGGCTTCCTTGGCCAGTGCATCCCGTTCATGGGCGTCTGCCTTGCCGCCATCATCTTCCCGTTCCGCCGCAAGCGCGAGTTCGAATCCTCGTCGATCGCATACCGCTGGGGCAAGGTGCCTGTGATCTCGGTTATCGGCGTCGTCGCGTTGGCCTGCGTGATGTTCGTCTTCTACCGGTTGCTGGTCGACGCCGCCTATGGGGCCAACAACCACCTCTCGGAGGTCATGACGATCGCCGTCACGGTATTCGCGCTGACCTGGTACGCCGCCTTCCGGGTCTACCGCGCCCGCCAGGGAGCTGACCTCACTGGCCAGTTCAGCGAGATCCCGGTCGAGTGATGGATGTGAGCGGCGAAGGGTCGGACGCGGCGACCCAGGCTCGATTCGCCGCTGTCGCGGCGGTGTCACGACACGAGCAGATCCCCGGAGAGGCCACTCGCCTCGTCGGAACAGCGGCAGACCGGTCGCTGCTGCTGCGGATCACCGGCTCGGTGGCCGTTCATCTGCACTGCTCCCAGCACAACGGGCTGTTGGGCGAGCTCGGGCGACGTCCGTTCTACGACATCGACTTCTGGGGTCGCGACCGCGATCACCAGCGCATCGACGCGTTCTTCCACGCCGAGGGCTACCAGGCCGACCCGGCGGCGCGCGGACTGCGGGAGTGGGGAATCAAACGGCAGATCTTCGCCCACCCCGAGACGGGCATCAAGATCGACGTCTTCATGGACACCCTCGTCATGGCTCATACGATCCGGTTCGCCGACCGCCTGGAACTCGCCAATCCGTGCATCACGCTGGCCGACCTGGTGTTGTCCAAGCTTCAGATCCATGAGATGACGGCCAACGACCTGATCGACCTGACGGTGCTGCTCGGTGAGCACCGGATCGGCACACAGGCGGCTGGGCAGATCGACCTCAACCGCATCCGCGATGTGCTGTGCGACGACTGGGGCTTCTGGTACACAGCCGACCTGAACCTGGCCAAGCTGCACGAGTCCGTCGGCCGCTCCGGGCTGGACCCGGAGGTGGCGGCGCGGGTTCGAATGCAGATCGAGACGTTGCGCGCCCACCTCGCCGAGGCGCCCAAGTCCCGGCGGTGGAAGTTGCGGGCCAAGGTCGGCACCCGCAAGCGGTGGTACCAGCAGGTTGAGGAGGTTGGCTGATGGGCCTGCCGGTGCGGCGCTTCGGCACTATGAGCTGGGAGCTCACGACGATCGGGCTGGGCACCTGGGCGCTCGGTGGCGGGGACTGGGCCTTCGGCTGGGGTCCACAGGACGACGCCGAGTCGATCGCCGCCATCCACCACGCCGTCGAGGCCGGCATCAACTGGCTCGACACCGCGCCGGAATACGGCCTCGGCCATTCCGAGGAGATCGTCGGACGGGCACTGGCCGCGCTGCCCGAGGCGGACCGGCCGCTGGTCTTCACCAAGTGCGCGATGGTGTGGGACCCCGATGACCGTCAGGCCGAGGCGAGGGCGGTCGGGGACGCGGCGTCGCTGCGGGCCGAGTGCGAGGCGTCGCTGCGGCGGCTCGGCGTGGACCGCATCGACCTGTATCAGGTGCACTGGCCGCCGACGGACGGCACCGCACTCGAGGATTACTGGTCGACGCTGGTGGACCTGCGTGCCAGCGGCAAGGTGCGGGCGATTGGCCTGTCCAACCACTCCGTCGACCAGCTCACCGCCGCTGAGGCCCTCGGGCACGTCGACTCGCTGCAGCCGCCGCTTTCGGCGATCAACCGCGCCGCGGCGGCGGACGTCATCCCGTGGTGTGAGGCCAACGGCACCGGCGTGATCATCTACAGCCCCATCCACTCGGGCCTGCTGTCGGGCACGTTCGACCCGACACGGCTGGCGCCCGGCGACTGGCGCCTCGGCGAACCGGACTTCACTACCGACCTGCCTGCCAACCTGGCGGTTGCCGCGGCGGTCGCGCAGGTGGCGGCCCGGCACTCGACGAGCGCGGCGAGCGTCGCGATCGCCTGGACGCTGCTCTGGCCAGGGGTCACCGCGGCGATCGTGGGGGCGCGGCGACCGGCGCAGATCGACGGCTGGCTGGACGCGGCGGGCCTGCAACTGACCGACGACGACCTCGAGACCATCTCCGCGGCGATCGCAAGCAGTGATGCGGGCAGCGGGCCGTCGCGTCCGGCGACCGTGGGGACCTCGTGACGTCGGGCGCGCTCAGCGCGGCACGTAGCCGACGGCCGTGTCGACGACGTTTTGCAACGGCTCGTCACGCCGCCACCGCTTCAGGTTGTCGGTGAAGACGGTCAACATGTCGATCTCGAAACCGACGTAGTCGCCGGACATGTGGGGCGACACAAGCACATTCGGCATCGACCACAGTGGCGAGCCGGCCGGCAGCGGCTCGACCTCGAACACGTCCAGCGCCGCACCCGCGATCGTCCCGGCCCGCAGCGCGTCGATCAGGTCAGACTCGACGACGGTCGGTCCCCGCCCGATGTTGACGACGAACCCGCGCGGCCCGAGCGCGCCTAGCACCTCGGCCCCGACGAGCGCGGTGGTGGCCGGTGTGAGCGGCACGGCCAGAACGAGCAGGTCGACGTCCGCGGCCACCGCGACGAGGTCATCCGAGCTTCGTATCGTCCCGAATTCGGGATCGAGGTCCGGGGTGCGACCGACCAGGGTCACGTGGACGTCGAGGCGAGCGAGGCGGTCGGCGATGGCCCGGCCGATCGAGCCGGTGCCCACCACCGCGGCCCTGGTCCCGGCCAGCCGCCCCGTCGTGCGGTATTGCCAGGTGCTCTCCTGTTGCAGCGCCCAGGTGTCACCCAGCCCCTTGACGTGCGCGAGCATCGCCGCGAGCACCCATTCGGAAATCGACGTGTCGAACACACCGCGCGAGTTGGTGAGCGTGACCGAGTCGACCTCGGGGCAGATCAGCCGGTTGACCCCGACCGACGCGGCGTGCACCCAGCGCAGCTCGTCGGTCCTGCGCAGCAGCGGGGCAAGGTCGGCGAAGCGGTGGTCCCAGATGTACAGCACCGAGGAACCGGCCAGATGTTCGTCGGTCGGCGCAGAGTCGATCTGGACCACCTCGACGTCGCTGGGGATCAGATGCAGCGGAGGCGGCGGTACATCAGGGTCTGGCTCGACCAGGACGAGGACGCGGGGGCAATTCGGCACGACTGCTCCATTCAATTCCGGCGACACTTGGAACCTTTTCGATATTATATTGAAAAGGTACACAACCGCTGGGTATGAGAGAATGAACACCGATGCGTGAAACGACGACGGATCGTCACCCCCTCGACCCGGCGGCCTACGAGCCCGACATCGCTGATCCAGTCGAGCTACGAGCACACCGCAAGCGCCGGCTCGCGCTGGCTTACCGGGTGTTCGGCGCGATGGGCTGGGGTTCCCTCGGGGATGGACACATCTCGGCCCGCGACCCAGAGCGACCCGACTGCTTCTGGCTCGGGCGTTACGGTGTGCCGTTCCGGTACATGACCAACGACGACCTCGTTCTGGTCCGTGGCGACGGCACCACCGAGGGCGGCGGCCACATCAACATGGCGGCGTACTACATCCACGCCCCGGTGCACGAGGCCCGTCCCGAGATCGTCTCCGCGGCCCACTGTCACACGCCCTACGGCACACCATTCTCGGCGACCGTCACCGAGCTCGAGCCGATCTCGCAGGAGTCGTGCGCGTTCTTCGGCGACCATAAGATCTTCGACGACGAGGAGGTCAGCATCGGCTCGACCGACGGCGGCAAGCGCATCGCAGCGGCGATCGGCTGCGCCCGCGCGGTGATCCTGCGCAACCATGGGCTGCTGACGGTTGGCGCTACCGTCGACGCTGCGGTCGGCTACTTCCTGTTGATGGAACGCTGCGCCGAGGTCCAGATGAAGGCCCGTGACGCCCGCCCGATCGGGCCCGACTCAGCCCGGCGGGTTCACGACGAGTTCGACGAGCTCGCCGCATGGCAGGTATTCCAGTGGGCGCAGCGCAGCTACGTGCCCGATATAAGCGTGGCGGGGCAGTAGCAGCAGTGTCACTACCTTGTCACCGTCGGTCACCACGTCGATGCTCCTATATCCGGTCAAGCGGCTCATTGCTCGACTTGTTTAGCCCCGCGGAGAAGGCGGGGGAGTGCCCAGATTTCGCGGGCGAGGAGGCGCGAGGTCAGCCCCGGTGTGAGGCATGGCGCGCCCACTCGCGAGTGGGCTGAAGGACAACTCAGCACTGTTACGTCGCGTAACACAGCGACGCATATCCGCAGGACACCGGGACATGGCGTAACACCACGATCGAACATTCAGCGCAGAGACTATTTTTGCAGGTTATCGATGGGATTCGAGTCCCCTTAGCTCACACACCCTTGGCTCCGCCATGTGAGGCGAGTTTTAGCGATTCCCGCAGAAAACGTCTTCCCGCGCCAGTCCCAACGCTTGTCCGCGGCGCAGGCCATGGCCAGCGCGACTGCCTACCACCCGTAGAGCCTGTGCTGTTCGGCAGCGCGAAGAAAGTGAAGGGCTTCTTCGGGGCTGAAGCTTCGAACTCGACGTTCATCCGTCCCGCGCAGCTGCACCCGACTGATAAATCTCGGCAAAAAACTGTCCCCTTTGTGCGTGTTGCGGGCACCTACCTGTGTCCGTGCCCCGTCCGGGCTGCGACCAGAGAAAAGGGAAACACAATCATGAACATCACCCACGACACCAAGACAAAGCGGCTCATTGCGGCATTGGGGGTAGCAGCAGCCGCCGCGGTGACACCCGCCCTGCTGTTCGCCGGTGCAGGTACCGCGCACGCTGATGATCCTTGTTACGGGGATCTTGCATACTCTTATTACTGCTCCCCTGGGATTAGTTCGCAGGCCCCTGAACCGTCAGGTCCGTTTTCAGGGCCACCTTCGCCGAATTTATGGACCGCCCTGCCGCAGTGCACCGGTGGAGTTCTCCAAGCCCTAGGCGGCGAATGCTGACTTGCTAGGGCGCGCCAACCCTACGGTCGGCCCGTCACCCTGCTGGCGGGCCGACCGCCTGTTCACTATTAGAGCGGGATCTCCGCCGGCGATCGCCGCACCCTCCGCCGGTCGGCTGATGCGGTGGAGCGGTCAGCGTCACCAGAGCGAGGACATGCCGAGCATGTCGGTGGCCATGTCAGGCGCTCACCACGGTGCTGTTGAGGTTCGCGGCGGCGTCGGACGCGCGCACGCGGAGCTGCTTGTCGACGCCGCTGGCGCGCAGCGCGCGGGAGCGGATCAGCGAGCCGATCGCGTTCGGATGGACGCGCCAGTTGGATAGTCGTACCGCAGCAGTGCGGGGGTCCCCAGCGGTTACCGCTCATTCACCGGCAATGACTGGGAATCGGCGTGAAACGCTACGTCGGTGCCGGAGAGGTCAATCAATCAAATCCGTTGCCGCACAGGGTAAGACAAGTACCGATTGGCATTGCTGCGAACAGCGTTCTTGTAATCCGTCCTGCACCTGCGGGCCGTCGCGATTGAACGTGGAGACGTCGACTTAGCTCCAGTTTATGAAGTGGATTCAGTCTCCGTGCTTCCGGTTGGGTCACCCGGATGACCCGGACAAAGACAGCCGGCTCATCGTCGTCGCTGTGATAGCTGTAAGGCCGATCGGATGAGCCTGATGCTGCGCCCGCTAATGCCCGCGCGGTCGGCGAGCGCGGCGGCGGTCAGGCCTGGTCTTCATCTAATGCACGTCCCTACTGGCCCGCGTTGCGGGCCAAGTCAATGGCGTACTGGTTCATGAAGCGCCCCGCCACAGGTTCCCCGCGGCCGCATGATCCGTCGGATTCACCGGGACGTTTGATCCACAGGTAGGCGTCGGCGTGCGCGCCGGCTGTAGCCGTGGTGGGCGGGGTGCCGAGTGTTCGACCGCTGGGGTTGCACCAGTTGAGCGTGGCGTCGGGCGCTGGTCCGGCACCGTTGCGCGACGTGTCGATCACGTAGTGCGAACCGTTCGTAAGCGCCGAAATCGCTTCGCCATAACCGGTTTCCTCATCGGTGGTGAAGAAGTTCGCAGTGTTGAGGCTGAAACCCCGCGTGTGGTCCACACCGACTTGGTTGAGCCTGGCGGCCATTCCGTCGGCGCTCACCCAACGCGAGTGCCCACCGTCGATGTACACGGCCGTGGCCGGATTGCGGGTCAGCGTGTCGACGGCGTAGCGCATCAAGTCGAAGCGTTCCTGGCGCTGGTCGGGCGGCAGACAGTCGGCCATGGCGAGCGCATCGGGTTCGAGGACGATCGCCGCCCGCGAAGAGCCCAGGTCGGATGCGATGCCGTCGATCCACCCTCTGTAGGCTGCGGCCGTCGTGAACCCACCCGCGGCGAAGCTACCGCAGTCGCGATGCGGGATTCCATAAAGCGCCAGAACCGGCATGGCGCCGGTAGCCTGTGCCGCGCTGATGTACTTCGCGTCCACAGCGGGAGAAGATGCCTGGTCCATCCAGTACGCCTGCGGCGTGTTGGCGATGGCGGTCAACTCGGGACTCGGCGGATTGGCGTTCTGCGCGGCGCGCATGGCCGCCGACGTGGGATTGACGTAGAGGGGCGCTCCGGCCAACGGGTTCACCTCATCGACCAGGCGCACCGCCGGGGCGGGACTGACCTGCGCCGGGTCGCCGGCAAGACCCATGCCAGCAACGGCCACAACCGTCAGGAGAGGGGCGATCCACCGTGCGACTGCACTACCAGCTGAGGACATCACCTCAGAAAATTAGTGCCACAACGCAACAAAGCGCCAATCATCGGCGACGGGTGGATGACGCGACGGTGCTTGGCCAGTCAAGCGCAAACCGCTTTCCGGAACCGCGAATACGACACTGCGTGCGCCGGTACAGTGCGGCCGGCTCGGTCCAGCAACGCCACCGGCCCGCCTGCACCGGTTATGCGGTTCGGGACGGCTTCGAAGTCCGCTTAGCTCCGCTCAAAAGCAATATTTCAGAGCTACGTTCATCATTCAGCCGCAGATAGGGCGATCGCTTCTTGCATACCCCGGGTTGCCAGTTCGTCGGCCAGTTCGTTGTCGGCGACACCCGCGTGCCCCTTCACCCAGAACCACTCGACCCGGTGCCGCGCGCAGGCCGCTTGGAGCCGCTGCCAGAGGTCGACGTTCTTCACCGGCTGCTTCGCGGCGGTCTTCCAGCCGCTGCGCTCCCAGCCGAGAACCCACTTGGTGATGCCGTTCCGGACATAGGTGCTGTCGGTGTAAAGGTGCACCACCACCGGTCGGGTGAGCGCCTCCAGCGCCATGATCGGCGCCGTCAGTTCCATCCGGTTGTTGCTGGTCTCCCCGGACTCGCCACCGCACATCTCGCGGACGTGCTGACGTTGGCGCAGCACCGCCCCCCAGCCGCCGGGCCCGGGGTTGGGTCTGCACCCACCGTCGGTGTGGATGACCACCACGTCCTCGTCCATGAGCTCAGTCCGCCCGTGCCTGCCGGAGCAGCCGTACGGCCTTCGGCCCGACGCCGTGAAGGGCGAGGAGGCCGTGGAGATCCGCAGGCAGGTCTGCGATGGCGCGGTAACCGACGTCGAGGAGCGCGCCAGTTGCGGGCCGGCCGATCCGGACACCGTCGAAGACGGGGCCGTCATCCTCGGGGTCGACCATGCGCCGAGAATAGGCACTGCGTGGAGCGATTGGCTCCGCGACTCGCGAGGCCATACTGATGACGTGGATCTCGACCCGCCGATCCACGGGTGGAACGCCGGGCGGACGAAGCGATTTGTCATCGGGGGAGGCGTTGACGGCAACCTCATCGCAGCGCGGCACCGATCGCATCGGCAGCCACCTCTGCACTTCGGCGGTCGAGATGCCCGTACACCCCAATGGTCGTCTGGATCGACTCATGCCCCAGGCTTGAAACGTTCTGCAGCAGGCAGGTTTTCGAGGGTCAGCGATCGTTAGCGGCCGTCCTGCCGCCCCAGCACCCGGGTAGGTGTTTCCGGCGCGATTCTTCTAGGCGTGGATGGTTGCCGCAGCCTGCGACGTTACGTCCTCTGTTACGTCATCCTCGACGCAACTTCAAAAAGTGCCTCTGACCTGCGGGTTTTCCTGGAGCTAATGGCGAAGTCTTGGTCCGTGACCTGCCAAAATGCCCTCCGCGTAGACGGTTTCAGCGCTTCACGCCGATCGCCATAACGTTGGAGTTGGGCGGGGGTCATGCCGGCGCCGACTGCGACCAGAGTCCCTGCAGCGCTTTGGCGGAGTCGCTGCCAGGCTCCGCGTGGTAGATCAGCAGGTGCTGGCCGTTGGAGTGAGGCACTGTGAGGCTGCTTCGGTGCAAATGAAGCGCGCCGAAGTGCGGGTGACGCATGGCGATGACGCCTGTGTGGTAGCCAACATCTGCGCGGGCCCACAACTCACGGAAGCGCTGGCTCGCAGATGTCAGCTCGTCGATTAGAGCCCGCAACTCCGGGTCGCCCAGATCGCTACCGGCAACTTCGCGTGTCTCCCTCACCGCGATGGCGGTCGCGTTCTCCCAGTCAACGTAGAGCTTGTGGGCGGCCGGATCTAACAGGAGCCAACGCGGAAAATTCCGTCCAGGTGTAAATCCAGGTGACAGCGCACCGGCGCTCGGATTGGCGGCCAGGACAACCCCGTATCTGTCCAGGACGACCGCGGGGAGCGGAAGCTGATTGATCAGCTGACCCAGCGGGGCGACGGCCTCTTCAGTGGGTTGAGGTCGAGGGCTCGCGGTTGCACTTGCCAACCGGTGCAAGTAGTCGATCCCCTTGCCGTCGAGTTGCAGAGCCCGCGCAAGCCCGTCGACAACTTGCGCGGACGGACGTGTGTCACGGCCTTGTTCGAGTCGCACGTAGTAGGTCGGGCTGATGCCGGCCAGCATCGCAAGCTCTTCGCGCCGCAAACCCGGAACGCGGCGGCGTGCGCCGACGGCCAGCCCGACGTCTTCGGGACGAAGCTGCTCGCGTCGCGCGCGGAGATAATCACCCAGCGCGTTGAGCCTCGGCGCCACCTCTTGATGCTAAGGGTGTTACTGCGAATACCACCCTTAATGGGGCCCGGCTCTCGATCCATTTGCCGGAATTCGGAACGAGAGCGATGCGCTCATGGTGGACGTAGACGCTGGTCGAACGGCACGTTGGCGCACGGCCCGCACAGACACCACACGAAACACCTACTGAGAGGACTGTCCAATGACCACAATCCGCTTCCATCAGACGACCACCACGACTCCCGTGCAGTTCATCGCCGGGCTCACCGACTTCGGAGCCGGACGGTCAAAGCTGTTCAAGAACAGCGCCGACGCGTACCTGAAAGTGCATAGCCAGGGGCGCCACGAAGCCGACGTCACCGAGGGCTCGGGGGGCGTTTGGGAGCGCCTCCACTACGACTGGTCGAATCCGAACCACGTCATGCTCACGACCACCGACTCCAACGTCTTCGGCGGCGCCTCGGGTCACACCTACACCCTGACCCCGCGGCCTGACGGAATGACCGACATCGACGTTGTGCTGATTCGACAGGGCAAGAACTTCAAGGGACGGGTTATCGCGGGCTTCCTCGGAACCATCGGGAAGCACTCCTTGGCCACGGCCTTCGCCGGCAGCGTCAAGGCCATCGAGGCGCGCAGCAACGCTGGCGTGGCGGAAATGTCGTAACGCCGCGGATCGACTCGCAATTGACCGCCCAGCAAAGGCGCTGGCATGCGAACCCACGACGGCGGCTGGCCCCGGCCTGTCCGGAATATGACAGCAAAAGGTAAGCATTCGCCACGAACTCGCATCCCGGTGTCGTCCTCGTCAGCGTCGCGACGTGTGGCGACCGCCAAACAGGAGCGCTGCGCGCCGCATTGTCGGCCGGGAAATACAGGCGCCGCAGTGCTGTTTAACGATGGCTTGCTGCCCGAAATCGATTGTGGAGTGGAAGATTTGACCGCGCGTCATGGCGATATTGAGCACGTTCCGAAAGATCCATCGGGGGTCCTCGGAGGGGTCTGCATCGGCATAGTCGGAGGCTACGAGCACCTCTTAACGAGACTGTGAATAGCGACTCAGCGTAGCTTTCTTCCGGGTCGCGTCGTGAATCGTCGACGGGTCGGAGCGCTGCGCGCTCGGTCGAGAATTCTTGACGTAGTGAGGCCGAAGGCCGAGCCGCAGGATGCGGTCGAGTAACCGGTCGGATATGACGGATCCGCCATAAAGATGAGAAATTGGCCAGCCCCACTTGACAATCGCGGCGGTATCGATCGAGTACTTGGGTCTTTCTCCTGTGGATGCTCGAAGCCGCTCCGCCCGATTTACCGACAGTAGGTCGATCACAGAGAATTAGTGGCCGACGACGAACTGCTGACTGAGTTGGCATCAGGGGAATACCACGGTGTGGCGGCAATCTAGAAGGATCTGATTCTCGGTGTGCCAGCGCACTGCACGCGACAGCACCATGCATTCGGTGTCTCGGCCTACGTGGTCGCCTCGATGCCGGTCACGAGGCCCGCGCGGTGGCCAACGCAACCGGCGCGGCCTCACCGGTCTGCCATCACACTCGAAAACCCCTCGGTACGTGTGACTTCGGCGACGCAGGACGCCTGCCGACGAGTCGCTTGCCGTCACTCGGCGCGGACATACTCGATGATGGTGTGCCCGACCGCGACCGCCGACCCCTCACAGCCGAACCGGTGCACCACCGACAAGGTACTCAAAACCAGCAAGGCTGAGATGTACACAGTCATCGCTTACTGATCTACTCTGCGGTGCTGTCAATCCGCGATGCGCCGTGACGGCCCGGTTGTCCGCACGGTGTCGCCCTCGGAGATAGCCCCTACACGCTCCGCCCGTGACGTGACCCCTGCACCGGGTGGAGTCAGAAAGGGGCGCCCATCTCCGATGATGCGCACGCCGGAACGGCGCCGAGGAGTCCGCATGTCACGACCCAGACGCATTTGGTGGATCACGAATGTTATCCACGAATCCGGCAGTGGGCGATGTCGCTACAGAAGTACTTGCTTGCGCGCGCAAGCTGCTATATGCTGATCGCCAACATGTGCTCTCCGGTAGGAGTGAAGGGAGCCGCACAGATGACGATCGGACACCCGCCGGGACTGCGATATTCGACGCCCGGAAGATCGGCTCGGCAACACTTGGCGTGCGGCATAGGCTTTGACCGCACTAAGCGCAAGACGCCTAATCCGGCTCCAACGGCCTCACTCGCCAGCCATTACCAGCGACGGCGATAGCCATGTGGACCCTCATCACTAGTGACGGCCGACTGCTAGCGAACATCGGTTCGGAGGAAGAAGCGCGCCGCACCGTCCACACGCTCGGCATTACGCAATTGCTCGGTCCCTTTTCTTGGGACGTTGTCGACGACCACAGACGTCGGTTCGTCGCTGAGATTAAGCATCGACCAAGTGTGGGGCGAATATGATTGTCGGACGCAGCCCACGCATGCCGGTCATCGGCGATACCGTACTGTCGCAGACCGACCATGCGCGCGGCGCCGGCATCATCGTTGGCACAGATGCGGTCGGATACAAGGTCTACTGGCGCGACGGCAGAGACACACTTTGTTGGCATGTTCGCCATGAATTGACTGTCCCGCGACTCGACTACGGACGGTGATGGCCATGATGCAGCCTTTGGCGAGTAATGCGGGCGCCAACAACGTGTTGGAATCCTTCGAGGCGGGAAAATGAAGTTCCAGATAGGCGACAAGGTACGCGAGGGTTCGCATGTCGGCACAGTTACAGACGTCGGCACCGTGCTAATACAAGTCAAGACGAGTGAGGGCACCTCCCGGGTGGTCTGTCCGTGGGAACTAGTGCCCATGCGGGCTTCGCACAATGGAATTGCTCCAACTTGGCGCGGGAATGAAACACCAGACCCCGGGTGATCGCAGTGCAAACCGTACAAGAGACGAACCTGGCCTGGGCTCTGATTGAGGTAGCCAAGCCCCATCTGAATGTCCTTGAACGCAACTACGCCTTTGTTACGACCGGCGCCGGCGACACGTTCGCGGCGATTCACCGCCTACTCAAACTGATTGCTGCCAAAGGGATCCCGCTGCGGCCCAGTCTGGTGCAACTGTGCGTAACATGGCTCGACTCGTATGCTTTTCATGAGGAGGAGCGGTACCTTCGTCACCTCATCGAAGGCTTCTTGTTGCCCGATGCCATCCGGGCTCTGACCGCGGCATGGGTAAATCCGTTGTCGGCGGCGCCGAAACGTACAGAACCGCTGTGGGTTAACCAAGTCACCGGTCTGGCAGTGGCTACGGGCTGAGCGCACAACCGATGGAACCTGCCGCGGCTGTTGGGCGATAGGCGTCGGGATTCGATAACTGCACCTCCAAGCTTCGCAATTCGGCTTGGGCTGCAGTCGATCCGAAGTTAGATTCATCTCGGCGAACTGGTCTACGGTACGGCGCCTGGGCGCACGTGCTGTCGCACCGTGCCGACGCCGAGGACGACTCTATCGCAGCTCGAGAATTGGACGGCTGCGACCGGAAGGGTGATGTATGGCAGGGAAAAAGCCACTTGGTGAGAGCTACGAAACCTGTCCTTGTCCAGCTGATGACACGTTGGCGCGATGAAGGCGGTGATGTGGTCGCACAATATCGCGTGGACATGGCCAGTAAATGTGCGGTGGATGGGCAGTCGTTGCAGGTGGATGCCATCAAACATCAAGTCTAATTCGGCATGAACCATGACTGTCTCACGTGGCGGAGACTTCGATAAGACCCCGGCTGAACACGCAGCGAACTTGCGTGGGAGCTCGTTCACCCATTCAGCCTGGTTTAGAGAACGTCGATCGGGCTGCCTTATCGATGGCTGCGACAGTTGCGGTCGTTGCCAAATGGATTGCGGGACAGCGCCGATGACCAATGGCCCCAGACGTGGCGTACGTGCAGTTTCGTTATGACCACGCTGCTGCCGACATTCGCCGACAAGTGAGCCGTTCGGATGACCTCGAACGGCTATCCGACGCCGAATGGCGCCGCAGTGATCGTGCGGAGCTCTCCAATGGTCACCCCTGGGGCTGCTTCGGTAAGGACAAGTCCGTCCTGACCGACTTCGAAGACGGCCATGTCGGTGACGATCGTGTTGACGCACGCCACACCCGTCAGTGGCAATGTGCACTCTTCAACGATTTTTGGTTGACCGTTCCTCGACACGTGCTCGGTCATCACGATTACACGCCGGACACCGTGCACGAGGTCCATTGCCCCGCCCATCCCTTTGACCATCTGGCCCGGGATCATCCAGTTGGCAAGGTCGCCGCGTTGACTGACCTGCATCGCGCCGAGGACGGCCGCATCCACATGGCCGCCACGGATCATGCCGAACGATTCTGCGGAGTCGAAGCAGCATCCGCCGGCCACCACGGTGATGAGTTCCTTGCCGGCATTGATCAGTTCGGAGTCGATCTCGCGTTCGCTGGGGTACGGGCCGACACCGAGGACACCGTTTTCTGAGTGCACAATCTGCATGTCGGGAGGGAGGTAATTCGGAATCAAAGTAGGCATGCCGATTCCGAGGTTGACGTACTGCACGTCGCGCAATTCGACGGCGACTCGTGCGGCCATCTGTTCGCGCGTTAGCGCCATTGCGAGAACCTCACCTGTGCTCCCGCGGTGCCAGTCATCTCACGACAATACCTCGTGTGTGCGCGATATGAACATTTCGTTGTGTCGCGAACACCGTCGCCCAGTGTGTGGCGGATAAGGTCCAGTGGTGGTCGTGCACTAGCGCTGAAATATCTCCGGGTGCTGCGCGAGCTGGATCCGGGTACGGCGAATGTGCCCGGCTAGGTAGCGCTCACAGTCGACGCTGTCGCGGCGGGTGATTGCGTCGAGCAGGAGACGGTGTTCAGCGTTAACGAACCACCGGCGCTCGGCGCCGCCGATCAGCATGAAGGCCCGCCGGAAGTGTTGGGTCGAATTCCAGAGCCGTGTCACGGTCGTCAGTAGCTCACCGCTCGGGCAACCCGCATACGTGCCGAGATGGAAACGCCGGTCGAGCTCTAAGAATGTGCCGACATCATCGTTTGCTTCGATCTCGTCCTGGATGCGATACAGTTCCGATTCTTGCTGGGCTGTCAGGTAAGGCAGACTCAATCGCAGCGCCAATGTCTCGATCCGCTCGCGCATTTCGTACACGATGTCGAGTTCGTCTCGATCCAGTGTGGGAACTCGGGCGCTCTTGTTGGCTTCAAGTTGGGTGAGCCCTTCGGTCTCCAGCATGCGAAGCGCCTCGCGCACCGGTAGTCGGCTGGTGCCGAGTCGCTCGGCTATCTCCTCTTGGCGGATGCGGCTGCCGGGCGGTATCTCGCCGCTGAGGATGGCGTCGCGCAGATGCGCCGCGATGCGCTCACTGGTCGTCTGGTCTTTTGGTGGCGACTGTTGATCTGCCATGCTGGCCCCTCGTCATCGCAGATTGGCTCGCGTGTCCGCCGGGCCCTGTCAGTCCATGCAGTTTATGAAACATCTGGACTGCAGCGGCGCAGGATAAGGAGCCGTTTTGCACCTTTGACCCCCACGCGCGCCGGACCTGACCAACTCGCTCCAGGAGCCACGCTATCGGTCGGTCGGCGCGACCGTCACTGCGCGTCGTCCGTACCGTCGGCACAGCCGGGCTGCGTGCGACCTCGGCTCAGATCACCGACTCCACCGCCGGTGGCGGCTCGGGCATGTCGAGGTCGAACTCCATCACCCGGTGAAAGCGCGACAAGGCGTTCCACACACTGATGCTCATTGTGAGCTCGACCAGTTCTC
>JAOPVX010000332.1 GCA_025965975.1 Mycobacterium sp. | reverse complement strand
TCACCGGGCATCGGCGCGGGCCGAAGCTCGGCGGGTGCAATGTGGAGATAGGGCGCCGGGCCGGTCTCGGTGGGCATCGGCGTGTCTAGGAGCGGATGGGTCATCTCGCTGAACACCTTTCGGAAGGTGATCTGCGGATCGGCCAGAACGTCGACGGCGCGGTTCATCGGTGCGGCGGGCACTCCCGCGCCCTGCAGTTCCTGGGCGACCGTGGTCTTGTCCCGGCTGGCCGTCCACTCCGAGACCGCGGCAATGAGCTCGGCACGGTCACGCGGAAGGGCGTCGCGGCCCATCACCGCGGCCAGCGCAACCCAGTCGGCGTCTGACCGCAGCGAAATCACCAACCACTCGTCGTCGCCTTCACACGGATAGACCGCATGCACCGCGGGGTCGTCGGCCACCGAAAGGCGTGCAGCGCGGGCGGCCTCTGCGACGTAGGCGGTCGCGAGCTGGTTCACCGCCGCTTCTGCCTGCGAAATATGGACGTGCGCACCGGTTCCGGTGCGATGACGACCAATGACCGCCGCGAGCGCGGCTATCGCTGTGATCCTGGCTGAAATGTGATCGGGAAAAACCGTGGTGGCGTCGTAGAAGCTCCCCCGCGGGGCATCCTCGGAGGTCCACTGCCACGTAACGCCTGTGGTGGCCCGGACCAACGGGCCGTAGCCCATCCGTTCGCTCCACGGGCCGGTGGCCCCGAACGCGCTGCTCTCGGCGAGCACGATTCGCGAGTTGAGCGTTCGTAGCCGTTCGTAGGAAAACCCCAGCGACGCAAGCGTTCCCGGCTTGAAATTGGCGAACACGGCGTCGGCACCCGTGATAAGCGTCTCGAATAGCTTAGCGCCCGACGGATGCCGCAGGTCCAGTCCGAGGCCGTACTCGTTGCGGTGGGCCAACGCCCACGATCTGCTCGTCACCTGGCCCGGCGGCGTCTGCCGCAGCCCGTCGGGATACGCGGCGCTTTCGATCTTGATGACTTCCGCACCGAGGTCGGCGAACAGCCGGCCCAGCTCCCCGCCTGCCACGATCACGCCGAGGTCGAGGATCCGCATCCCGTCAAACGGCCGGCCGGCCGCACCGCCTACCGACGAAGTGACGGAACGTGGTGTCGTCCAGGCCGTTTCGTGTATCCCCAGGGATGGCGCTGGGCTGGCGTATCCGGCATGCTCACCGTTGACCACGAACGGCCCGACAGGAACGGACACCCGGGCCCCGGCGGCGACCTCGACGTCGGCCAGTGCCCCGACGGCGCGAAAATGCGCAGTGGACAACGCCTCCGCCGGCGTGAGCACAGCCGCGATCGGTACCCCGCGGCGCTGACCCTCGGCCACCAGGTCAGCCATCGTCTGCGCGGCGAACAGGTCCGCGATCGCGGTGTTGAGTTCGCGTGACACGGCGTATCGGGCCGAGATGGTGTCGAACTTCGGGTCGGCGAATTGCTCGGGCTCACCCAGCCACCCGCGCATACCCCGCCACTGCCGCGCCGACAGCAGGCAGATCCGGACGTATCCGTCCTTGCACGGAAATATCGGATAGATCTGCTGGTTGCGTGGCCTGCCCCGCCACAGCTCGTTGGACCGCTTAAGACCGACGGCCGCCTGCCCCTCGGATCCGAACGGCGGATCGAGGGCCTGCACGACCGCCTCGAACCGCGAGAAGTCGATATATTCTCCTGTGCCACAACGTAACCGGTGATAGTAAGCGACCAGTGCCGCCCACGCGGCCTGCACGGCCGCGGTGGCCGACGCGACCCCGACCGGCGGCAGCACCGGTGCGCCAGCGGTCGGCCCGGTGCGAGACAGCGCTGTCGACATCGCGTACAGCACCGGGTCGGTCGCCCGCCACCACGCGTACGGACCGGTGGTGCCGAAATCGGTGACCGACAACGCAACCAGATGGCCGAACCGCTCGGCCAGAGCCGCGCAGGACGTCCCGAACGTGGCCGCCCCGCCTGGACTGCCGCCGTCCACGACGATGTCGGCGCTGCCGGCCAGGTCAATCAACCGGTCACGGTCGGCGGCGCTGTCCGGGTCAAGCACCGCGCTTCGCTTGTTGGCGTTGTGCAGTGCGAACGGGATGCTTGCGCCCCCCATGCTGGGTAGCCCGCGGCGCGCTGGGCTGCCGTCGGGCGGTTCGATCTTCAACACGTCGGCGCCAAGGTCGGCGAACAACCGGCTGACGGCGTCGGATTCGGCGCCGCCGAGATCGAGCACCCGTAGCGGCTCCAGCAGTCCGTTGCTCACCGGGCCAGCAACCGTTCCACCCACTCAAGGTGGGCGTCGGTCCCGGTCGCCACGTACATCAGGTCGACGAACGCGTCGGGGTAGCCGTTGTCGGCCAGTACCCGAACGGCGTCGGCGACCTTGTCCACGGCAGTGCCGTTGGCGACGTTGACACGCACGTAGGTGTGAATCGCCGACGGGTCACGGCCCGCAGCGCGGGCCGCGTCGTCGATGGTCTGCCGCTGCCAGTTCAGCATGTCCATGTTCACGCCCCCCGGCGCCTGCACGCCGGCCATCCATCCGTCGGCGCGCCCACCGACGCGCTTGAGCCCTGCCTGCGTGAACGCGCCGAGGTAAACCGGCGGGTGCGGCCGCTGCACCGGCTTGAGATTGACCCACGATTCGGGCACCGACCAGCGCGCACCCTCGTGGCGAGCCGGGTTGGCGGTCCACAGCGCAACCAGCGCGTCAAGGAGTTCGTCGAGTTGCGCGCCACGGCGGCGAAACGGCGCACCGGCGGCCTGATACTCCTCCGGAGACCAGCCGATACCGAATCCGGTCAGCAGCCGACCGCCGCTGATCACGTCGATACTCGTCAATTGCCTGGCCAGCTGAACGGGCGGATACCAGGGCGCGACAAGCACGCTGGTGCCGAGTTGCGCCGTGGTGGTCGCGGTCGCCGCCACCGTCAGCGCGATGATCGGATCCAGGTTGGTGCGGAACTGCTCGGGGATGGTGTCCTTGCCGGTGTAGCCCACCGTCGGATTGACCGCGGCAAGCAGCCGGTCCCCCACCCAGAGGCTGTCGGCGCCGAGTTGTTCGGCCGTCGACGCGAAGCGGGCAAGCTCTCCGACATCCAGGTGGGCGGATTCTGCGAACTGCGGCATCGCGAATCCCAGCACGATCGCCAGGCTAATGCTTGCTGCCCCACGATTAGACGACCGCCCAAGCCTTGGTCGGTAGACTGCGTTGTTGTGTCCGACCAAGCCGTGGTAATCCCGCCTCCCCACCCGCTGGTCGCGCAGCTTTCCGCACTGCACCATTTCCGTACCTATGTCGATATCGGCGTGGTTGTGGTGGTGCTGGCAATCACCAACTTGATCGCGCATTTCACCACGCCATGGGCCAGCTTCGCGACCGTGCCCGCCGCCGCGGTCGGGCTGGTGATCCTCGTTCGTTCGCGGGGGCTGGGCTGGGCCGAGCTCGGGCTGAGCCGCGAGCACTGGAAAGCCGGTGCCGGCTATGCCGTTGCCGCGGTCGCGGTGGTGTTGTCGGTGATCGCGATCGGCGCGCTGCTGCCGTGGACCCGGCCGATGTTCATGAACAACAACTACGCGACGGTGTCCGGCGCGCTGCTCGCGTCGATGATCATCATCCCGCTGCAAACCGTGATCCCCGAGGAGCTGGCGTTCCGCGGTGTGCTGCACGGCGCGCTTGGCCGGGCATGGGGTTTCCGCGGCGTCGCTGCGGCGGGATCGCTGCTGTTCGGACTGTGGCACATTGCCACATCGTTGGGGCTGACCAGCAGCAATGTCGGCTTCACCCGGCTGTTCGGCGGTGGCTTGCTCGGTACCGTCGCCGGCGTGGTGCTTGCGGTGGCGGCGACAGCGGTCGCGGGCTTCGTGTTCACCTGGCTACGCAAGCGCAGCGGCAGCCTGATCGCCCCGATCGCACTGCACTGGTCACTGAATGGGCTGGGGGCGCTGGCCGCCGCCCTGGTATGGCACCTGTCGACGTGACCGCCCTCGTCAGCGCGGCGCGGCCTTGCTCCTAGCGCGAAACGCGCGGTTCTTCAGCTTGTTGCCGCACGCCGCCATCTCACACCAGGTGCCGCCGTGGTTTTTCGACCGGTCGTAGAACGCCCACTGGCACTCGTCGTTGGCGCAGGCCTTGAGTCGAGCCCAGGTGCCGTCGCGCTGGGCGTCGCGAATGATCAGCATCAGCTCCATCAGCCGGTCGCGCACGGAATCGCCGTCGGCGCTGAGTGCAACCTCGCCCTCGTCGTCAAGGGATGCGTGTGCGGTCCCACGGGCCGCGGCGGAACGCAGCGTGGCAAGCGCCGCGTCGTTGGGTGCAGGGCCGCCCGCGTTGCGCACCAGCAGTGCGCGCAGTGCCTCACGCACACCGCGGACCAGATCCAGATCGGCATCGGTCAGATCGGCGTGCGGCGCCAGCAACCGGTTATCGACAAGCCACGGACGGGCGTCGGCCCTCGCGGCCAGCCGGTCGGAGCCGTCCGGCAGCTCCACCGTATTGACCAGCGCTTGAACGAGCACCAACGGCCCCGGCGCCGGTTTCGATTCGTCGTCAGCGGGCCACTGCACAGGCCGCGGGCTCACCCGGCCAGATTACGCCATGCATGACCGGCATATCAACTTGACTGGTCATTCATGACCACTGTAACGTGTTTAATGGTCATTCGATGTGACCGCAGTTCAAGAGGCTAGAGGTAGATGACATGCCCGACAACAGGTTTTCGCCCAATCTCCTTTCCACCGCGAGCGACGTGCTCCGGCGCGCCCCCGCCCCGCGGCCGTCGCTGGCGGCCAGGGTGACGGCGCGACTGCGGGCCCACCAACTCGACCGGCAGCTCGCTGTCGGCGTGCAGGCACACCCAGCAAGTGCGCTCGCGGTTCATCAGGCGCGGTTGACGTCGGTGGCCGAGCGGGAAGCCATTGCACGGACGCTGCGGCTTGCCGTGTGCGATGCCCGAAGGGGCGGTACTGCGCGGTCGTCGCGGATTCCCGTGCACCCCGCCAACATTGCGGCGGCCGAGGACCTGATCGACACCATCACGCTGCGGCTGCACTCACCGCGGCCGGTGAGCGCGCGCGGAATGGCGCGGCTGCGCGTCGTGCTGTCCGACGGGTGCGGACCGCTGTACCGGTTCGGTCGGGGCGACCTCAGCGGCCGGCTGGGCGCTGCACTCGCTGAGCTCTGAACCCAGAGGCCACAGGTCGACTTGATGTCGCCGCTACCAGGTAAAACGGCCCTCGGAGAACTCTCAGGGGCCGTTTTCGTGCCCGATGCGAACACTTTTGGGAACATTCGCAAGCGCCGCTTGAACTGAGCCACCGGCGATCTCCAGGTTGACCAGGGGCCGCGCGCTATGCACGCCGAAGCCGAGCGCACCGCACGCGAGCTCCTGCCAGACATTGTGGGTGGGCTGCTCGAGCGTCATGAACAACGCCGATCCGCGCGCCGCGCAGCGAGGCGGGGATCATGACGCGGCCGCCAGCGCTCGCGAGCCGCCTATCACCGCATGGCCGAGCCTATGGCGGAACGCCCCATTCGATCACGGCGTCGACCGGGAAGTCGGGTTGGAGCTGTGACGTCAGTCGAGGTCAAATCGCCTGCGCGTTGCCTTCGAATGCCACTGCCAAACCACGCCTAGGGTGACATTTGGACGACAGTGTCGGTCGTTGCGATGTTCCACGGTGGTCCGACGAACGCGGGGGCACCGTTCTCGCCGAGCACCGTGCCGCGGCGCAGCACGCGTTCGGCGTTCATGAACCAGATCTGGGTTTCGTTGGTGGAACTGTTGTGCCACACGATTTCGGCCTGCCCGTCGCCGTTCATGTCGCTGGTGGCCACGATGTTCCACGGTGGTCCGACGAACGCGGGGGCACCGTTCTCGCCGAGCACCGTGCCGCGGCGCACCACCCGTTCGGCGTTCATGAACCAGATCTGGGTTTCGTTGGTGGAACTGTTGTGCCACACGATGTCCGAAGACCCGTCGCCGTTCATGTCGCCGGCGCCGACGATGCTCCAGGGCGGTCCAACAAAGGCCGGGGCACCGTTCTCACCGAGCACCGTGCCGCGGCGCACCACCCGTTCGGCGTTCATGAACCAGATCTGGGTCTCATTGGTCGAACTGTTGTGCCACACAATATCGGTCTGGAAGTCCGGAGTGCCGACGATGTTCCAGGGTGGCCCGACGAACGCCGCAACCCCGCTCTCACCGACCACGGTCCCCCGGCGCACCACCCGTTCGGCGTTCATGAACCAGATCTGGGTCTCATTGGTCGAACTGTTACGCCACACGATGTCGGACTGCCCGTCCCGGATCGTGCTCGTGTACGCGGCGCCGGCGATGCGCCACGGCGGCCCGACTAAGGCCGGGGCACCGTTCTCACCAAGCACGGTCCCGCGGCGCACCACCTGTTCGGCGTTCATGAACCAGATCTGGGTCTCATTGGTCGAACTGTTGTGCCACACGATTTCCGCCAACACGTCGCCGCTGGCGTCGCCGGTGCCGACGATGCGCCACGGCGGCCCGACTAAGGCCGGGGCACCGTTCTCACCAAGCACGGTGCCGCGGCGCACCACCTGTTCGCTGTCGAGGAACCAGATCTGGGTTTCGTTGGTGGAACTGTTGTGCCACACGATGTCGGACTGCCCGTCGCCGTTCATGTCGCCGGTGCCGACGATGCGCCACGGCGGCCCAACGAAGGCCGGGGCACCGTTCTCACCAAGCACCGTGCCCCGGCGCACCACCCGCTCGTCTTTCATGAACCAGATCTGGGTCTCATTGGTCGAACTGTTATGCCAGGCGATGTTCTTTCCGAGTGGGTACGGATTGTCCGGGTTCGGACCCGTAATGGTCGATGTGCCCGGGTAGGCGGTCCTGATTTGGTGAAGGAAGTCGGGAAACGGGTCGACGTTCTTTCCCGTCAGTGTCTGGTACACCGTGGCCAAGGTAGGCGCGCCGGCGGCGAGAATCTGATTGATGGTGAAGTTCAACTGACTATTGAGGTAGAACAGAAACGCGAGCGCACACCCGAAGCTGACAGGGTCTTTATCCGTCGGTTTCGTGGTCTTCACGAAGTCTGGACGAGGAGCCTGATTCAACCACTGGTTCACAAAAGACCCGTAATAACTGTAGTGGCCGGCAGGGAATCGCACGATGCCGCAGTACTGCGAAAGCCCCTCACCAATACTGTCGCCGGCATTCCATTTTCCCTGGGTGAGGGACATGAGAATCTCGACCCACTCGTTCATGAAGAGCATCTTCACGCGCTCCGCGGCGTCCGCAACGTTCCCATTACCGCTCTGGGCATCCGTGTTGATCGCGCTTCCGGATCCTGCATTATTTGCACCGGAATTATCGGGGAGGTTCAAGTTGACGATTTGGCGCTGTCCGGTTCCGAATTTGCCTCCCGGCGTGTTGAACCATCCGGTAGTCACCACAAACTCGTTCTCTAATACAGCGAGCAGTGCGTTGGCATTCGCGACTACGTTTGCCCGGTTGGGCAGAGTGGATTCATACTGGACCTGAAAGTTCGTCGTAAGTCCGGCACCTAATCCAACGTCGGTCAATCCTGTAGCTTGCAGTGCCATGTCTCTCAACTTTCATTTGTTCCGGTATCGAGTATTTAGCGCAAGAACCGCTCACAGGCAGGGTGACACATCCGGCCTATCCACGGCACGAGTAGTCGGCTACTCGGCTTTGGGTACATGTGGTGGCCGGTGGCTGCGGGGTTCACATTCATTGCGGGGTTCACATTCATGAGGTACACGCCAAGTCGCGGTTTCACGGACATCGGTGCGGAAGTGACGGTCGTGGTGACCTCGCATCAACGCCGACACCGAGACGACGAGGGCAAGTCTCGGGCCATCCTTATCCGTAGGCCCACCGCCCGCTGTCGACTTGCAAGATCGGTGCACCGCGATCCGCATCCAAGCCGCGATCATTTGGGAACACATGCGAGCTGGGCTTTGTGGCCAACTTCGCGCCGCGTGTGGGTCTAGGCGACTCGCTGAATATTAAATTAGCGCAAACGAAAATTTCGACTGGTTTCTCCCGTAGGGTTCGGTGCGTCCCTCCGAGAAAAGGTCTGGTCCTGCGATGACCGCAGAAAATGTAGTGGATGCGGCGCACGCGGACGACGAGTGTCGAGACTGTGGCTACGAACCGGAGCTGAAACGAACTCTCGGCTCCTTTCAGGTGTTCGCCATCTCGTTTGCGTTCATCTCGGTCGCGGTCGGCATCTTCGGCACCTACGACGACGTGCTGCAGAACGCAGGGCCCGCGGGTATCTGGCTTTGGCCGATCATTGCGGTAGGGCAGACACTGATCGCGCTTGTGATCGCCCAGTTCGCGGCCCGCATCCCACTCAGCGGCTCCTCCTACCAATGGGCCTCGCGGCTGGCCAACCCGA
>JAOPVX010000053.1 GCA_025965975.1 Mycobacterium sp. | reverse complement strand
TCGACGGGTTGGCGGCGACGGTGGTGACGGGCATCAGCAGGTTGCGGCTCGGGCCGTCGGAGTTAACCCCGTCGAGGTTGACGTAGGACACCGGGTGCTGCGGGTCGGTGCGGCTGACGACGATGTCGTCGCCGGTGCGCCAGGACAGCGACACCGCCGTGTTGCCGAGTCCGAAGCCCAGCCGCCGCGGATAGGTCAGCGCATATCCGCCGCCGGGCGTCTGCTCGACACCTGCCAGGATCACCTGGCCCTCGATCACCATCGCGGCGCGCGTTCCGTCGCGGGAGAGCTGCAGCTCGGCGATCGCTCCAGGGAAGTGCGTCGACACCACAGTGAAGTCGACGGGAATGCGGGCCGGCTGCCCCGACGCGTCCTGGATCGCGCGCACCACGTTGTTGCCGTCCACCACCACCCAGATGGCGTCGTCAAGCGACCAACTTGGCCGCGACAGGGTGTGTCCCTCTATCGCCTGTGTCGCATTGCCATTCAGCGGGCCGACCCATAGCGACGACGCCATGTCGGGCGCACCGGCCCGCAGCGTCACGATCGACGCCACCTCCTGGCCGCTGCGCGACACGGCGGCCGCCGTCTGATTGGGCATCTGGCCGAACGCGCCGGTGACCCTCGATGCCCGCTGGCCGTCCAGCGATACCAGCGATCCACCCACCAGCGCGTGCAGGCCCGCGGCGGCGCCGTCGGCCGCGCCAGGGTCGGTGGCCGCGACGTCGGAGGTGTTCCAGCCGTCGGCGAAGCGATCGTCCAGCGCCGCGCCGTCGGCGTTGATCACGTACGGCCCGTTGATACTGGCCCGCGCCAACGTCCAAATGATTTGCGCCGCAAGCAGTTGCCGGCTGTGCGGGTCCGTCGTCGACAGGTTCTCCAGGTCGATGCGGGCACCGCCGTAGCCGCGGCCCACCCCGGTCTTGCCGCCGTCGGCGCGCGTCACCGGGCCGCGCAGCTTGAGTGGAGGGCCGACCAGGTTGCGCACCGTGTTGTTCATTTCCGGCCGCGGCCCGATGATCAGCTTGCTGACCAACTCGGTGGCCAACTGGTCGGGGTCGGACACCGCGACGTAACGCGGATCGGGCACGACGGTCTTGCCCGTGGGGTCGACGAAGTACAGCGTGTTGCGCTTGTAGGTCGACTGAAACTGTTGCCAGTCAAGGAAAACCCCGTTGGGCAGCCGGTCGATGCGCCAGCCGCCGGGTGTCTTCGCCAGTTCGATGGGGCCTGGGTCGGGCAGGGCACCCTCGCCGGTTTCGAACACGCCCATGTCCGAAAGCGAGCCAAGGATGTCGGCCCGCATGTTGACCGAAACCCGGTCGGGGCCACGTGTTTCGACGAACACCACGTTGTCGATCAGCAGCGCGCTACCGGCGTCGTCCCAGCCACGCGAGGCGGATTCGGTGAGAAACTGCCGTGCGGCCAGATGCCGGTTGGCGGGATCGGCGGTGGCCTTTAGGAATTCGCGCAGCAACAAGTCGGGATCCATGCCAGGGGTCGGCTTGGGCAGGCTTGGCGGCGCAGGCCGATCAACGGTCCCGATCGCTTGCGGCGCCGACGAGCTTGGCACCCCGGCACAGCCCGCGAGAGCGAACGCCAGCAGACACACCGCCGCAAGCGCGCGTATCACGCGTTCTCCGCTGCGGGTTCGCGTTCGCGGGCCGGCCGGCGCGGCGGCCGCTCGCGCCCAACGGGTTTCATCGGCAGCGGGCTCGTCGTCACCTTGTGCCCGCGCACCAGCGGCAGGGTGAGCCGGAAGCAGGCGCCCTTGCTGGGTTCGCCCCACGCCTCCAGCCGACCCTGGTGCAGGCGGGCGTCCTCGATGCTGATCGCGAGGCCAAGGCCGGTGCCGCCGGAGCGCCGCACGCGCGACGGGTCGGAGCGCCAGAACCGGCTGAACACCAGCTTCTCCTCGCCGGGGCGCAGCCCGACGCCGTAGTCGCGGACGGTGACCGCGACGGTATCTTCGTCGGCGGCCATCCGGATCCGCACCGGCTTGTGCTCGGCGTGATCGATCGCATTGGCGATCAGGTTGCGCAGGATTCGCTCCACTCGGCGCGGGTCAACCTCGGCGATGACCTCGTCGGCAGGCATGTCGACGATCAACTCGACGCCCGCGTCGTGCGCGAGGTGGCCGACGTTGTCCAGCGCGCTCTGCACGGTCGACCGCAGATCCACCGCCTCGACGGACAACTCGGCGACACCGGCGTCGTGGCGCGAGATCTCCAGCAGGTCGTTGAGCAGCGTTTCGAAACGATCCAGCTCGCTGACCATCAGCTCGGTCGAGCGCCGCAACGCGGGATCGAGGTCCTCGCTGTGGTCATAGATCAGGTCGGCGGCCATCCGCACCGTCGTCAGCGGGGTGCGCAGCTCGTGGCTGACGTCGGAGGTGAACCGCCGCTGCAGGTTGCCGAACTCCTCCAGCTGGGTGATCTGCCGGTGCAGGCTTTCGGCCATGTCGTTGAACGACACCGCCAGCCGGGCCATGTCGTCCTCGCCGCGCACCGGCATCCGCTCGGTGAGGTGCCCTTCGGCGAACCGCTCGGCGATCCGCGACGCCGACCGCACGGGCAGCACGATCTGGCGCGCCACCAGTAGCGCGATCGCGGCCAGCAGACCGAGCAGGACCACCCCGCCGGTCAGCATCGTGCCGCGCACCAGCGCGATGGTGGATTCCTCGTTGTTGAGCGGAAAGATCAGGTACAGCTCGAGATTCGTCACCGGCGACGACGTCGGGCTGCCGATGATCAGCGCCGGGCCCGAGAAACCGTCGGTGTGCACGGTCGCGTACTGGTAGCTGACCTGGCCCGCCTTCACGAAGTCACGCAGCGCGTTGGGCACCTGGTGCACCGGGCCCGCCGCGGTCGCCGCGCGGGGCCCGTCGCCGGGAACCACCAGCACCGCGTCGAATGTGCCCGCCAGCCCCTCGCCGGTGTCGGCCTTTCGGTCGATCAGCGTGTTGCGCGCCAGCTGCAGGCTGCTGTCAAGGGAGCGGGTCTCCTCGCCGCCGACGATGCCGCTGACCGTGTTGCGGGCGCGCTCGATCTGGTCGGTGGCGGCGCGGACCTTGACTTCGAGGATGCGGTCGGTGATCTGGCTGGTCAGCACGAAACCGAGCACCAATATGACGGCGAGCGACAGCCCCAGCGTCAGCACCACCACGCGCAGCTGCAAAGAACGGCGCCACGCCAGACCCATCGCCCGACTCAGCGCTGCGAATCCGCGTAGTAGTGGTGCCGACCGCCGATGGATGCGCCGCCTCGAGCTGAAGATCACGGCGACCGCCGAGCGGTCAAAATCACGGCGGTCCGGCCTTGTATCCCACTCCTCGAACGGTCAACACCACCTGCGGGTTCTCCGGGTCTTTCTCAACCTTGGCCCGCAAACGCTGGACATGCACGTTCACCAAACGGGTGTCGGCGGGGTGCCGGTATCCCCACACCTGTTCGAGCAGCACATCACGAGTAAACACCTGCCGTGGTTTGCGCGCCAACGCCACCAACAGGTCGAACTCCAGCGGCGTAAGGGAAATCTGCTCGCCCTGCCGGGTGACCTTGTGGGCCGGTACGTCGATGTCGACGTCGGCGATCGACAGCATCTCCGCGGGTTCGTCGTCGTTGCGGCGCAGCCGGGCGCGCACGCGGGCGATGAGCTCCTTGGGCTTGAACGGCTTCATCACGTAGTCGTCGGCGCCCGACTCCAGGCCGAGCACGACGTCGATGGTGTCGGTCTTGGCCGTCAGCATCACGATCGGCACACCGGAGTCGGCGCGCAGAACGCGGCACACGTCGATGCCGTTCATGCCGGGCAGCATCAGGTCGAGCAACACCAAATCGGGCCGTAACTCGCGGACCGCGGTGAGCGCCTGCGTGCCATCGCCGATGACCGCGGTGTCGAAACCTTCCCCGCGCAGCACGATGGTCAGCATCTCGGCCAGCGAAGGGTCGTCATCGACGACCAGAATCCTTTGCCTCATGGTGTCCATGGTGTCACCAGATCGCGATAAAACGCCGGTAGCACACCCGCGAGTCGGCTATTGACCCAGCTCGATGGCCAGGGCGGCGGGGTTAACGTCGGGGCGGGCAACCAGCCACGGTCCGCACCAGTCGGCACCGGCCAGCGCACCGTAGACCTCGCCGGTGCGGCGCTGCAGGCCATCGTCGCGCTCGTAGGCGTCCTTGGCGCGGTCGGCCTCTTGGTTGGCGCGGTGCTCGGCACGCTCGCCGGCGAGCTCGGCCGGCACGTCGAGCAGTACCTGCCAGTCCGGCGCGGGCAGGTGCAGCCGCTCGTACTCGAGCTTTCGCACCCATTCGACGACGTCGCCGTCGGCGCCCTGGTGCAGCCGCGCGGCGCTATAAGCCGCGTTGGACGCGACATAGCGGTCGAGGATCACCGCGTCGTAGGCGGCATTGAGGTGCCCGATCTCGTCGCGGGCCCCCGAGCGGTCGAGGGCGAACAGCACCGCCATCGCGTATACCGACGAGGACAGGTCACCGTGCCCGCCGTGTAACGCCTCGGCGGCGAGATCGGCCGACACCGAGTGTCCGTAGCGCGGAAACGCCAGCGTCGCGACGGAGGTGCCCGCGGCTTCGAACGCCGCGCGTAGCCCGTTGGTCAGGGTGCGCTTGCCGGCGCCGTCGACACCCTCGATGACGATGAGCACGCGGTGAGCCTATCGGCACAGATTTCTTCCAATCTCCTGTGGAACAGCTGGCGAGGAACGCGCCAGCGGGCGCCTGCCCACAAACTATGAGCCATGACCTCGGTTCGCTGGCTCACCACCGCCACGTGCAGCACCGCGCTGATCGGAACGGCGCTGTTCGCGTCGGTCCCGCTCGCGTACGCCGATCAAGATCCCGCCGCCGACCCGCCGAACTGCAGTGCGGCCGATCTCGAAGGTGTCCGGTCCGGGGTATCGGCGGCGACATCTGACTATTTGTTCACCCACCCCGACGTGAACTACTTCTTCACCGGCCTCGAGGGCGTGCCGCGAGACAAGGTATCGGCAAAGGTGAAGGACTACTTGGCGATTCACCCTGATACGAAGGCGGACCTGACGGGTATCCGCCAGCCGCTCGTCGACATCAGGGACCGCTGCGGCGCGCCGCCGAGCGCCTAGAAACGCCGAAACTGCGGCCAGATCACGATTTTCGCAAGGCTCGCGATCTGTCCGCAGTTCGACAGCTTCCAAGCTCAGTAGCGGTAGTGCTCCGGCTTGTACGGACCGTCGACGTCGACGTTGATGTACTCCGCCTGCTCCTTGGTGAGCTTGGTCAGCGAACCGCCGAGCGCCTCGACGTGGATGCGGGCCACCTTCTCGTCGAGATGCTTGGCCAGCCGGTACACCTCGTTGTCGTATTCGTCGTTCTTCGTCCACAGTTCAATCTGGGCGATGACCTGGTTGGAGAAGCTGTTGCTCATCACAAACGACGGGTGCCCGGTCGCGTTGCCCAGGTTGAGCAGCCGGCCCTCGGACAGCACGATGATCGACTTGCCGTTGTCGAAGATCCACTGATCAACCTGTGGCTTGATGTTGAGGCGCGTGGCGCCCGAGCGCTCCAGCGCGGCGATCTGGATCTCGTCGTCGAAGTGGCCGATGTTGCCTAGGATCGCCTGGTCCTTCATCGCCCTCATGTGCTCGAGCGTGATGATGTCCTTGTTCCCGGTCGCGGTGATGACGATGTCGGCCTCGCCGATCGCCTCCGCGACCGTGCGGACGTCGAAGCCGTCCATCAGCGCTTGCAGCGCGTTGATCGGGTCGATCTCGGTGACGGCCACCCGCGCGCCCTGCCCGGCCAGCGATTCCGCGCAGCCCTTGCCGACGTCGCCATAGCCGCAGATGAGCACCTTCTTGCCGCCGATCAACACGTCGGTGCCACGGTTGATGCCGTCGATGAGCGAGTGCCGGGTGCCGTACTTGTTGTCGAACTTGGACTTGGTGACCGAGTCGTTCACGTTGATCGCGGGGAACACCAGTTCACCCGCCGCCGCGAACTGGTACAGCCGCAGCACGCCGGTCGTGGTCTCCTCGGTGACGCCCTGCACCGACTCGGCGATCTTCGTCCATTTGGTCTTGTCGGTCTCGAAGCGCTCCCGCACCAGGTTCAGGAACACCTTCCACTCGGCCGAGTCGCCCTCTTCGGCTGGCGGCACCACACCGGCCTTCTCGTACTGCGCGCCGCGCAGCACGAGCATGGTGGCGTCGCCGCCGTCGTCGAGGATCATGTTGGCCGGCGCCGGAGCTCCATCAACGTCGGGCCACGTCAGCATCTGCTCGGCGGCCCACCAGTACTCCTCGAGCGTCTCACCCTTCCACGCGAACACCGGAGTTCCCTTGGGCTCCTCCGCGGTTCCGTGCGGGCCGACGACGACGGCCGCGGCCGCGTGGTCCTGGGTGGAGAAGATGTTGCACGACGCCCACCGCACTTCGGCGCCCAACGCAACGAGCGTCTCGATCAGCACCGCGGTCTGAATGGTCATGTGCAGCGAGCCGGAGATGCGCGCGCCCTTGAGCGGTGCCACGTCGGCGTTCTCGCGCCGCAGCGTCATCAGGCCGGGCATCTCATGCTCGGCCAGCCGGATCTCCTTGCGGCCGAACTCGGCAAGGGACAGGTCGGCGACCTTGAAGTCGATGCCATTGCGAAGATCGGCGGTCAGCCCCTGCCCGGAAATAGTTGAAGTCGTCGTCATCCTTGTCCTCTGTGTGGGCGCGTCGCACTTACTTAGCTTTGTTACATATTAGGCGGTTTAGTCCAACCTAGTTTCGGGCGGGGTCGCCCGCTAAGTCTGCTCGATCACACCGTAGCGTTCGGCAAACGGCGTCATGAGTCTAGCCAGGTCTCGGGCGACGTCATGGCTGGCCTCCGGCGGCATCGAGACGTAGCTCATGGCGAGCCTGACGATGGCCCGGGCCAATACGCCCGAGTCCTCTTCGCTGGCGCGCACCCAGCTATGCATGAATGACTCGGTCAACCGCGCCGAGCAGCGTGTGATGATCGGCGCGGAGTCGGTGGTGATCAGTTGCAGAAGGTCGGGTTTGGTGGTGCCCGTGAGCAGCGAGATCACCAGCGGGTCGGCGGCCGACTCGGCGAAGAAGTCGCGGAACCCTTGCAAGAACGCGGCATAGATATCGCCGACGTTGCCGCCGATCGCGGCCTCGATCTGGTCCACCAGCCGGTCGGCGAGCCTGAGGGCGTAGCCCTGCGCAAGGCCCTGCCGCGAGCCGAACTCGTTGTAGATCGTCTGGCGACTGATGCCTGCGGCCTTCGCGACATCCGACAGCGTGATCGACGACCAGTCGCGGGTGAGCAGCAATTCCCGCATGCCGTCCAATATCGAATCGCGCAGCAGCACCCTCGACGCCTCGGCGTACGGAATGCGCTGCGCGATTCGCTTGTCGCGCGGGTCGGTCACACGCGCGACGATATCCCCTCCCGTCGCTTCGCTCGCCAACGCCGCCGTCACGAGCGCGCGACCTCCACCATCTCGAAATCGGATTTCGCCGCGCCGCAGTCGGGGCAGCTCCAGTCGTGGGGAATGTCGTCCCATCGGGTGCCAGGGGCGATGCCGTCCTCCGGCCAGCCGTTGGCCTCGTCGTATTCGAATCCGCACTGCACGCAGACGAACAACTTGTAGTCGGTGCCTGTCTGCTCTTCGCCCAAGCGCTCTTCGCTCATTGCTTTACTCCTATCTCTTCGAAGTCGACCTTCTCGCGCACCCCGCAGTCGGGGCAGCACCAGTCGTTGGGTATGTCATTCCACGACGTTCCCGCCGGGAATCCTTCTCGCGCTGCACCTTTCGCCTCGTCGTAGACGTAGTCGCAGACGGGGCAGCGGTAGGCGCTCACGCGACCGCTCCGTAGCGGGCGAGCATCTTGTCGCGCACTCGCGGATGCAGGTTCACCCTGGTGATATCGCCGTCGTAGTGGTCGAGCACGCGGTGATCCATCACCCTGCGCCACACCGCAGGGACGTACGTCAGCGCGATCATCGACGCGTACCCGCTGGGCAGGTTCGGCGCGTCCTGCATGCTGCGCAGCGTCTGGTAGCGGCGGGTCGGGTTGGCGTGGTGATCGCTGTGCCGCTGCAGGTGGTACAGGAACAGGTTGGTCACGACGTGGTCGGAGTTCCAGCTGTGCTCGGGCGCGCAGCGCTCGTAGCGGCCGTTGGCCGTCTTCTGCCGCAGCAGGCCGTAGTGCTCCAAGTAGTTGACCGTCTCCAACAGGGCGAACCCGAAGACCGCTTGAATGACGATGTACGGGATCAGGGCGGGACCGAACACCGCGATGAGCACACCAAAGAACACCACCGACATCGCCAAGGCGTTGAGCACGTCGTTCTGCCAATGCCACGGGCTCTTGCCGAGTCGGCGCATCCGCTGCGCCTCCAGCCCCCACGCCGAGCGCAGGCTTCCCCACACGCTGCGCGGCAGAAACTCCCAGAACGTCTCGCCGAATCGGGCCGAGGCGGGATCTTCCGGCGTGGCGACCCGCACGTGGTGGCCGCGATTGTGCTCGATATAGAAGTGGCCGTACCAGGTTTGGGCCAGCGTGACCTTGCCAAGCCAGCGTTCCAGCGAATCCTTCTTGTGGCCAAGCTCGTGCGCGGTGTTGATGCCCACTCCTCCGAGCATCCCGACCGACAGCGCAAGACCGATCTTGGCAGGCCAGCTCAGCGGCCCGTCGAACCCGAGCCAGCTCAGATCCGACGCGGTGAACAGATACGCGCCGAAGACGACGCTGGCGTACTGGAACGGGATGTAGATGTAGGTGCAGTACCGGTAGTACTTGTCGTTCTCCAGCCGCTCCATCACCTCGTCGGGCGGGTTCTGCCCGTCGGGGCCGAAGCGCAGGTCCAGCGCGGGCAGCACCACGTAGAGCAGGATCGGGCCGATCCAGAAGGGCACCTGCGCCGCAGCGTGCCAGCCCCACTGGTTGAACGTCCACACCAACGGCAGCACGACAAACAGCGCCGTCGGCGCGATCAGCCCCATCAGCCACAGATAGCGCTTCTTGTCGCGCCATTGCGCGACCTCGACATCGGAAAGTTGCGTCACCACTTCTGGCCACCTCCTGTGAGTGCGATCACTTCGTTGAGTTGACCATAGAGCCGATTTTGTCAGCTGTCTAGACACAGA
>JAOPVX010000307.1 GCA_025965975.1 Mycobacterium sp. | reverse complement strand
CGCACCACCGCACGCCCCATCTCAACCAGCGAGGGCCGCAGTGGGTCGAGGGCCTGCACGTCGAATTCGGTTGCGGTGTAAAGGCTCCCGGCGGCGATCGCACCGGGTGGCGGCAGCATCCGGTAGCAGCCGACGAGCACGCCGGAAACGTCCTCGCGGACCAGCAGGTGATCACAAAACTCGTCGAAGCGGTCGGCATCCAGACCACCCGAGTGGCCGTCGTCCTTCAGCGCGAATCCCGGTTCGGAGGTGAACACATCGTGACGAAGGCGCTGCGCGGCCTCGATGAGCGCAGGGTCGGTGGACAGAAGCAGGGTGTAGCGCGGTGCGTCTGTTGAGAGGGTCGGCGGATCAGCGGCTATGAGGACAGAAGCAGTGCTCATGGCTGCACGGTCGCCCAGCCGGACAGCGGGACTCCAACGCCTGTGTGACGTGTTCGTGCACGCTAAATGACGAATTGGGCGCGCTCTGGTGTGCAAAAACACACTAGAACACGCCCAATCGCGCGTGAACCGCGAAAACTCAGCCCTTGCGGGTCTTGACCGCCTCGGTCAGCTGCGGCGCGACCTTGAACAGGTCACCGATGATGCCCAGGTCGGCAATCTCAAAGATCGGCGCCTCTTCGTCCTTGTTCACCGCGATGATCGTCTTCGACGTCTGCATGCCGGCGCGGTGCTGGATCGCTCCTGAGATGCCAAGCGCGATGTACAGCTGCGGCGACACGGTCTTACCGGTCTGGCCCACCTGGAACTGGCCCGGGTAGTAGCCGGAGTCGACCGCTGCACGCGACGCGCCGACGGCGGCGCCGAGCGAGTCGGCCAATTTCTCGACCACGCTGAAGTTTTCGGCGCTGCCGACGCCGCGGCCGCCGGAAACGACAACGGTCGCCTCGGTGAGCTCGGGGCGGTCGCCGGCCACCGCGGGTTGACGCGACGTGATCTTCGTCGCATTTTCCGCCTGCGCGGGCACCTCGACGTTGACGACGTCGCCGGCGCCGCCGGCAGGCTCGGCCTCGATGGCGCCGGGCCGCACGGTGATCACCGGGGTGTCACCGGGGATCACCGCCTCGACGGTGAATGCGCCACCGAAGATGGAGTGCACGCCGACTGCACCTTCCTTGACCTCGACAACGTCGACCAGCAGGCCCGACCCGATGCGGGCGGCCAACCGGCCCCCGATCTCCTTGCCGTCGGCAGTTGCGGCCAGCAGCACGCCCGCAGGGGCGGCGGACTCGGCCAGCGAGGCCAGCACATCCACAAACGGCGTGATCAGGTAATTCTCCGCGTCGTCGGACTCGGCGACGTAGATCTTGGCGGCACCTGCCGCCTTCAGCCCGTCGGTCAACGGCGCGGCGGTGCCCGGCTTGCCCACCACCACGGCGGCGGGCTCGCCCAGCTTGCGGGCGGCGGTGATCAGTTCGGCGCTGACCTTCTTCAGCGCACCATCGGCGTGCTCGACGAGCACAAGTACTTCAGCCATGTGTCTTCTCTGTCTTTCTGGGTTATGTCTTTCTGGAGTCTTTCGGCCTTCGCCGATTCGGGCTAGATGATCTTCTGGGCAACTAGGTATTCGGCGATCTTGGTGCCGCCGTCGCCCTCGTCGGTTACCTTCTCGCCCGCGGTCTTGGGCGGCTTCGGCGTGGACGCGGTCACCTTGGAACCGGCGTTGGCCACACCGACCTCGTCGGCCTCGACGCCGATCTCGGCGAGCGTCAGCGTCGTCACTTCCTTCTTCTTGGCGGCCATGATGCCCTTGAAGGACGGGAAGCGCGGCTCGTTGATCTTCTCGGTGACGCTGACCACCGCGGGCAGCGGTGCCTCGACGGTGAACAAACCGTCGTCGGTCTCGCGCTCGCCGGTGACCTTGCCGCCCTCGACGGACACCTTCCGTAGGTGCGTCAGCTGCGGGAGACCGAGGTACTCGGCGATCACGGCGGGCACCGCGCCGCCGACGCCGTCGGTGGCCTCGTTGCCGGCGATGACCAGCTCGGTGCCCTCGATGGTGCCCAGCGCGCGGGCCAGCGCCCAGCCGGTCTGAATCAGATCCGAGCCGTGCAGGCCGTCGTCGAGCAGGTGCACGGCCTTGTCGGCGCCCATCGACAGGGCCTTGCGGATGGCCTCGGTCGCGCGCGCAGGACCAGCTGTGAGCACAGTCACAGTGCTTTCGGTGCCGTTGGCGGCTTCCTTCTCCTTGATCAGAAGCGCCTCCTCGACGGCGCGCTCGTTGATCTCGTCGAGCACCGCGTCGGCGGCCGCACGGTCGAGAGTGAAATCGCCGTCGGTCAGCTTGCGCTCCGACCACGTGTCAGGGACCTGTTTGATCAGGACCACGATGTTCGTCATGACTCTGGTTCGTCCTCCTCGGAGAGGCCGGCGGCCGGCCTGCAATACCACGCTTCAAGAGACGACCACCATGTTACTCGCGGGTAACTTTCGGCGGTTCGCACGAACACCATAGCTGGTCGAAGTTTGCGTTATGGCCTCGCCTTCGTCTGCGAACCGTTCGCGAACCGGCCACTACGCGTTAGCCTGCCTTGCAATGAGCGCATTCGTTACCGACGGTCCGGATCTGCCGCTTACCGGCGAGCGAACTGTTCCCGGCCTGGCGGAGGAGAATTACTGGTTCCGCCGTCACGAGGTGGTGTATAGGCGGCTGGCCGGTCGCTGCGCCGGGCGCGATGTGCTCGAGGCGGGTTGCGGCGAGGGCTACGGCGCCGACTTGATTGCCGGTGCGGCGGGCCGGGTGATCGGGCTGGACTACGACGAGTCGGCCGTCGCGCATGTGCGGGCCCGGTATCCGCGGGTGGACATGCGGCACGGCAACCTGGTCGAACTGCCGCTGCCCGACGGCGACGTTGATGTCGTGGTCAACTTCCAGGTGATCGAACATCTCTGGGATCAAGGGCACTTCGTTGCCGACTGCTTTCGCGTCTTGCGCCCGGCCGGCACGCTGCTGGTGTCCACACCGAACCGAATCACCTTCTCCCCCGGCCGCGACACCCCGATCAACCCGTTCCACACCCGCGAACTCAACGCTAAGGAGCTAACCGAACTGCTGACGGCCGCGGGCTTCAGGATCGAGGGCGTGTACGGGGTTTTTCATGGCGAGCGCCTCGCTGAGCTCGACGTACGCCACGGTGGCTCGATCATCGACGCCCAGATCGTCCGCGCGCTGGCCGATGCGCCGTGGCCCGACGACCTGCTCGCCGATGTCGCCTCGGTGACCACCGACGACTTCGACCTCATCGACGCGGCCGACCGCGACATTGACGACAGTCTCGACCTGGTCGCGATCGCGGTGCGGCCGTGACGAGTTCCGAGCCCATTCCCGGGCTGTTCACGCTCGTGCTGCACACACATCTGCCGTGGCTGGCCCATCACGGCCGATGGCCGGTCGGCGAGGAATGGCTCTACCAATCGTGGTCCGCGGCCTATCTGCCACTGATGCGGGTGCTGCGCACGCTGGCCGACGAAGAGCGCAGGCACGTCGTCACGCTGGGAATGACGCCGGTGGTGACCGCGCAGCTTGACGATCCGTATTGCCTGTCGGGCATGCACCATTGGCTGGCCAATTGGCAGCTGCGTGCGCTGGAAGCCACGACGTTGCGTGGGCCGGAGGAGTTGCGCGCGTTTGGGATTCGTGAGCACGCGGAGGCCGGCCGCGCACTCGACGAGTTCGCGACACTGTGGCGACACGGCGGAAGTCCACTGCTGCGTGGGCTGATCGACGCCGGCACCATCGAATTGCTCGGCGGACCGCTGTCGCACCCGTTCCAGCCGCTGCTCAACGCGCGGCTGCGCGAGTTCGCGTTGCGCGAGGGCCTGGCCGACGCCGGTCAGCGGTTCGCTCACACGCCGACCGGCATCTGGGCGCCGGAGTGTGCCTATGCGCCGGGCATGGAAATCGATTACGCCGCAGCGGGTGTCGGCCATTTCATGGTCGACGGCCCGTCGTTGCACGGAGATACCGCCTTGGGGCGGCCGGTCGCCGGCTCTGATGTCGTCGCGTTCGGCCGCGATCTGCAGGTCAGCTACCGGGTGTGGTCGCCGAAGTCCGGCTACCCCGGCCATGCCGCTTACCGCGACTTCCACACCTACGATCACGTCACCGGGCTCAAGCCCGCACGCGTCACGGGCCGCAACGTGCCCTCGGATGCCAAGGCGCCGTATGACCCACAGCGCGCCGACCGGGCGGTCGACGTGCACGTCGCCGACTTCGTCGGGGTGGTGCGCGATCGGCTCATCACTGAATCCGAACGCATCGGCAGGCCCGCCCATGTGGTGGCGGCGTTCGATACCGAGCTGTTCGGGCATTGGTGGTACGAGGGCCCGATGTGGCTCGAGCGGGTGCTGCGGGCACTGCCCGACGCCGGTGTGCGGGTCGGCACGCTGTCGGACGCGGTCGCCGACGGATTCTTCGGCGCATCCGTCGAATTGCCGCCCAGCTCTTGGGGTTCGGGCAAGGACTGGCAGGTCTGGGCGGGCGAGAAGGTCGCCGATCTGGTCCAGCTGAACGCCGAGGTCGTCGACACCGCGCTGACCACGGTGGACAAGGCGCTCGGCGAGACCGACGCACCGCCGGCCCGCAACTTCGTCGCCGACCAGATCCTGCGCGAAACGCTGCTCACGGTGTCCAGCGACTGGCCGTTCATGGTGAGCAAGGATTCCGCCGCAGACTATGCGCGTTATCGCGCGCACCTGCACGCGCACGCCACCCGCGAGATCGCAGGCGCGCTGGCGTCCGGCCGCAGCGAGCACGCACAGCGGCTGGCTGACGGCTGGAACCGCGCAGACGGCTTGTTCGGCGCACTTGATGCAAGGCGCCTCCCCCGATGACCCCCGTACCCGCGCCGTGTTGCGCACGCTCGCGGCGGATCGAGGGCACGCAATGAAGGTCCTGATGGTGTCGTGGGAGTACCCGCCTGTGGTGGTCGGCGGGCTCGGCCGGCACGTGTACCAACTGGCGACGGCGCTGGCGGCGGCCGGGCATGAGGTCGTCGTACTAAGCCGTCGCCCCAGCGGCACCGACCCGAGCTCTCATCCGTCGACCGACGAAATCGCCGAAGACGTACGGGTTGTCGCCGCCGCGCAGGACCCACACGAGTTCGACTTCGGCGCCGACATGATGGCGTGGACGCTCGCCATGGGCCACTCGATGGTCAGGGCGGGTTTGGCGATCAAAGGCCGCCGCAGTCGGCCGTGGAGCCCCGACGTCGTTCACGCTCACGACTGGCTGGTCGCACAACCGGCAATCGCTCTGGCCGAATACTTCGACGTCCCACTGGTTTCCACCATCCACGCCACCGAGGCCGGCCGGCATTCGGGCTGGGTGTCTGGTTCGATCAGCCGGCAGGTGCACGCCGTCGAATCGTGGCTGGTTCGCGAATCCGACTCGCTCATCACCTGTTCGGCGTCGATGAGCGACGAGATCACCGAGCTGTTCGGCCCTGGCCTGACCGAGATCCGGGTGATCCGCAACGGAATCAACGCCGCGCTGTGGCCGTTCGCGCGTCGCCAACCCCGAAACGGCCCCGCGCAGCTGATGTACTTGGGCCGGCTGGAGTACGAGAAGGGCATTCACGACGCGATCGCTGCGCTACCGCGGATCAGGCGCACCCATCCCGGCACGACGTTGACCATCGCGGGCGATGGCACACAACAGGAGTGGCTCGTCGATCAGGCACGAAAGCACAAGGTGCTCAGGGCCACAACCTTTGTCGGTAGGCTCGATCACGAGGAACTCGTGCGGCTGCTACATACCGCCGACGCCGCCGTGCTGCCCAGCCACTACGAGCCGTTCGGCATCGTCGCGCTCGAGGCGGCCGCCACCGGCATACCGCTGGTCACCTCGAACGTCGGCGGCCTCGGCGAGGCGGTGATCAACGGACAGACCGGCATGTCCTACGCACCCCGCGACGTCGCCGGCCTTGCCGCGGCCGTGCGCGCCGTGCTCGACGATCCCGATGCGGCGCAGCGCCGCGCGATCGCGGCCCGTGAACGGCTCACCTCCGACTTCGACTGGCACACCGTCGCAGGCGAGACCGCGCAGGTCTACCTCGCCGCCAAGCGCCGCGAACGCGAACCGCACCGACGGCCCGTCATCGTTGAACACGCACTGCCCGACCGCTAGATAGTTCGACCGGCGTCGAATCATTCCGCGCCTAGCGTGCGGATATGGACACGAAAAGGTTCAGCCTCGACACCACGTTGACCCTGATCGCCGCCTACCTGGGACTCTTCGTCGGGCTGATCGACGCCAACGCGATCAACCTCGCACTGCCGGCTATCCGCGACAATCTCGGCGGCGGCATCTCCGGGGCGCAGTGGACGATCGACGCCTACAACATCACCTTTGCTGCCGTACTACTGACGGCCGGCTCCCTTGGCGACCGGTTCGGTAGACGCACGCTCCTGCGCGTCGGGTTGGTGACGTTCATCGCCGCGTCGCTGGTCTGTGCGGCGGCCCCGTCGTTGCCGTTGTTGCTCGCCGCCCGCGCCGTCCAGGGAGTTGGTGCGGCAGTGATGTTGCCGCAGGGCCTGGCCATCACGGCCGCCGCGTTTCCCACTGCCGTCGAACGGGGCAGGGCGACGGCGGCGTGGGCAATGGCGGCCGCGATGAGTACAGCGATCGGCCCCATCCTCGGTGGCGTGCTGACCGACAGCCTCGGCTGGCGCTACATCTTCTGGCTGAATGCGCCCGTCGGCGTGCTCGCGCTGCTGATGACGTACCGCTACCTTCCCGAGTCGCGCGACCCCGACGCCGCGAGCTTCGATGTTGCCGGCCAGGCGCTGGCGACGCTCGGCCTCGGCGCACTGACCATCGTCCTTGTCGAAGGCGCGACGATGGCACCCGCGTGGACGGTCGCGCTGGCCGTCGTCGCCGTCGCGGGCATCGCTGCTTTCGTGTGCAGCCAGCGGCGCGCGGCGCGACCGATGCTGCCGCTTGAGCTGTTCGGTAGCCGTCGGCTGGTGGCCGCGCTGGTGGCGACGCTCACGATGACCTTCGGCGTCTACGGCCTGCTGCTGGTGAACAGCTTTGCGTTTCAACAACAACGCGGAGCCAGCGCGCTGGAGACCGCATTGTGGTTTCTGCCGATGCCGCTGACCTACCTGGTTCTCATCCCGGTGGTCAACGCTCTCGCCCACCGTGCGGGTCCGCGGCTGCCGATGACGGCCGGGTTGACCCTGATGGCCGCGGGCTTGGCGCTCTATGCCGCGGCGGGACCGCAGGCCGACGTGTGGGTGCTCGAGCTGTCGTTCGTGCTGGCCGGTGCGGGGCTGGCGCTCAACACCGGCCCCGCCGTGGGGCTGGCGATGTCGGCCGTGCCGGTGCAGCGGGCGGGCCTGGCCTCGGGCGTGGTGAATCTGGCACGCCTTGTGGGTATCACTGTCGGTGTGGCGGTGTTGGGGAGTGCCATGGCGGCGCTGGCCGGTGCCGATGGCACGCGGATCGCGACGATGCTGGGCGGTCTGGTCCAGTTGGTCGGCGCCGCGGTCGCGCTGCGCTGGGCACGGCCCGAAGCTGCGGCACCGATGCAGAGGCTGGTCGCTCATGCGTGACGCCGCCGAGCTTCCGACGACTGGCGACGCCGACATCGCCGCGTTGGCCTCGCTGCTGGCCGACCCGGCGCGGTGCAAGGTACTGCTTGCCCTCGACGACGGGCGTGCGCTGCCGGCCAGCGTCCTCGCCGATGAAGCGGGCATCAGCCGGCCGACTGCCAGCAGCCACCTCGGCAAGCTGACCAGCGCGGGCCTGCTGACCGTCGAAACCCATGGCCGGCACCGCTACTACCGGCTGGCCGGTCCCGAGGTCGGTGAGCTGCTCGAGCAGCTGGGGCGCATCGCGCCGCTGCGCCCGGTGCGCTCGCTGCGGGAGGGCACAAGGGCGGCGCGGCTGCGCTCGGCCCGCACGTGCTTCGATCATGTCGCGGGCCGTCTCGGCGTGGCTGTCATGGGCAGCCTGCTGGATCGCGGGGCGCTCGTCGGCGGCGACGGTCGCTTCGACCCGCGCCGCGACAGCCATGACGCCCTGAGCAGCCCCGGCCGCGACCTCCGTTACGAGCTCACCGAAACCGGGCGGGATTTTCTCAGCGGCATCGGCGTTGAAATGCCAGCGGGCAGCAGACCACTCGTGCGCTACTGCGTGGACTGGACCGAGCAGCGGCACCACCTGTCCGGCGGGCTCGGGCGCGCCGTGCTGGATCGTTTCCTGTGCGGGGGCTGGGTCAAGCGGGTGCCACGCGGGCGCGCGCTGACGGTCACCGACGACGGCCGCAGCGCGTTGGCCGATGCGTTCGGCATCCAGTGGAGCGCTTAATGGGCCGCCTTCTTGCGTTCGATATCGGCCAGCGCCGCGGCCAGCTCCGCACGCTGCGCCGCCGACGTTTCCCACGCCAGTTGCCGGTTCTTGACGACCTTCGCCGGCGCGCCGACGGCGATCGCATAGTCGGGGATGTCGCCCTTGACCACAGCGTGCGAACCCAGCACGCACCCGCGGCCGATCGTGGTGTTGCGCAGGATGGTGACCTTGGTCGCGATCCACGTGTCGGGCCCGATCCGCACCGGACCCTTGACGATGCCCTGATCCTTGATGGGCACGTTGATGTCGTCCATCCTGTGGTCGAAGTCGCACAGGTAGACCCAGTCCGCCATCAGCACCGAGTCGCCCAGTTCGATGTCGAGGTAGGTGTTGATGACGTTGTCACGGCCGAGCACCACCTTGTCGCCGAAACGCAGCGACCCTTCGTGGCAGCGGATCGTGTTCTTGTCGCCGATGTGCACCCAGCGGCCGATCTCCATCGTGGATAACTCGGGAGTCGCCTGGATCTCCACGCCTTTGCCGAGGAAGACCATGCCGCGGGTGATGATGTGCGGGTTGGCCAGCTTGAATTTCAGCAGCCGCCAATACCTGACCAAGTACCACGGGGTGTAGGCGCGGTTGGCCAGCACCCACTTCAGCGAGGCCACCGTCAGGAACCTCGCCTGGCGCGGATCACGCAGCCGCGAGCCCCGCCAGCGCTTGTGCAACGGCGCGCCCCACATCGTCGTCATGGCCGGAAAGCCTACGCGAGCGCATGCCGGGCCTCCGGTTACCCTCACATGGGCTCGGACAACAGGAACAGAAAGATGACATGTGATGGGGACCCCCTCGGCTCAGACGCTCGTTGATATGGCGTCAGAGATTTGTTTCAGGAGCTCGAGGAGGTCCCGATGACTATGGTAAGCGGTTTTGACGTGCATCGGCAGCAGATCACGTTCGACTATGTGGATGACGACGGGTTGGTCCGGCGGGGGCAGATCCGGCCGGCGACGCGCACGACGCTGCGGGGCTGGCTGGGCGAGCACTGCCCGGCCGGGGACGCGGAGTTCGCGTTGGAGGGCTGCACCGGGTGGCGGTATGTCAGCGAGGAGCTGGCGGCCGCCGGCGTGGGGGTGCATTTGGGGGATCCGGCTGAGATCGCGGTGTTGGGTGGCCCCAAGAAGCGCGCCAAGACCGATCGCGCGGATGCACGGTTGCTGCGCACCCTGTTGTTGGAGGGCCGGTTCCCGGAGTCGTGGATCGCGCCGCCCGCGCATGTGCTGGAGATCCGCACCCTGGGCCGGTTGTACTGCACGTTGATGGATGAGCGGCGCGGGTGGCAGCAACGCATCCACGCGCAGTTGTTCCACCAGGGCTGCCCACCGATCAAAGCGTTATTGACCGATGCCGGTCGTGAGGCGCTCGCGAGCTCCGAGCCGTCGGCGGTCGGACGCCAGTACATCGATGCTGCGTTGCAGCGCATTGATAAGCTGGCCGCCGAAATCGAGCCGCTGCGAACGCAATTGGTCGACTTCGCCCGACGTCAACCGGGTTGCCGGGCGCTGCAGCGCCACTATGGCGTCGGGTGGCTGTGCGCGGCGATGATGTGGGCCGAGATCGAGGATGCGCGACGATTCGGTAGCTCCGAGCAGCTGGTGCGGTTCGCCGGGCTGGATGTCAGCGTGTACTCCTCGGCCGGCAAATGCTCCCCGGGGCACCTGTCGCGGCAGGGCTCCCCGCAGCTGCGGTGGGCGGCGTTTGAGGCGGCCAAGTCCGCGGCCCGGCGTGGTTCCCCGGATTACGCCTACTACCGCAAGCTGGCGGCCAAGCATGAGGGCCACAACGGTAAAAACCCGACCTTGGCGGTCGAGCGCAAAATCTTGCGTCGCTGCTATCACACCCTGCGTGAGCTCGGCGATGCCGCCCTGGCGTTGTCGGACACCCGATCCCAGCAGGCGGCTGCCTGAGATGCGTTGCGTGCGTGCCCTGCCCATACTTCAGCTGATGCTCGCGGTCGGCTCCCGCAAGGTTCGTGTCGCCGCCCCGCTGTTGGGTGGACTTCCCGGAAAGACTCAGCGGCCGCATCCCTTTGCCAGCCCGCACGCCGGGCACCCATCCATCATCATGTCGCCGGACCAATGTCCGTGGACCCAGATAAGGCTGGGCGCCGGCACGCCCCACGCGTCTCCCGCACCATGTCCCACAACGGGAGGCAGCACATGCCTTGAATCACAACGTCTTTGCCTCGTGCCCTCGGCCGTCAGTATGCGGTCGATCCTCGCCCGCCTCAAGGTCGTTCGTCCTCACTGCGCTGCGGGCGCTCCACCTTGACCGCCGGCTGCGGGTCCACCGCGGGCAAGCACGGGCCAGAACGAGGCCAAACAACAAAAACGACCAACGGATCCCAACCTTTACCGGGGTCCCCAAAACAGATAAGGACCCAGTGTTCCGGCGATTCATCGTGCTGGCGTCAACTGCGCTGATCACGGGTGTGCTGGCCGGTTGCGGAACCACCGATTCCTGGGTCGAGGCGCACGCGGCGTCGGGCTGGCCGGCGCAGTACGGCGACGCAACCAACAGCAGCTACTCGCCCGTTGCCGGAGCAGGCGCGTTGCAGCTCGACTGGAGGCGTTCGGTCAAGGGTGAGCTGACCGCTCAGGTGGCGCTCGGGTCGGACAGCTACCTGGCGGTCAACGCGCAGTCGGCGGGCGGATGCTCGCTGATGGTGTGGGAAACCGACAACAAGGCCCGCCAACGCTGGTGCACCCGGCTGGTGCAGGGCGGCGGTCTGTCGAGTCCGCTGTTCGACGGGTTCGACAATCTCTACATCGGCCAGCCGGGTGCGATGCTGTCCTTCCCGCCGACCCAGTGGATCCGGTGGCGTCAGCCGGTGATCGGAATGCCCACCACGCCAAGGATTCTCGCGCCGGGGCAGTTGCTGGTCGTCACGCATCTGGGGCAGGTGCTGGTGTTCGACGCCCAGAAGGGCACCGTCGTCGGAACATCGCTGGATCTGATCGACGGCGTCAATCCCACCGACTCCACCCGGGGACTGGCCGATTGCCAACCGATGCGGCCACGCTGCCCTGTGGCCGCGGCACCGGCGTTCGCGTCGGCCACCGGAATCGTGGTGGTCAGCCTGTGGGCACCGAACGCCGCGGCGCCGGCCCTGGTCGGGCTTCGCTACCGTCCCGGCCAGACCCCGCTGCTCACCCGCGAGTGGACCAGCGACGCGGCGGGCCAGGGGCCGATCGCCAGCCCGGTGCTGTCCGCCGACGGGTCGACCGTGTACGTCAACGGACGCGACGAACACCTATGGGCGATCAAAACCGCCGACGGCAAGCCGAAATGGTCTGTGCCACTGAACTATCTTGCGCAGACGCCGCCGTCGGTGTCGCCGGACGGCCTGATCGTGGCGGGCGGCGGTCCCGGCGCCAAGCTGGTCGCGGTCCGCGATGGCGGCGATCGCGGCGATGTGCGGTGGACCCGCGACGACGTCGTCCCGCTGTCCACGTCGAGCCGGGCCGGCAACGGCGTCGGCTACACCGTCGCCAAGGACGGCGAGAACGGTCAGGCGCTTGTGGTGTTCGACCCGGCCGACGGCCACACCGTCAACAGCTATCCGCTGCCCCAGGCGACGGGCTGGCCGGTCGGGGTCTCGGTCGGCCATGACCGCCGCGTCGTCACCGCCACTAGCGACGGCCAGGTCTACGGCTTCGCGCCGGCATAAGTGCTACGCCAGTAGCGACGCGAGCATCGCACGCGGCACCGACGCCTGGACCGCGCCCGCGGCTTCCGCAAAGATCTCGCCCTGGCTGAAGAAGAAGATCACCGCATCGTCGGTGAGCGCGAAGTTCTGATAGTGGGCGGGATCGAGCCCATCTTTCGGCGGAATCGGGTCGATCATTCCCCGCACCTTCTGCAGGTAGCGGTTCACCTCCGGGTAGATCACGTCGAGCGGCTTGGTGCCCGGTTTGAACAGCGTGTCGAACGTGATCGGCGTGCGTTTGACGTTGTCCCAGTTGAAGGCCTGGTAGAACGTCTGCGGGTGCGCGCCACCGACGTTCTGGTAGACCTCGAAGACCACGCTTTGCGTGCCGCCGGTCGGTGGACCCGCGTGATATCCGGTTCCCTTTGCATCCAGCTGGTAAGGCAGATTCCACGACCCGGGCATCTGCGACACGTTGATGAACCCGTCACGGGTTTGGGTGAGGTAGGCGGTCAGCGCCTGCTGGTCGGGGTAGTCGTTGGGGAAGCTCATGTCGAGCGTGTACGTCGGGTTGGTGGCGTGCACGGCGCAGACGCCGTCGGGGGTCACCGTGCCCCCGAGGTCGGTGCACGCCGACTGTGCGGCGGCCGGACCGGCGGCGATCGAGCCCGCCAGAACACCGGCCGCCACTAGGGCAGCCACTGAGATAATGCGCATCGTCGGACGTCCTCGCACCGGCACCGGCTCCGGCACCGGCGCATTACTGCCAGCGTACGTGGCGCCTCACCGTGAGGGACGACAAATGAATGCCGTTGCCCGGCTTGCCGCCCCGGATCCGATGCGGGTGACGATGACCGAGGCCGGTTGCGATCCGCGCAGCCGCAGTCGCGCCCGCAACGCGTCGGGGTCGATGTCGGCGCCGCGAACCAGGATCTCGACGGCTCCGACGTCACGCGTCGAAAGCGCCTGGCGCAGTCGCCGTTCGCTGTAGTTCAACTCCTCGAGAACTTCGAACCCGCGCACGTTGTCGGGGAGTCGACCGCCGGACAGGTACGCGATGTCGGGGTCGAGCTGCCACAGCCCGTGTCGGGCGGCGTAGTGGCGCACCAGACCTGCGCGCACCACCGCGCCATCGGGGTCGACGATCCACCGGCCCGCCGGCGCCACGACGCAGTCGTCGGGGTCAGCGTCGGTCACGGCTTCTCCGGTGTCCAGCATCGTCGCCCTGCGCGTCACCACGTCTCCCGCAAGCCGCGCCGACCACAGGCACGCCTCGCGCACGCTGCCCGCCAGCGACACGATCTCGATCTCCCCGCGGAATCCCAACCGCGACAACTCATCGAAATCAATTCCCGGAGCGCACTTTACGACGAGGTCGCGGCCTCGGTAAACGTCAAGCAGTGCACCCAGCGCCGGCGTGTAGTCGCGCGGGTCGAATCGGCGCCGTCCGCGGCTGCGCCGGGCGGGGTCGACGAGGACGACGGCGTCGCGGCTGACCGGCCGCAGTGCGTCGGCGCGACAAAGGTCGACGTCGGCGACATTGTGGCAGGCCATCGCCAGCCGGACCGGATCGATATCGCTGCCGATGACGTAGGCAGCCGAATTCCGCAGCGCCGCAAGCTCAGTGCCGATCGAGCAGGTCGCATCGTGCACAGCGACACCGGCCAGCCGCCGTGCCCGGTGCGCGGCCACCGGTTCGGCCGTGGCCTGTTGCAGCGCTTCGTCGGTGAACAGCCAACCCGATGGGTCGGCGAATTTGGCTGCCGCCTTTCGCCGTAGCAGCGTCGTCTCGACGAGCATAGCGGCACGATCACCGAATCGCTCACGCGCCGAAGAGATATCGGCAACCAGCGAGGAATCGGTGAGCCGCAACCCGTTGACCTCGCGCAGCGCCTGCGCGCCGGCATCGCCGCCCAGATAGGCGACGTCGTCAAGGCCGAACGCTACGACGGCTTGACCCCGGTCACCATAACGTTGTAGAACCAGCCCTTCGGCACGACGCGGCGCCAGAGGTTGTTGTCGACCCAGCTCAGGGTGATCCAGCTGCTCAACGCGAACTTGGCCCAGCCCCAGCCCAACCGGCCGGGCGGCACCGTAGCCTCGAGGGTGCGCAGCGGCCAGCCCAGCATCGCGGCGGTGAACTCCTCAGTGACAGTGCTGACTTCGACGGCGCCCGCGTTTGCCGCCATCTTCTCAAGGTCGCCGGGGTCGAAGGTGTGCAGGTCGACGACCCACTCCAGCGCTGCAGCCCGCGAGTTCTCGTCGAGCTCGGCCTGTGGGCGGCGCCAGCTGCTGAGTCCCGGCAGTTTCATGGCACGGATCGTGACGTTCCAGGTCAAGTTTGCGAGCGCGCGGGCATAGGTGTTGCCGACGGTGGTCGGCTCGCCGGCGAACACGAACCGCCCGCCCGGCTTGAGCACCCGGACGACCTCGCGCATCGACAGCTCGACGTCGGGAATGTGATGCAGCACGGCGTGACCGACGACCAGGTCGAAGGTGTCGTCGTGGTACGGGATGCCCTCGGCGTCGGCGACGCGTCCGTCGATCTCCAGGCCCAGCGACTGGCCGTTGCGCACGGCGACCTTCACCATGCCTGGCGACAGGTCGGTCACCGAACCGCGCCTCGCCACCCCCGCCTGGATGAGGTTCAGCAAGAAGAACCCGCTGCCGCAGCCCAGCTCCAACGCCCGGTCGTACGGCAGGCCGCGGATCTCCTCGTCCGGCACGGTCGCGTCGAACAGGTCGCGGGCGTAGTCGACGCAGCGCTTGTCGTAGGAGATCGACCACTTGTCGTCGTAGTTCTCGGCCTCCCAGTCGTGGTACAGCACCTGGGCGAGCTTGGAGTCGTGGCGCGCCGCCTCCACCTGCTCCGCCGTGGCGTGGGGAGTCGGAGCCGGCTGGCCGGCGACTGGGGGCACGTCCCGCTCGCCGGGGACAGACGAAGTGTCGGGTTCGTCAAAACTCATGGAGGGCAGCCTAACGGCCGCTTCCGAACGCGGCTTTCGCGGCAGCCAGTACCTTTGGCGGGTAGTCGAGAAACCGCTGGGCCCAGGCCACGGCCGCGTCGTATACCGAGTCGGGTGCCACCATCTGGTCGATCAGGCCCAGCGCCAGCGCCTCCTTGGCGTCGATGAACCGCCCGCTGAACACCAGGTCCTTGGCCTTGCTCTCGCCGGCCGCACGCGCGAGGCGGGCGGTGCCGCCCTGTGGCACCCGGCCCGCAAGGATCTCCGTCGCGCCGAACTTCACGTTGTCCCCGCTCACGCGCCAGTCCGCGGCAAGCGCCAGCGTCAGCCCGCCGCCCAGGGCGTAGCCGGTGATGGCCGCGGCCGTCGGCTTCGGGATGGCGGCCAGCGCGTCGACGGCCTCCCGGCATCCGCGTGCGGCGACCTCGGCGTCGTCGGCGCTCAAGGTGCGCAGCTCGGGCATGTCGTCGCCGGCGGAGAAGATCTCGTGACCGCCGAAGATGATGACGGCCGATGTCTCGTCGTGGCGTCCGAGATCGGCTGCCGCAGAAACGATCTCGCGGTACACCTGGCGTGTCAACGCATTGGTGGGCGGTCGCGACAGCAGCAGCGTGGCGATGCCGGGCTGCTCATCGCTGGTGTGGACGGAGACGAACTCGTTCATGCAAGCGGCGTGTCAGGGCCGTAGCCATCGGGCGCGCGGTGGTTGCGGGCGTTGTTGTAGCGGTCGCTGTCGAAGAACTCGATCTCCCAGTTGCCGTTCGTCTCGGCAAGATGCGGTTCGACGGTGACGATCTGACGTTCCACGGCAAGCACTTCGGCGACGGTGCGCTCGGCCAGCGAGTCCAGCTGCGTCCACGTCGGCGGCAGCAGGAACGTCCGTGACTCCGCGAAATCCTCGAGCGCTTCGGATGGCGTGATCCAGTCGGCGCGGTCGGTTTCGGTGTTGTCGCCGTCGGCGCGCTGGCCTTCCGGCAATGCCCCGACAAAGAAGTAGGTGTCGTAGCGACGGGTGCGCTCCTCCTTCGGCGTCACCCAGTTCGCCCACGGCCGCAGCAGATCCGCTCGTAGCACGAGGTTCTCGCGACGCAGGAAGTCCCCGAACGACAACGAGTGGTCCGCGAGAGCCAGCCGGGATTCGCGGTATATCGACGCGTCGCCGACGATGCCGTCGCGGTCGTCGGCCGGGCCGGCGAACAGCACGCCGGACTCTTCGAACGTCTCGCGTGCCGCCGCGCACACCAACGCCTCGGCCAGGTCGGATTCGACCCCGAGCCGCTCGGCCCACCACGCCGGTTCGGGTCCGAACCAGGCGACGTCGGCGTTGCGGTCGCGGTCATCGACGCCCCCGCCGGGGAACACCATCACCCCGGCGACGAACTCCATGGCGGAGTGCCGCCGCATCAGGAACACCTTGATGCCATCGGCGGTGTCGCGAACCAGCATCACGGTCGCCGCGGGCCTCGGGGTCAACGGTTCTTCGCTCATGTCCGCCTCCTGTGTGCCGCCTTGCCGCGGGTGCGACGGGCGAAGTAGCGCCCGTCGATGTTCTCCAGGGCAATCGACTGGCCGAACGCGGTGGACAGGTTCTCGGCGGTCAGCACATCCGATAGCAGTCCGGAGTCAACCACCGTGCCCTCGGACAGGATCAGGCAGTGCGAGAAGCCCTGCGGGATCTCTTCGACGTGGTGGGTGACCAGCACCAGCGCGGGAGAGTCCGGGTCGGCGGCCAGGTCGCCCAGCCGGGCTACCAGTTCTTCGCGGCCACCGAGGTCCAGCCCGGCGGCGGGTTCGTCGAGCAGCAGCAGCTCGGGGTCGGTCATCATCGACCGGGCGATCAGCACCCGCTTGCGCTCACCTTCGGACAGCGTGCCGTAGGTGCGCTCGGCGAGGTGCTCGGCGCCGACGCTTTCCAGCATGTCGATGGCCTGGTCGTAGTCGACGTCGTCGTAGTTCTCGCGCCAGCGGCCCATGACGGCGTAGCCGGCGGAGACGACCAGGTCGCGCACCACTTCATCCTCTGGCACGCGCTGAGACAGCGCCGAGCTGCTCAGCCCGACACGTGAGCGAAGTTCGGACATGTCGACGCGGCCCAGCCGCTCGCCGAGCACAAACGCCGTGCCCGATGACGGGTGCTCCATGGCCGCGGCGATGCGCAGCAGCGACGTCTTGCCTGCCCCGTTCGGCCCGATGACTACCCAGCGTTCGTCGAGTTCGACCGACCAGGTGACGGGCCCGACCAGAGTCTGGCGGCCGCGTCGCAGAGTGACCTTTGCGAAGTCGATCAGCAGGTCAGGGTCGGCTGCATCTGCGGCGTCTTCTCCGGCGTCTGGCACTCGCCCATCGTAGTGAAGCGATTTCGGCGGACTTGGTCGCGCCCAGCGCGACCTTTCACGCCGAAATCGCTAACCGAGGCCCCATCCGGCGGCGCCGTTGAAGATCACCCGGCCGGCCCCGCCGGCCGTGCCCGCACGAGTTCGGAGTTGCGCTGGTCGTGGTGGCGACCCCGGCGCGTGCCTCATGCGGCGTCTTGCCGAATTGAATGTGACGCGCGACGACGCGATCGACCCGCATGGTCTTTTCGCTTGCGACGACCCAGCCGAGTTTCGGTCACGACGCTTGGCGTTGCACCTCGACGCGCAGTTCGCCTGATTCGGGGTTTCGGCGTGTTCGGTTGCGTCCCCAGCGATGTTTCACGCGCAAATCGGTCGCGTCGGCGACGGACGCCCAGCCGCTGACGGCGAGCACCCGCTTGGGCGTGATGTGCACGAACAGTTGAACCAGCGGGCCGATTCCGAACGCGTACAGCAGGGTGCCGACGCCGACCGTTCCCCCGAGAAGCCAGCCGACGGCCAGCACGGTGGCTTCGATCGATGTGCGCACCAGCCGCACCGAAAGGCCGGTGCGCACGACGAGTCCGGTCATCAGGCCGTCGCGCGGGCCGTTGCCCAGCGCGGCGCCGATGTAGAGGACAGTGCTGAACGCGTTGAGCACCACGGCGCTCGCCATCATGGCGATGCGCACGCCAAGGGAGGTCGGCGTCGGCAGCAGCCACAGACCGGCGTCCACGGTGACCGCGATGACGATGACGTTGGCGATCGTGCCGATGCCCGGCCGGTTCCGCAGCGGAATCCAGGCCAGCAGCACCGCGACACCGACCACCGCGGAGGCGATGCCGATGGTTATGCCGGTGTGACGGGCCAGCCCTTGGTGGAAGACGTCCCACGGGTCAAGGCCCAGCCCGGCGCGCACCATCACCGCCATCGAGAAGCCGTAGCCGATCAGCCCGACAAGCAACGCTGCCGCGCGTGCCGCGGCGCTACCCATGGTGCGGGAAGCGAATCCGGATCAGATCGAGTTCGCGGCGCACGCGTTCGGCGTCACGGTCGACGAATTCGGCAGGCAGTGTCTCCGCCGGACGCAAGATCCTGGCCAACGGCCGGGCCAGTCGGGATGTCCAATTCGTGCTCATGACACGATAGTCCGGCCAACTGGCTTGCCCTTCAATAGCCAGTTGGATCATACTGGTCTGCAAATGACGGTGGAAATGGCGGCCAGAGCACTCGACGCGGACCTGTTGGCCCGAGAGCTCGGCAACTGGCGTACATCCAGCCACAGCGGCCCCACCTATCAGGGGCTGGCCGACGCGATCCGACTGCTCATCGTCGACGGGCGCCTGCCCGTCGGCGCGCGGCTGCCCAGCGAGAGAGCGCTCGCCGACACCGTGCGGGTCTCCCGGACCACCGTCACCGCGGCCTATGCCCAGTTGCGCCACGACGGCTACCTCAATGCCCGCCGCGGTGCCCGCAGCACCACCGCGTTGCCGGTCGCGCCGACGACCGCCGCCGATCCCGGAGTGCGGGCGTCGGTGAACCTGGCCAATGCCGCGCTTTCGGCACCCGCCTCGGCCGTGCTTGATGCGTTCACGCATGCGACCCAACAGGTGACGCCGTATCTGCACGACATCGGCATTGACCTCACCGGGCTCCCACCACTACGCGAAGCCATCGCCGAAAGGTACTGCGCGCGAGGGCTTCCCACGGAGCCCGACGAGATCATGGTCACCACGGGCGCGCTGCACGCGATCGGGCTCATCCTGGCGACCTACACACAGCCCGGCGACCGCGTGCTTGTCGAGCAGCCCACCTACCACGGCGCCATCGCCGCCATCACCACCGCGGGCGCCCGTCCCGTGCCGGTCGCCATCGCCGAGGACGGCTGGGAGCTCGCTGCGGTGCATGCCGCGGTGCGTCAACTATCGCCGAGCCTGGCCTATCTGGCGCCGGACAACCACAACCCGACTGGGCTGACCATGCCGGCTGCTCAGCGAAACGAGTTGGCGCACATCATTTCCGAAACCAGAACCCGCACGATCGTCGACGAGACAATGTCCGAGATGTGGCTCGACGAGCCGGTTCCACCACCGGTCGCCGCAGCCATGACGGCGCGACGCGACCTGCTGCTGACCACCGGTTCGATGTCGAAGTCATTCTGGGGTGGCCTACGCATCGGCTGGATCCGCGCCGAACGCAGCGCGCTTACGACCATCGCCGCGTTGCGCCCATCCATCGACATGGGCACCCCGATCTTCGAACAACTCGCCGCCGCAAAGCTTCTCGAGGTCGCCGACGAGGTGCTGCCCGAACGACGGGAGATCCTCCGCGCACGCCGGGCACTGATGCTGTCGCTGCTCGACGAGCACCTGCCGGACTGGTCGCCGTGGCGGGGCAAAGGCGGGCTGGCGCTGTGGGTTCGGCTGCCGGCGCCGATGAGCTCCGCAATTTCGGCGGCAGCGTCGCGCATGGGCCTCGACCTACCACCGGGCCCGCGCTTCGGCGTGGACGGCACACTGGAACGGTTTGTCCGGATCCCATACACGCTGCCCGAGGGGCAGATGCGTGGCGCAGTCGAACTCCTGGCCCGCGCCTGGCGGGCCGTTACCGGCGCCACAGCGTCCGAATCCCGCGCCGTGGTCGTCTAGCGGCCGGTTCGGCCCTTCAGTTCGCCGAGCGACTTTCGTGGGCTTTCAGAGTGACGGTGTCACTCGTCGGGAATCTCTACCCGGCGCACAACCCCGTCGAGCGCGTCGGCGGCTTCGATCTCGCCACGGGTGATGCCGAGGATGAACAGCACGGTGTCCAGATACGGATGGCTCAGCGATGCGTCGGCAACTTCCCGCAGCGCCGGCTTGGCGTTGAACGCCACCCCCAGCCCAGCGGCGGCGAGCATGTCGATGTCGTTGGCGCCGTCGCCGACGGCCACGGTCTGTTCCATCGGAACACCGGCCTGTTGTGCAAAATCGCGCAGCGCCTTGGCTTTTCCGGGCCGGTCAATCACCGGGCCGATCACGCGGCCGGTCAGCTTCCCGTCGACGATCTCGAGCACGTTGGCGGCGACGAAGTCCATCTCTAGTTCATGCGCGAGCGGATCGATGACCTGGCGGAAGCCACCGGAGACGATGCCGCAGTGATACCCAAGGCGGCGCAACGTACGCAGAGTGGTGCGTGCCCCTGGCGTCAGCTCGATCTGTTCGCCGACCTCCTCGAGCACTTCGGCGGGCAGCCCGGCAAGCGTCGCGACGCGACGGCTCAACGATTCGGCGAAGTCCAGTTCACCTCGCATGGCCGCCTCGGTGATCTCGGCGACCGCGGCGTGCGCGCCGACCCGGTCGGCAAGCATTTCGATGACCTCGCCCTGGATCAGTGTCGAGTCGACGTCAAAGACGATGAGCCGCTTGGCCCGTCGCGCCAGGCTGTAGTCCTCCAGGGCGATGTCCACACCCTCGTCGACGGCCACCCGCGCCAGCGCGGTCTGCAGCTTTCGGTAAACCCCGTTCGGCGGCACCGATACCCGCAGCTCCAATCCCGTCACGGGGTAATCGGAGACGCCCCGGATGAAGTCGATGTTGACGCCGAGCGCGGCCACCTCGCGCGCCACGACGCCGAACGCCTCGGCGGTGATCGGCCTGCCAAGCACGACGATGGTGTGGGTCGAGGGCTCCCGCATGACGGGCAGGTCGTCGCTGCGCTCGACCGTGACGTCAAGGCCGACGCCGTGGATGGCGGCCTCCACCTCGTTGCGCAGTTCGGACCCTGCGGGAACGTCCGGCGCGCCGGCGACCAGCACACCGAGCGTCAAGCGCCCCCGGACGACGACCTGTTCGACGTTGAGAAGCTCGACCTTATGCCTGGACAACACCTCGAACAGCGCCGACGTCACACCGGGTTGGTCGTGTCCGGTGACGGTGATCAGCACCGACACCTTGGGCATGCTCACCCCCGGGCGTTGCGACAAACCGTCAACTGGACTGGTCGACCGGCTTGGGCTCCGCGGGATGGTGGTCGCGACCGACGTGCGCCTCGGCGCGCATCCGGTCCACCATGTGCGGATAATGCAGCTCGAAAGCGGGCCGCTCCGAACGGATTCGGGGCAGTTCGGTGAAGTTGTGCCGCGGCGGCGGGCAGCTGGTGGCCCATTCCAGCGAGTTGCCGTAGCCCCATGGGTCGTCGACCGTCACCGGCTCGCCGTAGCGACAGCTCTTGAACACGTTCCACA
>JAOPVX010000277.1 GCA_025965975.1 Mycobacterium sp. | reverse complement strand
AACCAGTTGCCCTGTTCGTCGCGGTCGCCACCGACCTTGCTCACCAAGGCGAGGTTGTCGGGGTAAGGGTGAAGTGCATCGCGGATCAGTTCGTTGGCGACGTTGGGTCCGTAGAAATGCGCGGTGTCGATGTGGTTGATGCCCAACTCGATTGCGCGGCGCAGCACCGCCAGCGCCTGGTCGTGGTCACGCGGTGGCCCTAACACGCCGGGACCGGGTAGCTGCATGGCGCCGAAACCGACGCGGCCGACGGTGAACTGCCCAAGAGGAAAGGTCTGCATTTGTGAATTGTGGAGCGTGAGCGGCGCCCACCGCCGCCCAGGCCCCACAAATCTCTGGTTAGTCGGACTCGCCGAGGATCTGGTAGATCTCGCGGCGGGCGTTGTTGACGATGTCGACGATGCGCTCCTGCTGCTCGTCGTTCGACGTGTACGCGGACTGCGCAACGGCGCCCATGAGTTGGGAAACGGCGCTACGCAGCGTGACGTGTGCGGGGTCGACGCCGTCGGCAATCTCCTCCCACGGCGGGGTCTCGATCTTGTCGGCGGCGGCCCGGCCTGCGTCGGTCAGCTCGAAAAGCTTCTTGCTGCCTTCACTTTCGGTGGCCGCGATCAGTCCCTCGTCGACCAGCAGCTGAAGCGTCGGATAGACCGAGCCGGGGCTGGGCCGCCACAGGTTCTGGCTGCGATCGGCGATCTCCTGGATCATCTCGTAGCCGTGCATCGGTCGCTCGGCCAGCAGCTTGAGGATCGCGGCACGCACGTCGCCGCGCTTGCCCCGTCCTCGCCCGCCGCGGCCACGGCCACGCACGCCAGGACCGAAGCCGACGCCGAATCCGCCACGGGGATCGAATCCGAACTCGAAGCCGCGGCCGGGACCGAAGCCAAGGTTGCCCTGGAAGCCGGGACCCGCGTCGTGCTCGCGCAGATGGTCGCGAAGGTGTTCGCGGAAGTCGCGGCGGGCCTGCCGGCGCTGCTGATGAAACGCGCGCCGATCACCGGGGCCGAAGCCGAAGCCGAATCCACCTGGGGGTGGGGTGAATGGGTCTGTCATGTTGGTTGGTTCCTTACGTTCGAGAGGAAACGCCTCACGCGCTTCCGATAGGTTAACGATATATCGGAAACTATCGCGATGCAACGATTATTTCCGACGGCGTTGGTCGATGGCGTTGACCAGCCAGCGCGCCCAGTCGGCCTCCATGGCCCGGGCCCGCAGCCCGTGCACGAGCGCGGCATAGCCGTAGAACGAGGCGTCGTCGGCCCATTCGATGGAGTCACGCAGTTCTTCCAGCCGCTTGACCTCGGCATCGGCGTGTTCGGCCATCGCAATCACGTGGTCACGGGCGTCGTCGGGCGGGACCTCGCCGAGCAGGAACACCCGCAACAGACCGGCACTGCGAAACGGCGGATCGTCCTGCGGGTTTGTCACCCAGCGACGCAGTTCGGCATGCCCGGCCTCGGTGATGCGGTACTCCTTCCGACCCCGCGGTCCGATGTCGGAGATCTCGATCAGCCCCGCGTCGGCGAGTTTGTTCAGCTCGCCGTACAGCTGACTCTGCGTCGCCGGCCAGACGTTGGCCATGGATTCCTCGAAATGTTTGAGTAGGTCGTAACCGCTGCCGGGCTTCTGGGCCAAGAGCCCCAACGCCGCAATCCGCAAACTCACCCGTTGATCGTACCTCCACTCTTGACATGTCAACAGTGACATGTCATCTTTGGGCCTATGACCGACACAACCTCGACCCTCTTCGGCACCGGCGAGTTCTTTCAGCGGGACAACTACGCACCGGTGACCGACGAATTGACGGAGTTCGACCTGCCCGTCGAGGGCGCCATTCCCGCCGAACTCGACGGGTGGTACCTGCGCAACGGGCCCAACCCGCGGCAGGCGACCGCGCACTGGTTCGCCGGCGACGGCATGATCCACGGCGTCCGCATCGAGGGCGGCCGCGCCGCCTGGTACCGCAACCGCTGGTTGCGGACCGACAGCTTCTCCGAAGACTTCCCGCTCTACAACGCCGACGGCACCCGCAACCTGCGGGCCAGTGTCGCCAACACCCACGTCGTCAACCACGCAGGTAAGACGCTGGCGCTGGTCGAATCATCGCTGCCCTACGAGATCTCCAACGACCTGGAGACGTTGGGCGCCTACGACTTCGGTGGAAAGCTGGTCGACTCGATGACCGCGCATCCGAAGATCTGCCCGACGACCGGCGAGCTGCACTTCTTCGGTTACGGCAGCATCTTTGAGCCGTACGTCACCTATCACCGCGCATCTGCAAACGGCGAGTTGACCATCAACCGGCCGCTGGATGTCAAGGCGCACACCATGATGCACGACTTCGCGCTGACTGCCGAGCACGTCATCTTCATGGACCTGCCGATTGTGTTCAATCTCGACGTCGCGATCAAGGGCGAGGGCGACATGCCCTACCGGTGGAGCGACGAATACGGCGCCCGGTTCGGTGTTATGCGCCGCGACGACCCGTTCGGGCCGGTGCGGTGGTTCGAGATCAATCCCTGCTACGTGTTCCACGTCGCCAATGCCTTTGACACAACGTCAGCCCGTGGCACCAGCATCGTCCTGCACGCGGTGCGCTACCCCGAATTATGGCGCAATGGTGGCGGATTCGACGCCGACGGGGTGCTATGGAGCTGGACCATCGACCTGCAGACAGGCACGGTCACCGAACGCCAGCTCGACGACCGCGCGGTGGAGTTCCCCCGCATCGACGACCGGCTGGCTACCCTGCCGGCTCGCTACGCGGTGTCGGTCGGCGACGGCCGCCTGGTGCGATACGACCTGACCACCGGCGACGCTGTTGAGCATGCCTTCGGCACCGCGCAGTCACCGGGAGGGCCGGGCGAGGCGGTGTTCGTGCCGGGTTCGGGTACAGCCGACGAGAGCTGCGGCTGGTACATGGGCTACGTCTATGATCCGGCGCGTGACGGCAGCGATCTGGTGATCATCGATGCGTCGGACTTCGCCGCACAGCCGGTTGCCAGCATCAAGCTACCCCGCCGTGTTCCGTACGGTTTTCACGGCAACTGGGTAGCGGGTGAGTAACGTGTCTGGCCATGGCGGTCAAGTGGCTCGACGAACCTGAGGCCCACGATTACGACGCGGCCGCGGCTTACCTCAGCATGCTCGCGGAGAAGGACACGGTCGACAAGACGGTCGCGGCGCTCAAGGCCGCGCAACCCGTGTATCAAAAGGCCAAGGACATCCTGCGCGCTGCTGAACTGAGGCTGTTGCCGGAGGCGAATGCTCACGTCAGGGCGGATCTGGGCAAGATAAGCGACGGCAAGAAGCTCTCGCCGATCCTGTTGGTGCGCGGCAGCGCGGTCGGCGGGTATGCGCTGCAGATCGCCGACGGCTATCACCGGGTGTGCGCTAGCTATCTGACCGACGAAAACACCGACATTCCTTGCCATTTGACGTCCTGGCAGTAAGCCGCCGAGATGTCCGGGTTCGGCTTCCACACGCTGGCGCTGCTCACCGTCATCGGCGTCACCGGGCCGCTGCTCGCCTCGCTGCCGCGCTTCCAGGTCCCGGTGATCATCGGTGAACTCGTCGCCGGGCTGGTGGTCGGGAGGACGGGCTTCGGGATCGTCGACTCTGGCGATGCGACGTTCACACTGCTGGCCAATATCGGTTTCGCATTGGTGATGTTCGTCGTCGGCTCGCACGTGCCCGTCCGCGACAAGACGCTGCGATCCGCCGTGCCGAAGGCGCTGGCCCGGGCCGCCGCCGTGGGTGCAGTGGCGGCGGTCCTCGGGGTGGTGCTTGCGCAGGTGTTCGGCACCGGGCATGCGGCGGTGTATGCCGTTCTGATGGCATCGTCCTCGGCCGCACTGGCGCTGCCGGTGATCGACTCGCTAAAGCTCAGTGGCCCTCCTGTGCTATCGGTGACGACGCAGATCGCGATCGCCGACGCCACCTCGATCGTGTTGCTGCCATTGGTGATCAACCCGGCCCAGGCGCCAAGGGCGGCCCTCGGCGCGCTGGCGATCGCGGGGTGTGCGGCGGTGTTGTTCGTCCTGTTTCGCACCGCCGACCGTCGCGGATGGCGCAAGCGGCTGCATCACTACTCGGAACAGCGTGAGTTCGCGCTCGAACTACGGATCAGCCTGATCGTGTTGTTCGGGCTGTGCGCACTGGCGACGACCACGCACGTATCGATCATGTTGGCCGGCTTCGCTCTCGGCCTGGTGCTGTCGGCGATCGGCGAACCGCGTCGCCTCGCGCGTCAGTTGTTCGGCATCACCGAAGGGTTCTTCGGGCCGCTGTTCTTCGTCTGGCTTGGCGCGTCCCTGCAAGTACGTGAACTCGGCGCGCACCCGTTGCTGATCCTGCTCGGCATCGGTCTCGGCGTGGGTGCGGTGCTGGCCCACGCTGTCGGCCGGTTGTTCGGTCAGCCATTGACGCTGGCGGTGCTGTCGGCCGCGCAGTTGGGAGTGCCGGTGGCGGCCGCGACGCTGGGCACCGAACTGCATCTGCTCGCACCGGGTGAACCGTCGGCATTGATGCTCGGCGCACTGGTAACCGTGGCAACCACGTCGATCGCCGGAGTGCTTGCGGCCCGTCGTCAGAGCACAGACAAGTCGAGCTCCGCCGCCACCTGACGGGCCACCGGGGCGATGGTCGCCTGGCTCGACCGAAGCAGATCGGCGACCAGCGCGAGCCGCTAGTCAGTCGGCCCGCCGGTCGGCGATGAGAGGCAGGCGCTTCACTGCTGAACGCCGGGGCTGGGCCCCTCATCGCCATTGCAACGGACATCCGACGCCAGCCACGATCTTCGCCCATTGCAAGGCACATCTCCTCGCACGTCTTGCCGACTCTTGTCCTCTCCGCTGCGTCGCAAATGTGGCGGGGCAGCGCGCAACCCCTCGCTCCGCGTGTGCCGCCGGCGGTTTGAAAGCAGCTAAAGAAAAGCTGAGCTAAAGATGTGCGGCCGGGACATGGCCGTCCCGGTATGCCAATGTCACCAGAGTGGTCGGCACAAGCTGATGCTTCTGCGTGCCAGCGGCTTAGAGCGGCTAGCGCCATCCCGACCGGGCTGCGGTTTCAACAATTCCGACGTTAGCAAAGTCGGTAGTTGTTGCACCAGACCCGAACGGACGCGTTGGACTCGCCGTCGTCATAGCGCTTCGAACGCGTCAACCGGGTAGGAAGCCGTTGCGCGGTAGGTGTTCGGGCTGACGCCGTAGCCGCGTTTGAATGCGCTGCTCAACGCGAACGGGGTGCTGTAGCCGACCTGCCGGGCGATTGCGGCGATGGTGGCCTGGCCGGACCGCAACAGGTCGGCGGCCAGTGCGAGCCGCCAATTAGTCAGGAATGCGATAGGTGGTTCGCCGACCTGTTCGGTGAACCTGCTAGCGAACACGGCACGCGAACTTCCCACGGCTGCAGCGAGATTAGCAACCGTCCATGGATGGTCAGGATTGTTGTAGATCAGCTTCAGTGCTGGGCCAACTACCGGGTCGTGTTCGGCGTGCCACCAGGTCGGGGCGTTCTCGTCGCGGTCGAACCAGGTGCGCAGCACGGCGATCAGCAACAGATCGAGCAGCCGGTCCAGATACGCCTCCTGGCCGGGACCGTCGTTGCCCGCCTCGGCGGCGAGCAGATCCACCAGCGGGCTCTCCCATTCGTCAGCCCGCAGCACCAGCACCGGCGGCAGCGCGTCGAGCAGGCGCGCGCTGACCTCGCTGCGGCCCTCGTAGGCACAGATCACCGAGCGCGTCGCGCCCGACCGGCTATTGCCCCATGTACGCACCCCGAGCGACATCTCGAACCGCAGGTCATCGCCGGACAGCGTGGTGCAGCGCTGGCCAGGATGGATGACGACCATCGGCGTCGTGGCAGGGTCGTCGGCGAACACGTAGTGCTCGGCGCCGCGGGTCAGCGCGACGTCGCCCGGCCCCAGCCAGACAGTCCCGCCGCTTTCGCCGACGATCGCCGCACTGCCGTGGGTCTGGCAGATCAAGGTCAGCGGCGCCTCGTCTTTGATGCTCATCGACCACGGCGGATCCATCATCATCCGTAACACGAATGCGCCTCGCGCTCGCACTCCGTCGAGCAGGCCGACAACGGCGTCCACGCCGGGAGCCTATCCTCAGCCCACCTCAGCGCGCGGGCCGATAAGCGGCGAGAAACACCCGCGCCCCGGCGCGGATGTAGCCGTCGAGACCAGGAATGCGAAATGCGCTGCCGCAACTGCAGGTTCGGGCGCCGCAGAACGGGGCCAGCGGGTGGCGACGGCCTGATGCGTGCCGTGCAATCCGGTCTCAGCCAGCAGTTCGTCGAGCTGTCCACGTTGAGGACCCGCAATTACCTCATCGACGGCGACCAGATCCGGGTCGATGGAGCACTCGAGGTGTCTCATGCGTGTCGGGTAACCACCCGGACGGTCACGTATGCAGTCGGGACGGCAAACGATGGATCGTCGCAGCGGATCCCGGTTGACTTCCAAGCATGAATACAAGCCCATTTGTCATCCTGACCTCCGTCGCCGCGCTCGCGAGCGCTGCTGCCGGCGGCATGATGTACGTGTTCTCCACGTTCGTGATGCGCGGTCTGGACCGCACCGGTCCCGTCGCCGCGGTTACCGCGATGCGCGGCATCAACGCGGAGGCGAATTCCAACCCGGCGTTTCTGCTGGCGTACTTCGGTGCGACGATCCTTGCCATTGTGGTCGGGGTGATGGCGGTGGTGCGGCTGAATCAGCCCGGCAGCTGGTGGGTGCTGGTCGGCGCGATCTTCGGCATCCTCGGCGCGATTATCACGATGGCCTTCAACGTCCCACTCAACAATCACCTGGACACCGTCAACTCAGATGGGCTGCCGGTGGTCGACGCCGCCCGCGAATGGCAGGCGTACTTCTCGACCTGGACGGCGTGGAACCACGCCCGCACCGTCACCAGCTTCGTCGGCGGCGCGCTGATGCTCGTCGGACTGCGGTATCGCTGAGCACCTTCCCCGCACCAGCTCGCGCAAATTCCCCCAATTCCTTGGCGTATGGGGGGAGTTTGGGTTCCCCAGCTAGCTGGGCGGGGTGAAACCTCCGGAGTTGGCAGGTGGTGGCGTCGCCACCGGCTGGGACACCGGCTGTTGGTACGCCCGCTGCGTCGGCCACTGCGGCGGAGGACCAACCGGCGGTGACGGGCGCAGCCTCGCGAGCTCCCGTTGGTGCCGCTCGGCCAGCACCGCGGCCAGCACCAGTGGCGGCGGCGTGCCCGGCGGGGGTGGCGGCGATATCTGGGCGACGACCTCGCTGGTGATGCGGTAGGCCATCTGATCGCGCACCCGAGCATCCAATTGCGATGCGCGGGAGAGGAACTGACGGGCCAACTCAGCCTGATCGGCACCGAGACCCGACAACTGGAGCGACGCCGCCCACCATGCCAGTTGCGGCGGCATCGACGGCAGTGGAGTCAACCGCGGCGCGCGTTCACTGATCACCACGGTGCCTGCGAACACGTCGCCGAGACGTTTTCCCTTGGGCGACAACAGGCTACAGATAACCGCTGGCCCGCCGGCGAACATCCAGATCTCAATAACTCCGGCCAATGCACGAAACAGCGCTTGGCGGAACCGTTCCGGACCCCCGTCCTCCGACACCACCCGCAGGCCCAGCGCCATCTTGCCCAGCGATCGACCCCGCGTCGAGGTCTCGAACGCGAGCGGATACCCCACCAACGCCAGCACAGTGAAAATGACCAGCACCGCGGCCGACAGCGCGGTATCGAACTGCGTCAGCGTGGTCGCCCACAACACCACACCAATGATGTAGGCGATGAACACCACGGTGACATCGATCATCGCCGACAGCGCGCGAACCGGTAACTGGGCGATCTGAACATCCAGGACCACCGCATCCCCGGTCACCACTGGTTCTTGCTGGCGGACCATACCGAACCACGCTACTAGGATTTGCCACGTGGATGTCGACGCGTTCGTGCTGGCGCACCGGCCGACGTGGGACCGGCTGGAGGTGCTGGTGAAGCGGCGTCGGCGGTTGACGGGCGCGGAGGTCGACGAACTGGTCGACCTCTACCAGCGGGTGTCGACCCACCTGTCGATGGTGCGGACCGTGTCGACCGATTCGGTGCTCATCGGCCGATTGTCGGGTCTGGTGGCGCAGGCGCGCTCGGCGGTGACCGGCGCCCACGCGCCGTTGTGGAGTGAGTTCGTGCGGTTCTGGACGGTGTCGTTCCCTGTGATCGCCTACCGGTCCTGGCGGTGGTGGCTAGGCACGGCCGTGGCGTTCTTCTTCGTCACGGTGCTGATCGCGGTGTGGGTGTCTGGCAACTCCGAAGTGCAGGCCATCATCGGAACCCCAAGCGAGATAGACAAATTGGTCAACAATGACGTCTCCTCCTACTACAGCGAGAACCCGGCCGGATCCTTCGCGCTGGAGGTGTGGGTGAACAATTCGTGGATCGTGCTGCAGTGCATCGGCTCTGCGATCCTGCTCGGAATCCCGATTCCCTATGTGCTTTTCCAGAACGCCGCCAACCTCGGGGTGCTCGCGGGGTTGATGTTCAATGCAGACAAGGCCGACATCTTCCTGGGTCTGCTCGCTCCGCACGGGCTTCTCGAACTGACGGCCGTGTTCCTGGCCGCCGCCGCAGGAATGCGGCTGGGCTGGTCGGTAGTGTCGCCCGGCAACCGGCCGCGCGGGCAGGTGCTCGCCGAGCAGGGCCGAGCGGTGGTGGCGGTGGCCATCGGGCTGGTCGGCGTGCTGCTGGTTTCGGGGCTGATCGAGGCGTTGGTGACGCCGTCGCCGCTGCCGACGGTTGGCCGCATCGGCATCGGGGTGACCGCCGAAATCGCCTTCCTGGCCTATGTAGTTCACTTCGGGCGCAAGGCCGTAAGGGCGGGGGAGACTGGCGACGTCGACGACGCCCCCGACGTCGTCCCGACGCGCTAAAGCCGGCCGCTGGCCTTCATCGCCAGATAGTGATCGGCAAGCGCGGGCGCCAATTCCTCGGGCGCGGCGTCCACCACGTCGACGCCCGAGCGTCGCAACCGCGACGCGATAGCGCGCCTGTCGTTGCGCGCCCGTTCAGCCGCGGCGGCGTCGTACACCTGGGCCGCGTCGGCGCGACCGGCGGCAAGGCGCTCGACACGGGGATCCGCGACGGCTGCGAGCAGCACCTGATGCTTGGCGGACAGCTGCGGCAGCACCGCCAACAAGCCCTCCTCGAGCGCCGACGCGTTCAGGTCGGTCAGCAGGACCACAAGGGCCCGTCGACGGATCCGCCGTTGTACCGCGGCCACCATCGCGCGGGCGTCGGATTCGACCAGCGCGGGTTGCAGCGGCGCCATCGCGTCCACCAGTTGCGCGAGCAGTTCGGTGCGCGACGCGTTGTAGACCCCGGAACGGGTCACCCGGTCGTGGGCGATGAAGTCGACGTGGTCACCCGCACGCGCCGCCAGCGCGGCCAGAAGCAGCGCGGCGTCCATCGACCAATCCAGTCGGGGCCAGCCACCGGGATCACTTGCGGTCGGGTCGACCCCAACGCGCCCGGCCGACGTGCGGCCGGTGTCGAGGACGATGACCACCCGACGGTCGCGCTCGGGCCGCCATGTCCGCACCACCACGTCTGCGCGCCGGGCGGTGGCGCGCCAGTCGATGGATCGGACGTCGTCGCCGATGACGTATTCGCGCAGCGAATCGAATTCAGTGCCATGACCGCGGATCAGCACCGGCGTCATGCCTTCGAGTTCGCGCAGCTTCGCCAGCCGCGACGGCAGATGCTTGCGCGACAGGAACGGCGGCAGGATCCGGATCTGCCACGGCACCCGATGCGAGCTCTGCCGCCCGGCCAGACCCAGCGGGCCGATCGAGCGTGCGGTGACAAGCGCGGAGCGCTGATCACCGCGGCGAACCGGCCGCAATTGTGTGAGGAGGCGAACTTGCTGGGCTGCAGCAAGATTGACGGTATGTTGACGTGGCTCGGCGCGGGCGCTGGGCGCCCATGCGTCTCTGATCTGTCCCCGGAAGCGCCGTTGCCCTGTTGGATTCTCGACCACCAGCACCGCGTCGACGGGCTGGCCCAGCCGTGCGGCCGTCTCGCCGAGCCGGCTGCAGTTCAGCCTGCGCGCACTGGCCGCCAGCCCCACGTCCACGATGACCGCCGCGACCAAGGCCGCCAGCAGGAGGACGAAAGCGATTGCGGGCCAGGGTGAAATCGCGATCGGCAGAACGCAGATAAGCGCGATCAGGCCGGCGCGGCCGGTAAGGACCACTAGCGCGGCACCGGCACGGCAGCGAGTATGCCGTCGAGCACGCCGTCGGGGTTGGCCCCCTCGAGCTCGGCCTCTGGCCGCAGCGACACCCGGTGCCTCAGGGTCGGGCGGGCCATCGCCTTGATGTCGTCTGGTGTGACGTAGTTGCGGCCGGACAGCCACGCCCACGACCGCGCCGTGGCCAGCACCGCCGTCGCGCCGCGCGGCGACACACCCAGCTGCAACGACGGCGAGTGCCGCGTCGCGCCGACGATGTCGACGATGTAGCCGAGCACCTCGTCGGCCACCAACACCTGGCGCACCGCCTCCCTGGCGGCCGTCAGCTCTGACACGCCCGCAACGGGTTTCACCGCGGACAGGTCGCGAGGGTCGAAGCCCCTGGCGTGACGGTCCAGGATCGCGATCTCCTGATCACGTGGCGGCAGAGGCACATTGAGCTTCAGCAGGAACCGGTCCAGCTGCGCCTCGGGCAGCTGATAGGTGCCCTCGTACTCGATCGGGTTCTGCGTCGCGGCGACGATGAACGGGTCCGGCAAAAGACGCGGTTCCCCCTCGACACTGACCTGGCGTTCCTCCATGGCCTCCAGCAGTGCGGCCTGCGTTTTAGGCGGGGTCCGGTTGATCTCGTCGGCCAGCAGCAGATTGGTGAACACAGGTCCGGAGTGGAACTCGAATTCGGCTGTACGGGCGTCGTATACGAGCGATCCGGTGACATCGCCCGGCATCAGGTCTGGAGTGAACTGCACCCGCTTGAAGTCGAGTTGCAACGCCGCCGCTAGGGTTCGCACCAGCAGAGTCTTGGCAACCCCTGGGACGCCCTCAAGCAGCACGTGGCCACGGCACAGCAGTGCGATCACCAAACCGCTGACCACGGCGTCCTGCCCGACGACCACCTTGGCGATCTCACCGCGCAAGGCCAGCAGGGCATTCCGTGCGGAATCCGATGTCGCCGCCGATGCGGCTCCGGAATCCGATGTCGCCGCCGATGCGGCTCCGGTGTCCGATGTCGCCGCCGACTGACCCGTGTTGTGTCCGGTTGGCTGAGTCACGATTGAGCGACCTGCCTTTCGATGTTGTCGAGTTCGTGAGCGAGGTTGACCAAATCGGGGTCGTTGGCCGGCGGCGGACCGAAGAGTGTGTGCGCCACCGCGTGTGGGGACAACCCGCACCGGTCGGCGACGGCCGCCACGACCGCGGACGGCTCGGCGTCGTATCCGAGACCGAGCCGGGGCATCATCCGCTGCAAGGTGGCCGTTCGCAGCGCCTCCGCCGCACGGTCGCGTGCGCGCCGTGACCGGTACAGCCGTCCGCGGCCCTCGACGGTCTCCGAGGCGCGGACCACCACAGGCAACTGCTCGGCGACCAGCGGGCCGATGCGTCGACCCTTCCACACCGCCAACAGTGCGACCACCAGGCACAGTTGCAAAACGATCCATCCCACCTGGTCAGGGATGAGGCCGATAATTCCCGCGCCGCCGCCGGATTCGCCAGCGCCTTCGCTGTGCGCAGGGGCGTACCAGATCACCCGCGGATGCGAACCCGCGAGGTTCATCGCCAGCGCAGCGTTGCCCTGCTTGAGCAGGCCGGAATTGGTCATGAAGTCGGCGGTGCTTACGACCGTCACCTCGCGGCCCTTGTCGTTGTAACGGACAAGGGCGCCGCCGTAGCAGCGCACAACGGGCACTTTGCCTGCCGCCGCATAGGCGTCGCTCAGACCGAACTGCACCTCCCCTGCGCGCGTCGCCTCCCGCATGTCGCAGTCGGGCCTTGAGTCGCCGAAAGCGGTGGCGCCGTCGAGGCGGATCTCCGGTGCGAGCTCGTCACGGGTCCGAGACACCGGCGCCACCAGCAGCCGGTCGCCGGGGAGCGCGGCCAGCCGGCGCAACAGGTCGTCGTCGAACAGATAGAACGTCTGCGCGACAAGGATCAGGGCGTCGGGCCGTGCCGCGCCTTCCACCGCGGCGATGTCGCCCGCCCCGACGACATCCACGCCGTGCTCACGCAGGATCGTGACCAGCGCTCGAACGCCATCAGGTGACGTCGATTCCGGATCCATCGGGCCACCGGGACGCGGCGCGGTCAAATAAGTGCCAAGCGTCGCCACCCCGACGATGACGACCAACGCCAGCAGCACCCACCGGGTGCTGCGCCACCGCTGCACGACCGTCGGCCCGACGGCCAAATCGGAGGGCGTCATCGCACCTCTGCCCAGCTGCCGGCCGCGGCGGGCATCGCTGCGCTGGTGTCCGACGCAGACGTGCGGGATCGCAGATGGTCGTCGAGGCCCGCGATCATCCGATACGCAGATTCGGTTCCCGGCCGTTCGCCATAGGTCACATCGTTGAAAGCCTCTGCGGCCCGTGCCAATTCGGCGGCCAGATTCGGTATAGCCCGTCCGGCATCGCGGGCCAGTTCGGTGGCGGTTCGACCCGGGACTGGGTCGAGGACGGCGCTTTCCTCCAACTGACGCGCGACGGCTCTGAGCCGGTGACGGATCGCAGCCGACCAGTTACCTGCCGCCGCATAATGTTCGGCGGTCACGCGGTGTTCGGCGGCGCTGAGCTCATGCTCGCTGAACAGCGCGTACCCGTCGCCGCGGTTGGTGCGCATGGTGCGCCGGGCAATGCGGATGCCCACCACAATGGCGATCGCCAACAGGATCAGCAGGACACTGAGCGTGAACCAGCCGCCGGGCACCGACGAGCTCGCGTTAGTCAGCTTGTACAGCAGTTCGTCGATCCAGTCGATGAGGCGTTCGGTCAGCGACGCCTTGGGGTAGATCGGCTTTCCGAGCTCATGCTGCGCGGCCTCGTGCGCGGCATCGCGGTCGATGTCTATCGTCGCCACGTCAGGCTTGGCGGGTCAGCCAGAGGTGGTCGGTGGAATCGGCGGGAGCGCCTGGCCCGAACGCCGCGCCGGTGTGCAGCACGAGGTCGAATGCCTCCGCGCGGATGCGGCGATCGGTGTAAAGCAGCACGACGACGCCGGCCGAAAACGGTGCGGTGATGATCTGACCGATCGCACTGCCGACGGACAGCAGGACGAGGGCGATGAGGGCCGCCACCGTGGATGACGCCGAGACGAGCAGGAGTTGGCCACCGAAGCTGAACGGCACGGCGACCGCCCCTGCGATCAGCCCGGCCACGATCTGGCCGAGCAGCCAGATGCCGAACACGCGCCAGAAGTCGTTGCGCACCAGTTTGAAAGAGCGCGAGATCGCGGGGAAGATCTCGAGGCGCTCCAGCACGAGTATCGACGGCGTAAAGCTGAGCATCGTGCCCAAATAGATCAGGCCGGCGATCAGGGCCAGCACCAACGGCACCCCGATCACGGAGGCCGCGACACCGTTGGCGGCCACGGCGACGCCGACGATGATGAGCACAACGAGCGCGATCAACACGACGGCGCCGATCACTTCCAGCACGGTGAAGCCGACCAACGCCCACAGCCGCGGGCGGAGCCGTTGCCACGCCTCACCGATGGTGATGCTCGCGCCGAAGACGGCCCGGCCGACGACCACCGTGAGCATGCCACTCAACAGGATTGACGACAGCCCGGTGGCGACGGCGCCGGCGAGGCTCGATGCCGACGAGCCGAGCAGCACGCCCGTTGACACCTCCTCGCCGCGCAGCGTCGGCTGGAGATCACCGGTGACGGCCAGTGGTCCCACCGACAAGATGAGTGCGAGAATCTGCGCGGCCACCACCACGACGGTCGTCAACCCCAGCGTCGCTTTGGGATTCGCTCGGATGTAGGCGACGGCGCCGTTGAAGATGTCCGACAGGCTCAGCGGCCGCAACGGAATGACCCCAGGCTTGAGGGCCGGCGCAACCGGCGGCGGGCCGTATCCAGGTGGGCCGTATCCAGGTGGGCCGTATCCCGGCGGGGGATAGCCGGGCGGGGGATAGCCACCGGGCGCGCCGTAACCCGGTGGCGGGCCGCCGTAACCCGGTGGCGGGCCGCCGTAACCCGGCGGAGGCGGATAGCCCGCTGGCGCGTAACCGGGCGGAGGGTAGCCGGGTGGTGGATATCCGTAGTAGGCGGGCGGCGGATCACCCTGATATCCCGGTGGCGGATAGCCAGGTGGATAGCCCGGCGGCGGCGGACCTGCCATGGGGGACCCGCCGGCGTCGCTGCTCATGGGAACCATCCTGTCGATCGCTGTGCGAATTGACAACGTGCCCGCCGGTCCGAGACCCCGGCGTAGCGTTTGCGTCATGGCGGAACTCAAAGCCCGGTTGCGTGCGGACCTGACCACCGCGATGAAGTCGCAGGACAAGCTGCGCACCGCGACCCTGCGGATGCTGCTTGCGGCGATCCAAACCGAAGAGGTCGCCGGCAAACAGTCGCGTGAGCTGTCCGACGCCGAGCTGATCAAGGTGCTGTCCCGGGAGGCCAAGAAGCGCAGCGAGTCGGCCGAGATCTACACCCAGAACGGGCGCGGCGAGCTCGCGGCGAACGAACACGCCGAGGCACGAGTCATCGACGAGTATTTGCCCACTCCGCTCACCGACGCCGAACTGGCCGACGTGGCCGACACCGCGATCGCCCAAGTAGCCGAGGATCTCGGTGAACGGCCCGGCATGAGGCAGATGGGTCAAGTGATGAAGGCCGCGACCGCAATCGCCGCGGGAAAGGCCGACGGCGCCCGACTGTCGGGGGCGGTCAAGGACAGGCTTTAACCGATGTCGGCCGCCTAAAGAGCTTGTCCGCTATGCTGTTTCGGCGCAACGCGCAGGCGCACGGCCGGTCAAACTACGTCGGAACGCACGCCGCGATGAGAGCCTGCGGATCGGTGACGCTGACGTAGAGGGTCTGCAGTTTGATCGGCGCTCCCATCGCGTAGGCACGTACGGGTGGGGCGATGGTCAGCTCCACGATGTCCTTGGATGAGCTGTTCACCAGCCATCGGCCGCGCCAGCCGCGAGCGCCCCACGTATAGACCCGTTCGTTGCTGGGCTTCGCGTCGTTGATCGAGGTCAGCGGGGTTTCGGTGCGAAAGCACCAGCCGAATCGGACGTGACGGGTGCCGTCCTCGATCCGCATTTCGCTGCGCTTAGGCCCGAGACCCAACGGTACGGAGGGGCTGGAACCACCGCTCGTATCGCAAATCCGTGTCCATCATCGCGAGCCTAGTGTCGTGGAAGTTTGCTTACCTCTAGAGTTCGTGGGGAAATCGACTCTCAACGCTTTCGGGTCGAGGGTGGTGCGCATGGGTCGTCATGCTGATAGTGGTCTATCTCGGTGACTGGTTGTCGGTCACCATTGCGGCGTATGCGGCGGGCAGGCGCCTGACCGATCGTGAATCACCCGCGGCTCACCCGTTGATCGTCAGCGTGGTCGCCGGTGCTGTCTGGCCGCTGTTGGTGGTCGGCCTGGTCGAGCCCAGCTCGATCATGGCGTTCACCAAGGTCCCGGCGAAGTCTCGCTCCGGCGTCGGCATCGTCGCCTAGTCACGGCGCGCGCCCAGCTCATTGAGCAGCGTGCGGACGCGCTGTTCGATCTCGTCTCGAATCGGTCGTACCGCCTCAAGCGGTTGGCCGGCCGGGTCAGCAAGGACCCACTCTTCGTAGCGCCGTCCCGGCAGGACGGGGCAAGTGTCGCCGCAGCCCATGGTGACCACGACGTCGGCTGCTTCCACCATCGCGTCGGTCCACCGCTTCGGTTGTTCGGCGGCGATGTCGATGCCTCTCTCGGCCATCGCGGCGATCGCCGAGGGATTCACCTGATCGGCGGGTTCCGATCCGCCGGAATAGGCCTGCGCCCGCCCTTCGGCCTGATGCGCGAAGAACCCCAACGCCATCTGGGACCGGCCCGCGTTGTGGGTGCACAGGAACAGCACCGTCGGTTTGGTCATGTCACTCCATGGCTTTCGTGTGGTGAGGGACGACGTCGGGATACAGACCGAGCGCAACGAGCACACCGACAACCCCGCCGAGAAGTTGGGCGGCGACGAAGGGTAATACCGAATTGGGCGCGATACCGGCGAATGTGTCGGAGAACATTCGGCCAATCGTGACGGCAGGATTGGCGAATGACGTTGAACTGGTGAACCAGTAGGCGGCACCGATGTAGGCGCCAACGGCGGGCGCCGACAGCGCGGTTCGTCCCGTCCGAGCCAATCCGAATATCAACGCGATTAGCCCCGCCGTCGCGACCACTTCACCGACGAGATGTCCCGGTGTCACCCGGTCCTTCGTGGCGAGCTCAACGATTCGTCGGTCGAACATCACGTTGGCCAACAACGCGCCTGCGATCCCGCCAACAAGCTGAACCACGCTGTAGGCCAATAGATCTGGGCCGCTGATTCCAGCACCAGAGCGGCGTCCTAGCCACCAGTCCACCAACGATACGACGGGATTGAAGTGCGCACCGGAGACGGGCCCGAACAGGAGGATCAAAACTGTAAGGCCGAGAACGGTAGCCGTCGAGTTCTCGAGCAGCTGCAAACCGACGTCGTTCGGCGATAGTTGCGCCGCAGCGATTCCCGATCCGACAACGACGGTGACCAGCATGGCTGACCCCGTGAACTCGGCGAGCACCCGCCTGCGCACCTCGTGCTCCGTCAGCAGCAGGACGCGGTCGCTGCCGTGCCGAACGTGTCGGAGTCGGCAAGCACGGTATAGATCTCCCATTTCTCACCACCGGGCGCGGTGACCCACACCTTGTCCTGGGTGGCGAAGCAACATGTGGTACCGATCTCTTCTTCGGTGAACATGCCTGCGTCGGTGAGGCGAGCGATCTCGTCGTGCACGGTGTCGCTGGATTCAACTTCGACGCCGAGGTGGTTGATCGTGGCGCCCTTGCCGGGAGTCTCGATCAGAACGAGCTTCAATGCCGGGTCGGCGATCGCGAAATTGGCGTAGCCGGCCTTGAGTTTTGTGGGCGGTGTGTTGAACAGCTTTGCGTAGAACGCCACCGCCTCATCGAGGTTGTCTACGTTGAGGGCGAGCTGGACACGGGACATGGCGACCTCCACACCTGTGAGACTTATATCGAACTGGCTGTGCCTGCGATCGTGCCACCTTTTTGATATATGTCAATATCCTGTGGCAGGATGGTTCGCATGCCGAAGACGCTGCCCATGGTCGACATCTCCGCTCCCGTGTGCTGCTCACCTGTCGCCGCCGGGCCGCTCGACGATGACGCGGCGTTGGAGATCGCTCTTCGCCTGAAGGCATTGGCCGACCCGGTGCGGGTCAAATTGGTCTCATTGCTGTTCGGCAGCGCACTCGGTGAAGAATGCAGTTCTGATCTCGCCGCCGCGGTGGGCTTGACCGAATCGACGGTCAGCCATCACCTCAGCCAGCTGCGCCGGGCGGGACTCGTCGAATCCGAGCGGCGCGGTATGAACGTCTACCACCGGGCCCGGCGGGAATCACTGGTCGCGCTCTGCACGGTGCTCGACCCGAACTGCTGTCGCTGACTGCTCACGCGTCGGCAGAACTCGGCAATGAGGGCTTCACCGTCGGGGTGGCGGGATTCGAACCCACGACCTCTTCGTCCCCGAACGCTGATTCAATGCAGCAGGACAGGTCGGCCAGTGCCATTGAGCAGCACCGATGTGGTCGCCAATGGTGTGGAGTGCCTCGCCGTATTGACCTGTCTGCTGCCTCCTTGCTGCCGATCGATCTTCTGATCCGTAGACCCGGGCAGATGGACTGAACAGGCACGATACAGGTTCAACTGCCGTGTGGGGGAAGGTGTCTGGAAGCCCGGCTGTCGTCATCGTTGTCGTCAGAACTGTCGTCAGCTCCGGTGCGAAACAGCGGCGCGCCCACCGCTTCCGGATACCCGGCGATCCTGCGCTGACAGTCGGATATGTCATGGGTGGCGAAGCCATCAACGTAGTGACGTCGTAGACGCCCCCTAACTCAGCCGACCGGGCAGTCAGACACTGCGGAATGGGGTGGCTGGAAACCTCGTGTCGGGGCTGGCGAGTGTTTGCCCAGGCACGAAGCGTGGTCGGGGAAGGCGTCTAGCCGCGGGCTTGGAGTTGCTTTGCGCCGATTAGCCTGGTCCGCGACGGCAGTGGTACGGCTACAGGCGTTGGCGCCCCCAAAATCACGTGACAATTGATCTCCGCGGCGGTAGCCTACTTCCAGGTTCGGGTGCTGTACTAATCCGGATTCAGTCCCTTTAGGCTATTGGAGAATTGGCATCCCCGGTTATTCTGACCCCTATTTGGAGCTGGCATGGATTCATCGAGACTGAGCTTCATACTGAGAATGATTGGCGATGAGATGCGGGCTGCCCGCGCCCGCGTGAGATTGAGCCGTGAAGCCCTTGCAACGAAATCAGGAATCAGCGCAAAGACGATTCAGCGGCTCGAGAACGGCGACCGGCCTGCAGATGTGGTTCAGATGTTCCGGCTGTGCGAAGTGTTTGACCTCGAAATTGTCGAGTTACTCGACCGCGCAATTGCACGCGCAACCCACCGCGGTAACACGAGCCACCTCGGCCCTCGGGTCGGCGTTAGCTCGGAACGGGTCCACCGTTGATTCCGTCCATGGGTGCGCAAGCTCATTAGCGGTCTCGGCTGCGCGCAGCTAAAGGCCCTCCGCCTTGCCCGGAGCAAACCGATGGGCGACGCAGGCGGTTGTCCACCGGGCACACGCGACACACCGGCCCCCGAAACGCCCGGCGAGTTAGCTGCCTGCTCGGCTCTTCGGCCCGGGACAGCAGAATCGATATTGGACAGGTAGCTGTGAGGCTGCCCGCAGAGTTCTCCTTCGCAGGTAGCCAGCTGCAGCATTGCGCCTTGCGAAGCGTGATCGGTTCGGAGTGCAACTCCGTCGCAATGAGCCCGCCGATGGGCCCACGAAGTCGGTCGGCCGCTGCCGTCACGACTCATCTCGACCGCCCCTCCGACCTGCAGGTGTTTGCCTCAAAGCAGACGGCCGACCGATGATTCGAGTCGACATGTCCCAGATTCCTAAGCCTGGTCGGGCCGGCCCGGGGGAGGAAGCGCCGAAGTCTAATTGGCGTGGCCGCCAAACGGGGGCGCGGGGGCGTCGCGATTCTCGCGTGAGGCGCAGCCAGCTTCGGTGCTCCGTGTGGACGATGCCCTGATTTTCTTTACGGTAAGCGTCCGTTCGAATCGCCACTAGCGGAGCGTGACCGAGATCGGGGCAACGGTAATGGCAACGGCGATTGCGAGCCTCAACCACCAATCGCCGACTGGTAAGTCGCGTTAAGCGCGGCAATTGACGCAATAATGATCTCACAGCCACGTTCGGGGCCACATCACCCCGCGCACTTCCCCTGCCCATCGTCCCACTGTCCGCCAATTACGATGCAACACCACGTTCGAGAATTGGTTTGGCCACTGATCACGGGTCCGCTGGTGTTGCCGACGGTGTTGCCAGCTATGGTGTTGCCGAAGGTGTTTCCCTGGCCATCGGGGCTGCCAACGGTGTTGCCGACGGTGTTGCCAACGATGGTGTTGCCAAGGCCGTCGCTCGTGGATTGCACGCACCGGTCATATGCCTTAGGTTCGGCGATTTTGGAGTGCTCGAACGTGCAAGCGCCGAGGGCGGCCACGATCATGGCAGCGGGCAGCAGCCAGGGCCCATGTGCCGGAATGGTGATGGGTTGTCGGGATGCCATATGTCGTCCTTTGCATATCGGGGTCCTGACCTCTTTCCGGTCGCTTCTCCCCACCGTGCCGTAGACGCGTACCAACAGACCGTTAGCCGAAGTGGGAGCTGTCCTATTACGACGACACGACGCCCCGGTGGGTCCCCAAGCCTCCCGGTGTTGCTAGCTCACCGTTGTTGGCGCCGGTGGCGGCTACAGGGGTACGTGCCTTTATCTGCAAGTCGACTTCGGCCGCCGTATGCTCGTGTCCGTTGACGGCACCGGCGCTGTTGAAGACTGTTGACGGACTGCCATCCTGGTCTGATCGCAGCGCTGGAATTTCGATGCGGCGATGCCGCGAGTACGTGGGCGGGTTGGAGCGCCTGTGGCGCAGGCGCGCCAGCAACTTAGTGACCGCTCGTTTGACGGTGTCCGGCAGTAGCTTCACCGTGTCGGGGGGAACCCACGCGAGATACAACACAAACATCGCGTAGCTGAAGATCCCGATGATGATGCCGATGTCGATCGTCAGGTGCATGACCACGCCGGCTGCGAGGACCCACGGCCGAAGCTGCCTGTTCCAGACCAGTACCCCGATCGCCAACTCGGTCGCCAGAGCTGCCCAGGTCGCAACGTTCATGAGCACGGCATTGGTGGTGAGCCATTCCGGCGAGGGCAGGCGTTGCATGTCGACGAGCCGTAACGCGTAGGAGACGGCAGTTCCCTGGGGCCACGTGTGGCCCGTCAGCTTGATGAGGACCGAGGACAGGTAAATAATTGATAATTGAACCTGCAGCAGTCGAAGCGCCCAGGCGGGTCGCGACTGAGCGGACCAAAATGATCCTGTCCTGCGGCGCTGATCGAGCGATAGCGCGGTGCCACAGGGCGACAGTGCTACAAAAAGGGCCATGATGCGGACGACGGAATCCCCGGCGTTAAAGACCCAGAGGTCGCGGTGCAGGAAGGACAAGATCAGGACGAAGACGAGGACAGCCGCTACTCTGCTGTGCCATCCGAGAGTCAGCGCGACGGCCGACGCCATCAGCACGGCCCACCCGATCAAGACGGCGTGGTCGCTCGTCACTACTTCAAAGATGCCCCAGTTGCCCGGGATCGCCGGCTGGTGCTGATCGGGCACCACGCCGTGCGGACCCAACATGTCATGCAGGATTGGCAGAAGCCATAACGTCCACAGCACCGCGAGCGCACCGAAGGCGATCCTGACTAACCCGAGGGTGTACGTGGGTTCGGGTCGAAACCAAAACCGTTGCCACCATTCGCCGATCGCTGACGGGCGCCACCGCACTACGCGGCCGTTGTCCGTCATGAGTTTGCTGCCAAATCTTCGTCATACAGGGTGTCCACCCCGGTCGCTCCTCGGCCGCTCGTCCCGGGAGGCGTCAAAACCTCGGTCCGCAAAATCATGTAAACCCGGATAGGCCGCTCCGCGGGAACGGTCAGTTGATGGACGACCCAGTGCGCGAGCTCCGGCCGGATCTGCGGTTCCGACAACAAACTCTCCTTCAGTTTCCGCCAGCGATGCGAGACGGCCACCCCCACGACTCGATCGTATTGAGTCGGCAATTTCCACACTCGGTTACCGCCGTCGGCCATCGTGACGTGCACCTCCAGATCCTCCAGGCGACTTGGTGGGTCGGGCGCATACATCCCCCAAAATTGGTCGAGCCCGGTTCCCACTGCGATCGGTGTCAGGGTCGGCGCCAGCACCGCTTTGATTGCAGAATCGGGCATGTTCGACACCACACCGATGAGGATCACCGTCGCGATGAGCGCGCTGATCGCTCCCTCGCGGATTTGGGAAACCTTGAATCGTGACTCCCTAGATCTGCGGCCGACCGTCGCCCCATGGGCGGCGGTCGGCCGCAGATCCCCTTCTCTCTTGTCTGCCTCTATTGCAACCACGTGCTCACATCCGGTTATCCGGCGGTGGTGGTGGTGGTGGAGCCGGCGGTGGCGCCGACGGTACCGGTGCTGCTGGAAATCCCGCTGGTGTTGCCAGTGCTGCGACCAGTGGTATTGCCAAAGGTGTTGAAGCCAAAGGTGTTGCCGAAGGTATTTCCAGTGGTGGTGGTGCTCAGGAACGTATTGCCGTTGCTGTTTTGGTTAGTGACGCCGGTCGTCCCCGTGGTGGTCCCGGTAGTGCCCGTCGTGCCGGTAGTCGTGCTGCCCGTGGTGGGGGCAGTGGTCGTGGTGGTGGTGGTGGAGATCGCGGTGGTGCCGGTCGTACCGGCCGTAGTGCGGCCACTGCTGGCGCCGGTACTACGCCCGAAGGTGTTCCCGACGGTGTTCCCGACAAACGTGTTGCCGAACGTGTTGCCGGTTGTGGTGCTGCTCGCGAACGTGTTGCCATTGGTGTTTTGGCTACTAGTGTTACCGCCGCCAAAGTTGAAGAAACTTCGGCGGGTGCCCGTGCCATTACCGCCACCGATGTTGACCACATTTCCAGGGGAAGCGCTCGCTGTCGGAGGCGTGGCGGAGAAAACCGGCGACGCCTGAGCAACCGAGACGCCAGCCCCCGCAGCGGCTACGAAAAGCCCAGCACCAATTACGCGGTTGATCATTGAATTCCGTTGCTCGTGCTGCTTGCGGTGGCGATGGCGCGAGGGGGTTGATGGATTGCTCATGAACTGATCTCCTTAGTCTTCGGTGAACCTGTCGAGGGTTACGCGATATGGATTACCGTCGCGTATCGAATTGTCGAACGCCCTCTTGCAATACGTCGGGGTCTCAAGACCCGAGTCCGCCCCCTGTCTAGCGCAATCATATGGACCTCTTAGTAAATTGAACCATATGCTTTGCTGCACGATGTGTCAAGGGTCACAATGTGATCTTGAAGCGAATGCTGTGCACAGTACAGAGCTAACCAATCACTGCGGCTAACCAATCACTGCGCTAATCGACTAAGAAATGGTCCGGGTGGTCCATGTTTTAGACCAGGGCTGCTGACTATTGACGGCATCGCCCAAAGTGTGTCGCGGTTGGCCAAGTCGTTTCTTGGGTTTCTGGAGCATGAACGTGGGAAGGAGATGCAGTGCAAAGTGCATCGTTGGCAGGAGATCTAGCTGTTCAGGCCGCTGTCATGGGTCGCCGGGGGCAGGGATCGAATGGGGCCAGCCCGCCCCCCGACCAGCGACGAGGTGCTTGCTGCGAGGGATATCACAGCCGAGCGCGAACGCCGAAGGCACCTATGCGCAACCGGGGGGCGGATAACTTTTGCGCGGGCGAATGCCATGCCGATCCCGAAAATGTTCGGATCCCCAGTGAACTTTGGCCTGGTGTGTCAGCTACGGCCACAGACAGCGCTATATCGACAGGTTATGTTTGCTGAGATGCTTATGCTGAGAATGCTTCGCGCTCCATTAGAGCCAAGGTGGGTAACAACGTTCGGACTTGCGCCAGCACGTTGTGCGCCTTGAACCTGGCTGGCCGCATATGTGGCGGCCGAGATGATGCGCCGATGCTGGATCGAGTTCGCCTGGCGCGCGAAAGATCTTCGCCGCCGATGCAGATGCTTGCTCGATAGCAGTAAAGAAAGTTCTCACAGCGCCGCTCCGAGGACTTGCTCGGTGGACTCTCGTAGCGGCAAGGCTGATCGGTCCGTGGTGGCGGACGGGAGCGCCAGCGGACGGGAGCCACCACGGCGCAATTCTTAGTCGTGTAGCGGTGCAAGCCGGCCAATGAGGGTTCCGGCTGCGGCGCCGAGATGGTCAAGGGCACCCACTCCTTTTTCCTTGTTGCCTGGGATGGTCGGCCAATGACGCCGGTGTCGGTGTGGGCGCTGATGCCAGCGTCGTCAGGTAGCGACGATCGAGTGCGCTGTGGTCGGCGGTGTTCCAGCCGTCGCCACATAGTCCGGGTAAGCGGCGAGCAGCACGGACGTATCGAGTTCACCGGCGTGCAGGTCGTCGGGGGCGCTGCGGGTGATGTTCGCGGGACGCGTGCTTTGGCCCAGGGATTCCAGCACGGTGCGCCACGCCCTGGCGAGGCGAGCACAATCCGCGCGGCCTGGGCCGGCGTGGACGCCACCATGCCGGATAGCAACGCGGACGTGCTCGCCGATCGCGACCCTTTGTTGCGGCGACCCCAACTGGCCACCAACCGGCGCACCGGCGCCGAGATGGTCTGCCCGCCCGGAAAGCCCAACGCTGGATAGGTTGACGTCATGAATGGCGTGCTGGTGGAGCGGGCTCGGCTTGTAGCGGAGTTCCGGCTGGCGCCTTTGAGCAAACGGTTGGCCCATGTTCGTGGTGCGGCGGCGGCGGCGCAGCAGTTGGTGACACGCATGGATCTGTTGGAGGCAGACTCGCTGGTGGCGGCGGCGTGGCTGCACGATGTCGGGTACGCGCCGTCGGTGCGGTCGACGGGATGCCACCCGATCGATGGTGCGGTGTTTGTTCGTTCGGAGGGTTTCCCTGCTGCGGTGGTGTCGCTGGTGGCCTATCACACGGGGGCGGTGTTCGAGGCGCGCGAACGAGGTCTCTCGGATGCGTTGGCTGAGGTCCCGGAGCCATCGGCGTTGTTGCTCGATGTGTTGACGTGTGCGGATATGACGATCGGGCCGGATGGTTCGTCGGTGGGGGCCGAGGATCGGGTGAGCGAGATCCTGTCCCGCTACGCCGAGGACGATCCGGTGCACCGCGCGGTTGAGCTGGCGACGCCGAGTTTGCTGGCCGCGGTGGCTCGGGTTGGTGGCCTTCTTGGATAGGAAACTCCGAGTGCACGGGGAACGGTCACCCGAGGTATGGGGTGTGGCGGTGTTCGAGGTAGTGCTCGATGCGCAGCCGCATGGAGGGGTGCATGTGCAGTGACGGGATATCGTGTGGAGCGGTCCAGGCGATGTCGGTGCTTTCGGAGTCGACCGATAACTCCCCGCCGATGAGTCGTGTGGTGAAGCACAGCGAAAACTGTTGCCGGACTTCGCCGTCGGTGTAAGCCATCACGTGGTGCGGGTTGCTGTAGACGCCGATGAGGCCTGTGACTTCGACGTCGAGCCCGGTTTCCTCCTTCACTTCACGCACAGCGGTATCGACGATGGATTCACCTAGATCCATTCCCCCGCCGGGCAATGCCCAGAGGTCGTTGTCGCGGCGTCTGATCAGCACGATCCGATCGTGCTCGTCGGTGACGACGGCGGTGGTGGACGGGACCACGCTGTTCGCGGGAGCTGCGTCGGGATCGTTGTAGTAGTCGGTTCGGGTCATCTGTCTCTCCAGGGCGTCGGCGGAGCATTTATATGCGGATTCGGATCGGACGGGCGGTGTTCCACACGCGTTCGAAGGCGAGGTGGTGGTCGCGCCACAGCTGGGGTGCGTCATCGCGTCTGATGACGATGGCGGGATTGTCGCTGGCCGGGACACCGTAGAGGTGCGGGTTAGCGATGAGCGTGTCGTCCGCGCGAAACATCGATGTGTAGAGCGGTGTGGCGCGCTAGTACGCGCGGGGTTGCTTGGGCAGGTGCGCGAGGTCGAGGGCAAATTCGAGGCAGTGTGGTCGAACGAGCTAGGTCGTACCATGGTCCAAAACTTTGGTAGGGAGTCTGAGGCTGTTCAGCACGTCGCGAGGAATCAACGGGGAGGGCTGAGGTTCCACGATCTCAGGCACTCGTACGGGACGTGGCTGGCCGACGACGGGATCGTTCCGAACAAGCTTCGCGAAGGTCATGGGGCACGAAGACATCGCCACAACAATGCAGTTGTACGTTCGGCGAACCGAGGACCACGACGCGATCCGTGATCTGCTCGACGGGTGACGCCGATCTATGGGAATGCTGCCTCTCCGCTGCCTGATTGGACCGGAGAGCGCAGTGATGAAGCAGAGAAGCAAGGCCGCCCTGACCTTCGATGCAGGTCAGGGGCGGTGCTGTCTCTCGAACACGCGAGTCGGGGTGGCGGGATTCGAACCCACGACCTCTTCGTCCCGAACGAAGCGCGCTACCAAGCTGCGCCACACCCCGCGTGAAGCCACGACAGCGTATCGCACCGGCGGCCGGTGAAGCCAAACGCGGCGATGAGCGCTCGCGCGAAGAGCGGGCGGCCCGAGCGCGGCGCACGCGGGATGGGCGCGGTCACACTAGCGGCGGGTTTCCCGCAGCACAGCCAGCCGTTCGCGGTACTCGGCCTCGTTGACCTCGCCCTTGGCGTACGCGTCGCGCAGCGTGCGCTCACCCTGGCGACCGCGCCGGCGCCGGGCGAAGTAGACGATGGCCCCGGCGATGAGGACGAACACAACGAGCCGAACGACCAGGAACCACGGCGACCACGCGTGGTGGCCCAAGCGCTCGGACTCGTCGGCGAGGAAAGTGGTTGCGGTGGGAGTGATTTCGTAGATGCTCATGACATCAAGCGTGCCGACTGCGCAAGCATCGGATATCGGCCGGCAGTCGTCGATCCGACTACGCCGCGGCGCGTAGCGCGCGCCGTCAGCCCCGCCATCCTGGGCGTACCAGCCCGCTTTCGTAGGCCATCACCACCAGCTGCGTGCGGTCGCGCGCGCCAAGCTTGGTCAGGATCCGGCTCACATGCGTGCGGGCGGTGGCGGGGCTCATGAACAGCCGCTCGCCGATTTCGGCGTTGGTCAACCCCTCGGCGACCAGCGCCATCACTTCGCGTTCCCGCGAGGTCAGCTCCTCCAGCGCCGTAGCCGGCCCCGACGGGTGTTTGGTGCGGGCGGCGAACTCCGACACCAGCCTGCGGGTCACCGACGGTGACAGCAAGGCCTCGCCGTCGGCCACCACCCGAACCGCCCGCACCAGTTCGGCCGGTTCGGTGTGCTTGACCAGGAATCCGCTCGCACCCGCGCGCATCGCCTTGAACACGTATTCATCAAGCTCGAACGTCGTCAGCACGACCACCCGGACCTCCGCGAGCGCCGGGTCGGCGGCGATCGCTCGGGTCGCGGCCAGGCCATCCATCTCGGGCATCCGGATGTCCATCAGCACTACATCCGGGCGTAGCTCGCGGGCAGCCGACAGCGCCGCGGTCCCGGTGTCGGCCTCGGCAACCACCGCGATGCCGTCCTGCGCGTCGAGCAACGCGACGAATCCGGCCCGCACCAGTGCCTGATCGTCGGCGACGAGAACGCGAATCGTCATGAGTCGCTGCCACTTTCGACGGGAAGTGTGGCGCGCACACTGAACCCGCCGCCGGGATGCCGTCGTATCGACAGATCCCCGCCACGTGCCCTGGCGCGCTCACGCATCCCGGTGATCCCGCTGCCGCCCGACGACGGGCCTGCATTCGGCGGCCGCCCGTCGTTCTCGACGGCGACCGCGGGCTCTTCAGCACCGTAAGTCACTGTCACTTCGGCGGTTTCGGCCGTCGAGTGGCGCACCACGTTGGTCAGCGACTCCTGCACAATACGGGCGGCGGCGACGTCGATCACCGTCGGCAGCGGTCGCGACGAGCCCTCCACGGCCGTCGTCACGGTCAACCCAGTCGTGCGCGCCGTAGAGACCAGGCCGTCAAGGTCGGCGATGCCCGGCGTCGGTGCGGTGGGCTGACCGGTTTCGGCACGCAGGGCGGTCACCAGGGAGTGAACATCCGAAATCGCTTGTCTACTGGCGTCTTTGATCGCTGCCAGCGCCGGCCCTGCCCGCTCCGGATGGTCGTCGAGCAGTTCCAGCGTCACCGAGGATTGCACGTTGATCATCGACAGGCTGTGCGCGAGCACATCGCGCAGCTCGCGGGCGATGGACAGCCGCGCCTGCGTGGCCCGCCGCTCCTGCTCGGACCTGGCCTCGCGGACCATCGCTGCCTTGCGCTGACGCCGTGCGTCGAGCACCGCGCGGCGCTGCCTGATACCCTCGGCCGCCGCAAGCAGCACCATCAGCCACGCCGCGATACCGGTGCTGACCACCGGCGGCGGCGGGTCCTCGCCGCGGATCTGCGGAACCAGCCACACCACGACCACCCAACCAAGCACAGGAAGCGGATACGTAAGCCACCGCGACCCGGCAGCCGCCGCGGTCAGGAACGCGACTACCAGCGAGACGAAGATCGGGCCGTATCCGAACCCTGCCGACTTGTAGGCGACCGTGATCGCCAAGACCGCCAGCAGCACCGCGTACGGGTACACCGTGCGCAACAGCAGAACCACCGGCCCGGCAACCAGCAGCAGGTAGCCGAACCAGTTCAGCGGTGCCCAATGCAGTGCATGGCCGGCGCGGTGGCGGGGCCCGATGCTGCCCACCAGCTGGATGGCCAGCACCACCAGCGGAATCAGCCACATCGCGGGCCGGTGCAACTCCTGTCGAACCCGGTGCATACCCGCAACGTAGTAGGCGCAGGGCCACATTGACGTCCGCTCAGAGGCGTAGATCACGACACGCCGAGGGATGGATGTGACTTGTCGGTGGCGTTATGCAAACTGACGGCAGTTGCCGAGTAATGGAGAATCGAGGCACGAAATGACTGGGCTTGGAGCTTCGATATACCTGGGATTTTTCGCCCTGGCCGCGTTGTGGCTGTTCTTGACCTCCGACGGGCCCCTCACCGGCGGATCCGACGATCAGGGCCAGCGCCCCGACCGCTCGAATTCAACCAGTACCTCGGCCGACGCAGGGGAGTCGAGCCCGTGGGTGGTCAGCCACTCGTCGCAGAAGTAGGTGTCCGCGTAACGGTCGCCGCTGTCGGCGAGCAGGGTGACCACTGACCCGCTGCGCCCGTCCGCGACCATCTCGGCCAGCAGGCCGAACGCCCCCCAAAGATTCGTCCCCGTTGATGGCCCCACCCGTCGGCCCAGCACCGCGGTGACGTGCCGTGCCGCCGCAACGGACGCCGCATCGGGAACCGCCACCATGCGGTCAACGACGTCCGGCAGGAACGACGGCTCAACCCGCGGGCGGCCGATGCCCTCGATCCGCGACGACATCCCGGTCACGACGTCACGGCGGCCCTGGGCATAGGCCGGGAAGAACGCCGAGTTCTCCGGATCGACGACGCACAACCCGGTGGCGTACCGCCGGTAGCGGATGAACCTTCCGATGGTGGCGCTGGTACCGCCGGTGCCCGCGCCGACCACGATCCACTCCGGAATCGGATGCGCCTCGTCACGCATCTGCTCGAAGATCGACTCGGCGATGTTGTTGTTGCCGCGCCAGTCGGTCGCGCGCTCGGCATTGGTGAACTGGTCGAGGTAGTGCCCGCCCGTCTCCTCGGCCAGTCGTTCCGCCTCCGCATACACCTGCGACGCCTCGGCCACGAAATGGCAACGGCCGCCTTGAGATTCGATCAACTTGATCTTTGTGGCGCTTGTCGACGACGGCATCACCGCGATGAACGGCAGTCCAAGCAGCGCCGCGAAGTAGGCCTCCGACACGGCCGTCGACCCCGACGATGCCTCGATGACGGTGGTGCCATCACCGACCCATCCGTTGCACAGCGCATAGAGGAACAACGAGCGCGCCAGCCGGTGCTTGAGGCTGCCGGTGATGTGCGTCGTCTCGTCCTTGAGGTAGAGCTGGACGTCGACGCCGTCGCACCAGGCCACCGGCAGTGGATACCGCAGCAGATGGGTGTCGGCGCTGCGCCTGGCGTCGGCCTCGATCAACCGGACCGCGTTGTCCGCCCACGCTCGCGGCTGGCTGCGAACGGCTGTCGCGGCCTTGTCGGTCACCGCGCCGATACGGCTGGGTGGGACTGGCCCGCCCGCGCCCCGGCGTCACGGCCTCCGATGGGGGCCGCCACCAGCGTCAGGAGCGTGGCCTCTGGCCTGCAGCAGAACCGCACGGGATAGAACGGCGACGTGCCGATGCCCGCCGAGACGTGCAGCTGCGTCCGCGCGCCCCACTGCGACGCGCCCTTGGCGCGTGACCGGTCAAGGTCGCAGTTCGTGACGATCGCGCCGTAGAACGGCAGGCAGAGCTGGCCGCCGTGGGTGTGACCGGCCATCACCAGCTGGTAGCCGTCGGCCGCGAAGCGATCCAGCACCTGTGGTTCGGGCGAATGTGTCAGTCCCAGCGTCAGGTTGGCGGCGGGGCTGGCCGGTCCGGCGATGGTGTCGTAGCGGTCCCTGGACAGATGTGGGTCGTCGACCCCGGCCACTGCGATCCGCAGGCCTGCGACCTCGAGATCGCGGCGGGTATGCGTCATGTCCAGCCAGCCACGCTCGGTGAACGCCGCCCGCAGGTCCTGCCACGGCAGCGGCTCGCCATGCACCCGATGGGTGGT
>JAOPVX010000247.1 GCA_025965975.1 Mycobacterium sp. | reverse complement strand
TGATGCCGAGCAGCCGCCTAGAGCGTGACCTCGTTGAGCCTGCCCGTGGCGACGTCGAAGATGAACCCCCGCAGGGATTCGTGTTTGGTGACGAACGGGCTCGCCTCGATGCGGCGCAGTGACTGACGCACGTCTTCTTCGACATCGGGGAATGCTTCGGCGGCCCACTCCGGTTTGATGCCGGATTCGTCCTGGATGGCTCGCTTGAACTCGTCGTCGGTGAAAGTCAGCATGCCGCAGTCGGTGTGGTGGATCAGGATGATCTCCTTGGTGCCGAGCAGCCGCTGGCTGATGGTCAGTGAGCGGATCTCGTCGTCGGTGACGACGCCGCCTGCGTTGCGGATGACGTGCGCCTCCCCGTCACCGAGGCCGAGGATTCGGTAGACGTCGAGCCGGGCGTCCATGCACGCCACCACCGCGACGTGCTTGCTTGGCGGCAGCGGAAGCGGGCCGGTGAAGGTGCTCGCGTACGCGTCGTTGTTCTTCAGATACTCGTCGGTCACGGACATTGGGACTCCTCGATCGTCTCGATTCGACCCTAACAACGCGGCGGCCTCGTGCGACGGGTGAAAATCACCGCGAAGAGATCGCGACGGCCGCCCTGCCCGGGGGAAGCAGGGCGGCCGTCAGGTATCGGGCAGCCTCAGAGCGACGTGTTAACGGGTTTGGCTGAGGTCGTAGACAGTCGTGCCGCCGACGTCGGTCGGGGTGAAGTTCTGCTTCACCCATGCCGTGATCTCTTGTGCCGGTCCCGACTTGCCGCGAGACGGACCTCCGCGGTCGCCTCCGATGAAGTACCGCACCTGATGGTCGGCGACATAGGACTGGAACTGCGCGAGCGTCGGGGAGTTATCCGAGCCGGTGAACCCGCCGATCGCCATGATCGACGCGCCCGTCTTGAGCTCGAGGCCGCTGACCGTGAACGACCCGACACTGGCTGCCGCCCAACGGCTGTCGACACCCACGACGAGCTGGGCGAGCGCGGCGTTGTCCGCTTCGGCCCCACCCGGGCCGCGTCCGCCCGGTCCGCCCAAAGACGCGCCGGGGCCGCCGGGTCCGCCACCACCGGCGGAGTCACGGCTGGGACCGGACATCGTTCCCGGCCCGGTGTGTGTATGCACGACGTTGTAGATGGCAAACGCGGTAGGCGCGGCCAGGCCGAGAAGCGCCGCGGCGGCTACCGGTACGACCACCGCACGGCCCAGTCGGCCCGCGCCGACAGCAAGGATCGCCGCGACGACCACCGACCCGGCCAGCACGACCCAGCGCAGCGCCGGCAACCAATCCGGCGTGCGGTCCAGCAGAATGAACGCCCACACGCCGGTGGCCGCGGTCATGACCGCCAGCACGATCCGCGGCGTCAGGTATTCCTTGGCACGCCAAAGCTCGGACACCGAAATCCCGACGACGGCGGCGATCGCGGGCGCAAGCTCGACGGTGTAATAGGGGTGGACGGTGCCGCTCATGAAGCTGAACACGGCGCTGGTCACCAGCAGCCACCCGCCCCATAGCAGCAAGCCCGCGCGGACGGGTGCGGTGCGTGCGGTACGCCTGGTGAACCACAGGCCCGCGACCAGGCCGATCAAAGCGGCGGGCAGCAGCCACGATGCCTCGACACCCATCGACGGACCGAAGAGCCTGCCGATCCCGGCACTGCCGCCGAAGTACACGTTCATACCGCCGTGCCCACCAGGTCCTCCGCCAGGACCGCCCTCATTGCCGGTGATTCGCTCAATTCCGTTGTACCCCAACGCCAGTTGCAGCAAGCTGTTGTCGGTCGAACCCGCGATATAGGGCCGAGAACCGGCCGGCCACAGGCTGACCAGTGCGATATACCAGCCCGCCGACACGACCATCGCAGCCGCCCCCACCAGCAGCTTCCCGATGCGCTGCCACAGCCCGACCGGCGCCGCGACCAGAAACACCAGCGCCAGGCCAGGGACGACCAGGAACGCCTGCAGCATCTTGGTCAGGAACGCGAAGCCGATGGCGCAGCCCGCCAACGCGATCCAGCGAGTGCTCGCCGTCTCGGTCGCGCGCACCATGCAGTACGCGGCGGCGATGAGCAGCAGCACCAGCAACGCGTCGGGGTTGTTGAACCGGAACATCAACGACGCCACCGGCGTCAGCGCCAGCACCGCGCCTGCGATCAGGCCCGCGGCCGGACCGCTCCACCGCCGAACCGTCGCATACAGCAGTGCGACAGAGCCGACCCCCATCAACGCCTGCGGTAGCAGCATGGTGAACGCGCTGAAGCCGAACAACCGTCCGGACAGGCCCATCACCCACATCGCCGCAGGCGGCTTGTCGACCGTGATGGCGTTGCCGGGGTCGAGCGAGCCGAACAGCCAGGCCTTGAGGTCCTGTGTGCCCGCCTGCGCCGCGGCCGCGTAGTAGCTGTTGGCCCAGCCCGACGAGCCAAGCGCCCACAGGTACAGCAGGCCGGTGGCCGCGAGTAGCACCAGCAGCGCGGGGCGGACCCACCGCGGCTGGGAGCCGTCGCCGAAAACCAGACGCGCGAGCATGCCGTCGCGGCGGGCTGGCTCGTGCGCCGCCGCAGGAATATTCGGAGGCACGGCTCGTACATCGGAGGTGATCGTCATCAATCGATTCCTTTGTGTTGAAGTGAGGTCAGTGCGACCGGCCAGGGTGAAACACCCAGCCCCGCAGGAGTACGAAGCGCACGGCGGTGGCCACCAGGTTGGCCAGCACCAAGACCGAGAGTTCGACCAAGTGGTGTGGCTGGGCGACCACGGTGTGCAGCCCGGCAAGGGCGCCGCTGGTGATCGCCAGTGCGATCCCGAACACCACGAGACCCTCGATGTGGTGGCGGGTGGCACTGCTGCGCCCGCCGACCCCGAATGTAAAGCGTCGGTTGGCGGCGGTATTGCCGATCGCGGTGAGCAGCAACGCGATCAGATTCGCCGCCTGTGCGCCCGCCCATCCCTGCATCAGCATGAACAGCAGCATGTAGGCGGCGGTCGACGCGACGCCGATGGCGCCGAACCGGATTGCCTGGCGGAACAGGGATCCCGGTGCGGCCGACAGCCGAGACGAACCAAGCTGCGCAGCAATGGTGTTCACGGGGATCGAGCAGTCGGCGAAGCCGCGCAACATGCGGCCGATACCCTTGAGGTCGGCGGTCGCGGTTGCGACGATGTCGACTCGGCTGTCCGGGTCGTCCACCCAATCCACGGGGACCTCGTGGATACGCAGGCCGCTGCGCTCCGCGAGCACAAGCAGCTCAGTGTCGAAGAACCATCCGGTGTCGGCGACGTGCGGCAGCAGGCGCTCGGCGACGTCGGCCCGGATGGCCTTGAAACCGCATTGTGCGTCGGAGAAGCCCGCGGCCAGTGTCGATTTCAGAATCAGGTTGTAGCAGCGCGAAATGATCTCACGCTTGGGGCCGCGCACGACCCGCGCGCCCCGGCCCAGCCGGGTGCCGATCGCCAGGTCCGAGTGGCCGGAGATGAGCGGCGCGAGCAGCGGGGCGAGCGCCGCGAGGTCGGTGGACAGATCGACGTCCATATAGGCCAGCACAGGTGCGTCCGACGTGGACCACACCGCATGCAGCGCACGCCCGCGACCCTTCTGCTCCAGCCGCACCACCCGGACGTCGGTCAGTTCGGCTGCCAGTTCGGCAGCGATAGACGGGGTGTCGTCGACGCTGGCGTTGTCGGCGATCGTGATGCGTGCCGGGAAGGGAAAATTCTCCGCAAGGTGCCGATGCAGCCGGTGTACAGAATCGGCGA
>JAOPVX010000244.1 GCA_025965975.1 Mycobacterium sp. | reverse complement strand
GACGCTGGCGCAGAAATGGGACCTGACCGCGGGCGAGCTGGCCCGCAACGTCCACACCCACCCGACGATGTCGGAAGCACTGCAGGAATGCTTCCACGGCCTCGTCGGCCACATGATCAACTTTTGACTAGCTTGCGCGAGCAAGCAAGCTTATACTCATGCGGTCAGGTCGGGTTCAAGGAGTAGGGAGGCGCTGGTGGAAGACGAAGAGCCCCAACGCCCTATCGAGGCCTCACTGGCACACGCACTGGCCTGGGGTGCACCGATGTGGATCCTCGATCAGGATGGCCCTCCGCCCGCGCCCGACAGGCAAGCCGCCGGCATATCGTCGATGATCGGCTGCATCCGCAGCTGGATCAGACGCCGCGGGCGCTAGGATCCGGCCGCGAGGAGCAGTGCGGCTGGCCCCGCTTGATGCGACGCTTCCAAGCGACAAGGCGTAGCGGAATGGGTGCCAAGACAAGTCGAATCGAATTGCCCGGCGAGTCAGTTGCGCACCGACCGCCGTGGGGCAGTGCGCGGCCATTCAGGTCGCGACGCGGGTCAACGAGCAGCGCCGACTGGTGAGTGCGCCATATCGCGCCCGGCCGCCTAGACAGCGAAGGGATAGGGACCGAAGCGGCCCCATGCCACGAATGCGGCGAACGCCAAAATGACCAGTGCGATAAAGATATTCGGGATCTCCTTGCGGCGCGCATGCAGCGCGGCCGCTCCTAGCATCACCAACACCAACCCGACTGCGGCCAACGGTACGAAAACGGGCGCTATGCCGGTTAGTGCCGGCACAATCAGGCCGATTGCGGCCAGTATCTCCAACACGCCGATCGATTTCACGACGGCAGGGCTGACGTCCGCGACCCACGGCATCCCGGCATCGATCAGCTGCTGCTTGTTCCGTGCGAGCTTCATCGCGCCCGCCCCAAGGAAGGCAAACGCCAGGATGCCTGTAACCGTCCACAACGCGATATTCACGACTCCTCCGGTTTCCGTTCAATTCGCCAATTGAGTTGAAGATCTGGGGGTTTGACCCGCCACCGGATCGGACGCTCGAATTGTTGGTACACACAGATCAAGCGCTGTCACGCGATGCGGGTCCTGGCAGAACACGCAGCGCGTGGCGCAGGTCCCATACCGCAAACCTGCGTCCTCGGCTTCCAGGAAGCAGTACAACACCGTTCGCAGGGCTGGCTTAGAAGTTAACAGATAGTTGCATGCGCGCGCAAGTACTGACCCCCCGAGCCGACTCGGCGGGATGCACTATGCGGCAGACGCGATGGCTGCGCCGGCCGATTCGAGTCTGCGTTGCAGGCGAATTCGTCCCACCAGGAATAGGGGAGGGTCTCGGTGTGTTGGCGCGCAGTATGCGAATCGGCGTGGTGTTCCCTCAGACAGAGCTCGGCGGTGACGCTTCAGCCGTCCGTGCCTACGGCCAGCGAGTTGAGGAGCTGGACTTCACCCACCTCCTTGCTTACGACCACGTCGTAGGCGCCGATCCCGAAGTGCACACCGGCTGGGACGGTCCGTACGACGTGCACACCACGTTCCACGAACCGCTTGTCATGTTCGGGTACCTCGCTGCCGTCACCACAACACTCGAGCTAGTGACCAAGGTCGTCATCCTGCCGCAACGGCAAACGGTGCTGGTCGCCAAACAAGCCGCCGAGGTCGATCTGCTGAGCCAGGGGAGGCTGCGCCTCGGTGTCGGGGTCGGCTGGAACACCGTCGAGTACGAGGCTCTCGGCGAGGATTTCACCAACCGCGGCAAGCGGGTGGATGAACAGATCGAGCTGATGCGGCGGTTATGGACCGAGCAGACACTGACGTTCGACGGCGCGCACCATCGGGTAACCGGCGCCGGGTTGGCACCGCTGCCCGTGCAGCGGCCGATACCGGTGTGGATCGGTGCCATGTCGCGGCCCGCGCTGGAGCGCGCGGGCAGACTGGCCGACGGATGGTTCCCGCCGATGTCGCCAGGACCAGAGCTCGACGAAGCACGTGAGGTCGTCGTGCGCTCGGCGATCGCAGCGGGCAGGGATCCCGCCACCATCGGCATGGAAGCCCACATGACCTGGCATGGTGACCGGCAGCAGTTCGCCGATGAGCTTACCCAGTTTGCCACGGCAGGTGCCACCCACGTGTCGGTGAACACGATGGGCGTCGGCCTACGGACCGTCGATGAGCACCTCGACGCGGTTGCAGCCGTTGCCGACATCTGCATCTAGGACCTGGCCGTAGCCGCACACTCAGCGCATACACCTTCGGATTGGCGTCGTGGGTTCGCGACAACGTGCCGTATTATCCGAAGGCGCTTGCTTGCGCCAGCAAGTTCCGGTTATCGTCGTGTGTCTGCGGGAATACCCGCGTGATCCGGTGTGAGTATTCGTCGAACGAGTTCAGGAGCCGATATGGCACAGCAACAACCGAGTACGCCGATTGAGGTCCCGGCGGTACCACCGGGAGCCTTCGGCCCGAAGGTGCCTTCTTGCGGCTACCTCGTCGAAGAAATCAAGGGCGGCGTGTACTGGGTGACCGAAGGCGGTTATCAGTGCGCGTTCGTCGTCGGAGACAACGAGGTCATTGCCATCGACGCACCGCCGACTCTCGGGGGCCTGGTGACGCGAGCTATCCGTGATGTCACGGATAAGCCGATCACCCACGTCGTCTACTCCCACTATCACGGTGATCACATCGGGACGACCAATCAGTTTCCTGACGGCGCCGTCCGGATCGGCCAGGAAGAGACGTACATACTGCTCGACGAACTGGGTGACCCGGCGCGGCGCCCACCCGATGTCACCTTCAAGGACACGCACCGGCTGGAAGTCGGCGGGCAGGTGCTCGAGCTCGTCTACAAGGGAAACAATCACGCGCCCGGCAACAGCTTCATTTACATGCCGCAACACAAGATTCTCATGCTGGTCGACGTCATCTACCCGGGTTGGGTACCGTTCGCCAATATCGCGATGTCCAAGCATATTCCGGGCTTCATGGAGCATCACGACCACACGCTGGCGTTCGACTTCGAAACGATGATCACCGGTCACCTGAACCGCTTAGGTACGCGT
>JAOPVX010000242.1 GCA_025965975.1 Mycobacterium sp. | reverse complement strand
TTGCGGCGGCTCTGTGCACGCCGCATCGCCCAGATCGGATCCGAATACAGCCCGCCGAGGGACACCACCCCGGCGCCGGCTTCCTGCACCCGGTTGCCGAACGCGGTGACCCTGATGTCGCGCGCAGGCAGCACCGAACGTTCGGCGTACGCGGCCTCGACGAGATTCATGCCCTCGGGGTACTCGGTAAACGCCTGGCCGCCGACCACCAGATCGTCGGGGTTGAGCATGTCGCGCAGCAGCGCGACGGCTTCCCCGAGCACCCGCGCCCGCTCGGCCAGCAAGGCGCGAGCCTGCTGGTTGCCCTGCCGGGCCGATCGCAGCACGGCGGTCACCGTCGACGCGGGACCCTCGGCAGGGATGATGCGCGCCTTGCGGGCGGCGATCAGCACCGCCTCGTCGCTCACCGTCGACTCCAGCTGGCCGCTGCCGCCCAGCAGTTCCGAATGGGCGGGCAGCGCGGCGATGGTGCCGGGCCCGCTGGCAGGCGAGTGCACCCGCCCGCCGATCGACAGCGCATAGCCGACGGTCTCGCGGGCGTACACGTACAGGCTGGTCGACGATTGCGTCGGCGCGCGGCGCACCCCGAGCAGCAGTTCGGCGCCCGCCATCGCGTCGACGTGAGAAGCCACCGACACTGGCAGGCCGAGCGTCTCGGCCAGCACAGGGCCGACCGGGGCGCCGGACCAGCCCAGCCGGGGATGATCGAGGTATCCGGTGGTGCCGTCGACGACGCCACCGGCGGCAACACCGACCCACAGGGGGCGCCGGCGGTGCCAGCGGCTCAGGTAGCGACGGGCGCTGCCGGCCAGCGAGGCAAGCGCCGCGGCCTGCGCGCCCCGCGGCGTCGGGGTCTCGACGACGTCCAGCGTGCGGCCGAACAGGTCGGTGGCCACGATGCTGGTGGTACGGGCACCGATGTGGATACCGAGCGTCAGGAACGGCTCGTGGTTGACCTCGACCGGCACGCGGGGGCGGCCGATGGCCCCGGAGACCGCCAGGTCGGCGCGCTCACGCAGGATCCCGGCGTCCAGTAGCGCCGTGACCTGGCGATTCACCGTCGCGATGCTGAGCTGGGTGACTTGGGCGATGACGTCACGGGCGATCGGGCCGCGCAGGCGCGCGGCGCCGAACACCGAGGCGGCTGCCGCGTCGGCGACCTTCAGTGAGGGGGCGACCACCCGGTGCCGCGCCTGGGGGTACCGCGCGGGGCCAAGAGCCCGCTTGGTGTGGTTGGCCGATCGGACGCCGTTGGTGGACGCCGCAGGCTGCCGGAGCGTGGTGGTGGATGTCCGCACGGATTTGTCCTTTGTGAAGTCGGCTGGTGGGTCCGGGCCACACCTGGCGATTCAGCAGGACGGGAAGCGTCCGGTATCAGTCAGGCGCGGCGAAGTGCGCAACAACAACAGTGCCGCGTGGCGACTGCAGCCTGACTATTCCGGTACACCCGATGAATTTAGCACGCCAACTAAAGTTGGGCAGATGACGACACTTTCAGCCTCCGGACGGGTCGCGGTGGTCACCGGCGCCAGCGCCGGCATCGGTGAGGCAACCGCGAGAACGCTTGCAGGACAAGGCTTTCATGTCATTTGCGTAGCCCGCCGGCAGGGCCCGATCGAGGCACTCGCGAACGAGATCGGGGGCACCGCAATAGTGGCGGACGTCACTGACGACGAGGCGGTGACCGCGCTGGCCGGCGCCCTGGACCGGGTCGATGTGCTGGTGAACAACGCCGGAGGGGCGCGCGGGCTCGAGCCGGTCGCCGAAGCAAACCTCGACCACTGGCGCTGGATGTGGGAAGCCAACGTGCTTGGCACGCTGCGCGTCACCCGCGCACTGCTGCCCAAGCTGATCGACTCGGGGGACGGCCTGATCGTCACGGTCACCTCAATCGCGGCGATCGAGACCTACGACAACGGCTCCGGCTACACCTCGGCCAAGCACGCCCAGAGTGCGCTGCACCGCACGCTGCGCGGCGAGCTATTAGGAAAACCGGTGCGGCTCACCGAGATTGCGCCGGGAATGGTGCAGACGGACTTCTCGCTGCGCCGGTTCGAGGGTGACGAGGAACGCGCGGCAAAGGTCTACGAGGGCGTCACACCGCTGGTCGCCGAGGACGTAGCCGAAGTGATCGGATTCGTCGCATCCCGACCGTCACACGTCGACCTGGATCTGATCGTGATCCGTCCACGCGACCAGGCCAGCGCGTCTCGCTTCAGCCGCCGGGCCGCCCGTTGACCGGCTGAGGGGCGTCCGACGGCGTCACCGGCGCCGTGCTCGGGATATCCGACGGTGGGCTCTGCGCAGACAGCGCCGACATCGACACCCACTCGTCCCAACGGATGGCCCAGTCCCAGAGGTCGCCGTCGGCGTAGGACAGCTCAATCGACGTGCCGGTGACCTCGACGGGGTCACCGTAGATCGCGCTGTTGAAGTACTGCTGGGCGTCACTCGTCGACAGGTTGATGCAGCCGTTGGTGACATTCGTGTTGCCCTGCGCGCCCGAACTGGATGGGTTGGCGTGGATGAACTCGCCGTTGTTGGAGATCCGCACGGCGTATCGCTCGTGCGCGTTGCTGTACCCGGCGGCGGGATTGGACATGTAGAAGTCCTCGTGCTTCTCCGACACCACGTGGATGCCGCTGCGCGTGATGTTGCGCGGCAGGTCGGCCTCGCCGTAGCTGCACGGGAAGTCCATGATCACGCCCACGTCGGTGATCACCTGGATGCGGTGTGAGGACGCCTCGGCCTTGACCACCTGGCGGCGGCCGATCTCGAAGTCAAGGGAGATGTCCTGCGCGCCGTATGCGCTGCCGCCGAACGAGACGCCGTACAACTTGGCGTCGACGTGGACCTTGGTACCCGCCGGGTAGTACTCCCTTGTGCGGTAGTGCACCCGCGAACCGCCCACTTCGTCGGGCAGCCACGCCCAGCCGCCCTCGACCGGCGGTGCCGTGGTGACCTTCAACGCCTTCTCGACGGAGGCCTTGTCGCTGATCGCCGCGTCGAACTGAATGATGACCGGCACGGCGACGCCGACTACCTGACCGTCGGCGAGCTGGAACGCGCCGTTGACCTGCTTGGTGGGGTTGATGGTGGTGAAGTTGCCCGACACAGGAACGGCCTTGCCGTCGTGGCCGACCGCCGAGCCGCCCCAGGTGTACAAGACGCCGTAGCCCAGCGCTTCGGTGGTGTTGAAACTGGTGCGGTCGCGGTCGAGCGCGCCCGCGACGGCCTTGCCCTCAGAGTTGGTCAGTGTGACGCGCTGGAACCAGCCGTCCTTCACCTCCAAGCGTACGGGCGCGACCGGCACCACATCGGTGGCGGCATTGGCGGGCTCGTAGGTGATGGACGGGGCAGGCGGGGCGGAAGGGGCGCCCGCGGATGGTTTGCTGACCTTGCTACCGCAGGCTGCGAGTGCGCCCGGCGCGACGACTCCGACCGCAAGGGCGGTCAGGACCCGCCGCCGATTAATCGGCGGCGAGGGATTGGCTGGGCTCACGTGGACCCAGGGTACCTAGAAAGTGCGGCCAATCAGAATCGGCTCGGGTGTGAGATCGATCCCGAATGTCGTTCTAACACCGTCGCGTACCGTCCTGGCCAGCGAGATCACGTCCGCGGAGGTGGCGCCGCCGCGGTTGGTCAGCGCCAGTGCATGCTTGGTCGACAGCCGCGCCGGCGCGTATTCGCCGGGGTAGCCCTTGCCGAAGCCGGCCCGCTCCACCAGCCAGCCCGCGGCCAGCTTCACCCCGTCCGGAGCGGGATAGTTCGGCACCGGATCGGCTGTTGTTCCGGCACGGCTCCTCACCACGTCGAATTCGGCGGGCGTGACGACGGGGTTGGTGAAGAACGACCCGACGCTCCAGGTGTCGTGGTCGGCCTCGTCGAGCACCATGCCTTTGCGGGTCCGCAGCGACAGCACCGCCTCCCGCACAAGGGCGGGGTCAGTGTTGGACCCGGGCTCGGCGTCAAGCGCGGCGGCCAGTTCGCCGTAGCGCAGCGGAGCGCTGCGCCCTTCGGCGTCCAACGCGAACTCCACCTCGAGCACGATCGCAGCCTGTGCGTGCTTGAGAATGCTTGTGCGGTAACCGAATTGGAGGGCATCGGGCGCCACCCAACGGTCCTCGCCGGTGCGGCGGTCGAGCAGCCGAACGCGGCGGATGGTGTCGGCGACCTCGGCGCCGTACGCGCCGACGTTCTGCACGGGCGTCGCGCCCGCCGATCCTGGAATTCCCGAAAGGCACTCCAGCCCGCCGAGCCCATGGGCCAGCGAGGTGACGACGACGTCGTCCCACATCGCACCGGCTTCGGCGCGCACGATGTTGTCCTCGACGGTGATCTCGGTGTTGGCGAGCAGCACGACGGTCAGGTCGGCGAGGTCGTCTGCCAGCACCACGTTGGATCCACCGGCGAGCACGAGGATGTCGTCTACAGCCCGCAGGACCGCGACGATCTGCTCAGTGCTCGTACATGTGATCAATCGGCGCGCAACGGGTCCGATGCGCAGCGTGGTCAGCGGCGCCAGCGGCACGTCGTCGGCGACGGCGGCACCCCCCAGTTCCAGACCGGTCACGGGCGGTAACGGTAGCCTGGCCAGCTATGCCGCGCTCATTCGACATGGCCGCCGAATACGAGGGCAGCGTGGAACAGGTCCACCAGGCATTCAGCGATGAACAGTATTGGCTGGCGCGGCTGGCCGGTTGCGGTGCCGACGACTACTCATTGGATTCCATGACGGTGGAGGACCCAAGCGGAATCGGCGGCATCTATGTCAAGACCACGCAGACGTTGCGCGCCGACCGGCTGCCCGGCGTGGTGACTCAGTTCCACCGCGGCGACCTGAGCTTCGTTCGCGAGGAGACGTGGACGCCGATCCTCGGCCGGCAGGCCACTGCGACGGTCAACGGCTCGATCACCGACGCGCCTGCGACACTCAGCGGAACAACCGTGCTCGCCCCGGCAAAATCCGGGGGCGGCTCGCGCCTGGAGTTCAAGGCCAGTGTCGAGGTACGCGTGCCGCTCGTCGGCGGCAAGATCGAGAACTTCATCGGCAGCCAACTCGTCGAGCTACTGATCGCAGAACAGCGCTTCACCACGGTGTGGATCACAGAAAACACGTAACCCGTAAGTAAGATTATGTTCCATGTCGCGTCGCATGGATTACACCATCGAGTTCGACGCGCCGGCGGAGAAGATCTATCAGGACTTCACCGGCCGGGAATACTGGCAAACCCTGATGGAGGCGTACCGCTTCCTGACGCCGCAGTCGCAGATCACGTCATTCACGTCCGGCGAGCGTGGCGCCGACATCGTCTTCGTGCAGAATCTGCCACGGATGTATCTACCGCCGATCGCGCGGACCGTGGTGCAGGCCGACCTGATCATCACCCGCGAGCAGCATTTCAATCCCTACGACCAGGAGAACAACCGGGCCAGCGGCACCTACTCGGCGTCCATACCGGGGGCCCCGGGCCGATTCGGCGGCCAGTACTTCCTCACCGAGACCGACACCGGCAGCCGGTTGCGGCTGGCCAGCATCTGCAAGGTGCACATACCGCTTGTCGGAGGCGCGCTGGAGGACCTGATCCTGCACCACATCAAACTGCTCTTCGACGCCGAGGAGGCGTTCACCGCTGATTGGATCTCCAAGCACTATTAAGCCCATCGGTGCGATCACCCGGGGTACCACGGGCCACAACCGGTTGCGCCGCAGCGACCGCTGGCTGGTGCATTCGCGGCGGGTGCGCACCGCGCTGCAGGCGGCCGCCGATCCGCTGGTGATCGACCTCGGCTACGGCGCGCTGCCGGTGACGACGCTCGAGCTGGCGACGCGGCTGCGGGTGGTGCGCGCCGACATCCGTGTCGTCGGCATTGAGATCCATCCCGAACGAATCGTGCCGCCGCATGAGGGCGTCGAATTCGGGCTCGGCGGCTTCGAATTGGCAGGGCGGAGACCGGTTTTGGTGCGCGCGTTCAACGTGCTGCGCCAGTACCCGGTCGAGGCGGTGCCCGACGCGTGGGCGGTGATGCGGGCGGCGCTGGCGCCTGGCGGGCTGATCGTCGACGGCACCTGCGACGAGTTGGGCCGCCGCTGTTGCTGGGTGCTGTTGGACGCCGACGGGCCGATCAGCCTGACGCTGGCATGCGATCCGTTCGCGATCGGGCGGCCCTCGGACCTGGCCGAGCGGCTGCCCAAGGTGCTGATCCACCACAACGTCGCAGGCCAGCCCATCCATGCGCTGCTGACGGCGGCGGACCGCGCGTGGGCCAGCGTCGCGGGTCACGGTGTGTTCGGCCCGCGGGTGCGCTGGCGGGCGATGCTGGACCTGCTGCGCGACGAGGGGTTTCCGCTCGAGCCGCCGCGCAGGCGCATGCGCGACGGCCTGCTTTCCGTGCCGTGGTCGACGGTGGCGCCGCGGCTAGTCTGAGCAACATGCGGATTGCCCTTGCACAGATCCAGAGCGGCGCGGAACCCACGGCCAACCTCGGCCTGGTCGAGGAATACACGCGCCGTGCCGCCGATGCCGGCGCCCGCTTGGTGTTGTTCCCTGAGGCGACGATGTGCCGGTTCGGGGTGCCGCTCGCGCCGATCGCCGAACCACTGGACGGATCGTGGGCGTCGGCCGTACGCGCGATCGCCGAGCGCGCGGGCATCGTGGTGGTCGCAGGCATGTTCGCCCCCGCCGACGACGGCAGGGTCACCAACACGCTGATCGCGACGGGCCCCGGAGTCGAGGCGCACTACGACAAGATCCACCTCTACGACGCGTTCGGCTTCGCAGAGTCGGACACCGTCGCGCCGGGGCACCAGCCCGTGATGATCACGGTCGACGGCGTCAGCGTCGGTCTGACCCTGTGCTATGACGTCCGCTTTCCCGAGCTCTACGTCGAATTGGCTCGGCGCGGAGCACAACTCATCACCGTGCATGCCTCGTGGGGCACCGGCCCTTGCAAGCTCGAGCAGTGGACGCTGCTGGCCCGTGCCCGCGCCATCGATACGACGGGCATCGTCGCCGCGGTCGACCAGGCATACCCGGGCGACGAACTCGCTGCGGTCGGCCCGACCGGCGTAGGCGGCAGCCTGGTCGCGTCGGCGGTCGGTGAGGTGCTGGTGTCGGCTGGGGCCGACCCACAGCTGCTGGTGTCCGATCTCGACCTCGCGGCGGCGCAGAAGGCCCGCGAAACCATCGCGGTGTTGCGCAATCGCTCGGAACTCACCTACCCCGGTAAGGCAGAATCGCTGAGGTGACCGATCCCTGGGCACGCCCGGCCAACCAGGCACGGCCCGTCCCACCGCCGCCGCAGTTCCCGCACGGCCCACCCCAGGGCCAGCCCGCACCGCCGCCGCCCGGCCCACCCCAGGGCCAGCCCGCACCGCCGCCGCACGGCGCGCAAGGCGGGCCCCACGGCACGCAAGGCGGGCCCCAGAAGAAGGACTCGTCGCTGCTGGTGAAGATCAAGAAGCTGTTCCGTGACCCACTTTCCATCGTACTGGTCGTCGTCATCGTCATCGCGCTGGTGGCGGCCAGTGTCCTGGGGGGTGAGCTGTATGCGCGAAGCCGCGCGGACTCGGTCGTCGCCACGGCCACCCAGTGCGTGGTGCAGGACAACGCCACGGTGTCGTTCGGCGCCCTGCCGCCGTTTCTGATGCAGCACATGTCCGGCCACTACACGAACATCCACATCGAGACGGCGGGCAACCAGGTCCGTCAGGCCAAGGGAATGAAGGCCAATCTGGTCATCAAGGATGTGCGGCTCGAGAACACCGCAAACGCCAACGGGTCGATCGGGTCGTTGGTCGCGAACATCACCTGGTCGTCGCAGGGCATCAAGGACACCATCCAGAACGCGATCCCGCTCATCGGCTCATTCGTCACCGGCGTGACGACCAACCCGTCCGCAGGCACCATCGAGTTGCAGGGCGCACTGGGCAACATCACTGCAAAGCCGGCGGTCGTCGACAACGGGATCTCGCTGCAGGTGACCGAATTGACCGGGCTCGGCTTCTCGCTGCCGCGGGAGACCGTGCAGCCGGCGCTGGACGCGTTCACCTCAGCGCTGACCAAGAACTACCCGCTCGGCATCCACGCCGACTCGGTGCAGGTCACGGACAGCGGTGTGGTGAGCCAGTTTTCGACCCAGAACGCGTCGATCCCGAAGAGCAACGACGACCCCTGCTTCGCGGGCCTCTAGGCCAAGCCGTCGAGCACCGCGCGAGTGCCGGAGAGCCCGAGGCGCGTGGCGCCGGCGTCGAGCATCGCGACGGCGGCATCGGCGGTGCGGATGCCACCGCTGGCCTTGACGCCAAGCCGGTCTCCGACAGCGCCGGCCATCAGCTCGACGGCGCGCACCGATGCGCCCCCGCTGGGGTGAAATCCGGTGGACGTCTTCACAAAATCGGCGCCGGCGTCCTCGGCGATCCGGCACACGTCGACCAGTCTCTGCTCGCCGCCCAACGCAATCAACGCGGCAGACTCGACGATCACCTTCAAGATGACGTCGGGCGGTATCGCGTCGAACACCGCCGCGACGCCTGCCCGCACGGCGTCGAAGTCGCCTTCAAGGGCCGATCCGACGTCGATCACCATGTCGATCTCGTCGGCGCCTGCCGCAACGGCGAGCCGAGCCTCCTCGGCCTTGATCGCCGAAAGGTGTTTGCCTGACGGGAATCCCACGACCGACGCGATGTCGTATTCGCCCGTGCGGAACGACTTGGCCGTCGAAACCATCGGCGGTGACACGCACACCGCGAACACCTCGAGCTCTGCCGCCTCCTGCGACAGCGCGACGATATTGGCCTCGGTCGCCTCCGGTTTGAGCAGCGTGTGGTCGACGAGCGCGGCCACGCCCTCGCGGCTGTAACGCCCCACTAGAACGGTTCTTCGGTGCCGCCGGGGTTGCAGCCCGATGCGACCATCTTCTGCTCGGAGACCTCGTTTCGCCACGGTTCCAGGTTCCAGCTGACCTTGCCGGGCTCGACGAGTTCGGCGAAATGCCAGTGGCACAGGAACTGGGCCTTCATGCCCGGCGTGTCGGCGTCGGGCGAGAGCGTCAGCACCTCACCCCACGCCTCGCTGGCTTGCGCATCGGTGCCGGGTTGACCGGACGCCTGGCGCGCGGTGTCCGTCGGGTAAACGCGCAGGCTGGACATGTCGCCCCACTTCGCCCACTGAACGTGGTCGACATACGGCGGGCCGGGCACCGGGTCGGCCGATGCCACGGGAGCCATGGCAAGGGACACGGCCACCGCCGCCATCGCGGCTGCGACTATGGGGCGCACGTGACTATCGGGACTTGCCCTGGATTTCCAGAATCTTGGGCCGGACGTCGACCAGATAGACGCCCGTCGCGCATGCGGCGACGGCGACGCCGAAGATACCGAAGATGAAGCTGAGGATAGATGTGAGAGCAACGGCAAGGCCAAGGATCGCCAGCCAGGCGGGCTTTGTCAGCTTGCCGGCGGCGGTGTAGGCATCAGGCCGTTGCAAGGCGGCGTGGACCAGCGCATAAAGCGACACCGCAAGGACAGCAACCTGCAGAACGAGAAGGACGGTACCCACCAGACCCTGGAGCATCACGCCACCAAGCCTAAGCGGGTACCGCCTTGTCGTCGAATTACTTCTGCGTGACCTTCTTGGCGGCAGCCTTCTTGGCCGGAGCCTTCTTGGCAGGAACCTTCTTGGCCGGGCCCTTCTTGGCGGGAGCGGCCTTCTGCGCCTTCTTCGGCAGCTCGACGCCGACCAGCTTGGCGGCGCGCTCGCCCACCGCGCGGGTCTGCGATGCCACGTTGCCCAGCGCCTCCTGGGTCAGCTCGACGGCCTGATCGGAGTAACGCTCGACCCGCTCGCGGCCCTCCTCGAGCGCATTGGCATTGCGCAGCTTCTCCAGCGCGGCCTCACCGCGCTCGACGAGCTTGTTGTAGGTGGTCTGCGCGGCCTCGGCGTAGCCCTCGGCGAACTTGCGCAGCTCGTCGGAGGTCAGCCGCTCGCGCAGCTCACCGAACTGGCTCGGCAGGTCCTCCTGCAGCTTGGTCAGGCGAGCACGGCTCTCCTCGACGCGCGCCTCGGCGTCGGTGCGAGCCTCCCCGGCCCGATCGCGCAGGGTGGCCACGATCTCGTTGACCCGCTCGAGGGCCAGATCGGCGGCGCCTACCGCGGCAAGCAGCGGGGCCTTCAGGTCGTCAACGGTGGGCTGGTTCTTAGCAGCCTTGTTCTTCGCCATGTCGTAGTTCCTTTCACTGAGTTTCGTTGAATTGCTGGATTTCTAGAGTGGATGGTTGGTCTGCAGTTGGTTCAGTCGTCGGCTCCTCACTGACGGCTTCGTTCTGTTGGCAAAATGACGTGTAGATGTCGAGCAGCACCTGCTTCTGCCGCTCGGTGATCGCCGTATCGGTGATGATGGCGTCGCGGACCTCGCTCGGATCGCTGGCTTCCAGGATCCCGGCACGTACATAGAGCACTTCCGCGGACACCCGCAGCGCCTTGGCAATCTGTTGCAGCACGTCAGCCGAGGGTTTCCGCAATCCCCGCTCGATCTGGCTGAGGTAGGGATTACTAACGCCGGCCTTCTCGGCCAACTGCCGCACGGATACCTGCGCTGCCTCGCGTTGCGTTCGAATGAAGCTGCCGATGTCCTGTGCAGCATTGGACACAACGGCGGCAAGATTTTCATCCTGCGGCATAGCGTGGCCCCCTCGGTTGCGTCGGGTATCCAGTTGGATTGACTCCAGTGCGACGCGATTAACCGTACGACGGGGTGCTAACTTTTGCAAGCACTAGTTAGCGCAGGTCAGAAGAGTAGCTGGGCTATCGAATAGATGATCAGGCCGGCCAGCGCACCCACTACAGTGCCATTGATTCGGATGAATTGCAGGTCACGGCCCACATGCAGCTCGATGCGCCGGCTGGCCTCATCGGCGTCCCAGCCCTCGATGGTCTCGGTGATGATCGCCGTGATCTCCACCCCATATTCGGAAACCAGGTGCTGAGCCGCGCGGATGATCCATTTGTCGACCTTGTCGCGCAGGTCGGCGTCGTCCCTCAGGGACTCGCCGATATGTACGACGGAGTCGGCGATGCGCGTTCTCAGTGCCGACGAAGGATCGTCGACCGACTCCAGAATGATCCGCTTCGCCGCACTCCACGCCGTCTCGGCGGCCCTCGCGACCTCGTCGCGAGCCATGATCTGTTCCTTGACGTTCTCGGCACGCTGAATCGTGGTGTCGTCGTGCTGGAGGTCGTCGGCGAACTCGAACAGGAAGCGGGTGGCCGACCGCCGCAGTTCGTGGTCTGGGTTGCGGCGCACCTTGTCCGTGAAGTCCATCAGCTCGCGGTGGATACGGTCGCCGACGAGGTGGTCCACCCAGCGCGGCGACCAGGTCGGCGAGTCCCGTTCGACGACCCGCTCGATGATCTCGCCGGCGTTGAGCGACCATTGGAAGGCTCGGTCGGCGAGCAGCTGAATCAGCGCTTCCTGGCGGCCCTCGGCCAGCAGCGTGGCCAGGACGCGACCGATCGGCGGCCCCCACTGCGGTTCGGCGATCCGCTTGACGATCATCCGGTCCAGCACGTGCTGCACGTCCTCGTCGCGCAGCATCTCCACCAGCACGCGCAGCATGGTCGACGTCTCTGCGGCGACCCGCCCGGCGTGCGAGGGCTCCGACAGCCACTTGCCGAGCCGGCCGGCGACCTGCGCGTCACGCAGCTTGGTCTCCACGACCTCCGGCGACATGAAGTTCTCCCGCACGAAGGCGCCGAGGCCCTCGCCGAGCTGGTCTTTTTTGCGTTTGATGATCGCGGTGTGCGGAATTGGGATGCCAAGCGGATGTTTGAACAGCGCGGTGACCGCGAACCAGTCGGCCATCGCGCCGACCATGCCCGCCTCGGCGGCGGCGCGGACGTATCCGACCCACGGGACCGCTCCGTGGGACTGCGCCCACGTGCAGACCAGAAAGATCACGGTGGCGCCGACGAGGAAGCCCAGCGCGACGACCTTCATCCGCCGCAGCCCGCGGAGGCGCTCCGCGTCGGCGACGGAGTCGGCCCCGGCCAGCGACTCAGCGAAGCTGGACCGCGGAGCCGGTCGGCCGGCGACATCGGACCGCGGAGCCGGTCGGCCGGCGACGTCGGACCGTGGCGCCGGCGGCACGGCCGTCATGGCGCGTCCGCCGACGTTCGGTCTGTGTGCCACTCCACCATCATCCGCTACAACGCCCGCTAGCGGCCGGTCCGACAATCCCTGCCGTCAAGATCGGCCGTACTATCAGGGGGGACTATGGAACGGATCACGGCGATAGTGGCACAACAGACCCCGGCCCTCGCAGTCAAGACCGATGGTCGCAAACGGCGCTGGCACAAGCACAAGGTCGAGCGCCGCAATGAACTGGTCGACGGCACCCTCGAGGCCATCCGGCGGCGCGGCAGCAACGTCAGCATGGATGAGATCGCCGCCGAGATCGGGGTCTCCAAGACGGTGCTGTACCGCTACTTCGTCGACAAGAACGACCTGACGACCGCGGTGATGATGCGGTTCGCGCAGACCACGCTGATCCCGAACATGGCCGCCGCGCTGTCGTCGAATCTCGACGGCTACGACCTGACCCGCGAGATCATTCGCGTCTACGTCGCGACGGTGGCCAACGAGCCAGAGCCGTACCGATTCGTGATGGCAAATAACTCCGCAAGCCGGAGCAAGGCGGTCGCGGACTCCGAGCAAATCATCGCCCGCATGCTTGGAGTCATGCTGCGCCGCCGGATGGCCGAGGTCGGGATGGACACCAGCGGTGCGGAGCCGTGGGCGTATCACACCGTCGGGGGGGTGCAGCTGGCCACGCACTCGTGGATGTCGAACCCGAGAATGAGCGCCGATGAGCTGATCGATTACCTGACGATGCTGTCGTGGAGCGCGTTGTGCGGCATCGTCGAGGTTGGCGGATCGTTGGAGAAGTTCGGTGAAAAGCCACACCCGTCACCGATACTGCCTCCGCGGCTGCTGGCACGTGAGTAAGCCCTCGGATCTGCCCAAGCCCTGGACACACGAGCCGCACAACTACCTGGTGTACCGCGAGGGCAACAAGTTGGCCCGCCTCGACACCAGCGCGACGCCAGGATTCAAGGGCAACAAGAGCGACGCTGTTGACCTGCAGCCCGAGCGCAACGAGCGCTTCGCGCAGTTGCAGGAGATGCTCTACGCCAACAGCAGGGCCGCCGACGACCACCGATCGCTACTGCTCGTACTGCAGGGCATGGATACGGCAGGCAAAGGCGGGATCGTCAAACACGTTGTGGGAGCGGCTAATCCGCAGGGCATCCGCTATACCGGATTCGGCGTTCCCACCGAGGAAGAACGCAAGCACCACTACCTGTGGCGGATTCGGCGCGCCCTGCCGCCTGCGGGCCACATCGGGGTGTTCGACCGATCGCACTACGAGGACGTGCTGGTGGTTCGGGTACACAACATTGTGCCGCCACAGGATTGGGGCAAGCGCTACGACGAGATCAACCGGTTCGAGAAGAAACTCGTCGACGAGGGCACGACGATCGTCAAAGTGGCGATGTTCGTCTCGCTCGACGAGCAGAAGGCTCGCTTGTCCGAGCGGCTCGAACGACCCGACAAGTATTGGAAGTACAACCCGGCCGATGTCGACGAACGGCTGCTGTGGCCCGCCTACCAGGAGGCGTATCAGGTCCTGCTCGAGCGCACGTCGACGGACCATGCGCCATGGCACGTGGTGCCGTGCGACCGCAAGTGGTACAGCCGGCTGGCCATCCTCGAGCTGCTGATCGAGGCGTTGGAGGGGCTCAACTTGTCTTGGCCACCAGCGGATTTCGACGTCAAAGCGGAGAAGAAGCGGCTCGCAGAATCCTAGCGGTTGACTGCCAGCCCTTCGTCAGGGTGAACTGCCCCACGTTGCTGATCCCGCGACGAAAGAAGTCCGCGCATCCCGGCAGGTAGCGCATGTAACGGTCGTATACCTCGTCGGAGGTAATTGCGATCGCCTCGTCACGATGGGCCGCCAGACCGGCCGCCCACATGTCGAGGGTTCGCGCATAATGCGGCCGCAGCAGCTGAACTCGCTCCACCGAGAAGCCGGCGGTCTGGGAAAACTCGACGACATCTTGTTCGGATGGCAGCTCCCCGCCGGGGAAAATCTCCTTGCCGATGAAACGCATGAACTTCAGATCACTCAACGTGATTGCAATCCCCGTCTCGTGAAAGTAGTTCATCGGGTGGCCAAGGATCGTGTGCAAAAGCATTCGGCCGTCGTCGGGCAGAACACGGTATGCCATGTCGAAAAATGCTGCGTAGCGCGGTTTCTTGAATGCCTCGAACGCTCCGATGCTCACGATGCGGTCGACGGGCTCGTCAAACTCCTCCCAGCCCTGCAGCCGCACCTCCACCGAGCGCGACGTCGAGACTGCGGCCAGCCTCTGGATGCTGTACTCACACTGGTTGCGGCTCAACGTGATACCAATGACATTGACGTCGTACTTCTGTACGGCGAGCTCCAGCGCGCCGCCCCACCCGCATCCGACGTCGAGCAACGTCATCCCCGGCTCGAGGCCGAGCTTTCCCAGCGCCAGATCGAACTTGGCGTTCTGCGCCTCTTCCAGCGTCACGTCGTCGCGTTCGAAATAGGCACACGTGTAGCCCATGGTTGGGCCAAGGAACAAGGCAAAGAACTCATCCGATATGTCGTAAATCGACTGGGATTCTTCGTAGTACGGCGAAAGTTCGGATGGGACTTCTGACATGCGATAGCTACCTTTGTCTCCACTGCAGGCGGTGGGCAGGCTACTCAAGCGCAGCACAGGCGGCGGACCTGCCCGAAAGTGTAGACTAACTAATTTACGCGTCTGGCGCCAACGCTCCTACTGTCAATACTTGTAGAAGCCCTGGCCGGACTTCTTGCCAAGCTGGCCCGCCTCGACCATGCGCAGCAGCAGCGGCGGCGGCCCGTAGTGCGGCTCCTTGAACTCCTCAAACATCTTGTCCGCGATGAGCTTTAGCGTGTCCAGCCCAACGAGGTCGGACAGTCGCAGCGGCCCCATCGGATGCGACAGCCCGGCCACCACCGCCTTGTCGACATCCTCGACGGTGGCGAAGCCCGCCTCGACCATCCGGATGGCCGAAAGCAGGTAGGGCACCAGCAGCGCGTTGACGACGAACCCCGAGCGATCGCTGCAGCGCACGACTTGCTTGCCTAGCACATTGCTCGCGAACTCTTCGGTGCGCGCGACAGCCGCGTCGGAGGTAACCAGGGTGCTGACCAGTTCGACCAAGGGCAGCACCGGCACTGGATTGAAGAAGTGCAGGCCGAGCACGCGGCCTGGATTGTCCGTCGCCGCAGCGATTTTCATGATGGGGATGCTCGACGTGTTCGACGCCAGCACGGCGTCGGGATCGGTGATGAGCTTGTCGAGTTCGGCAAAGATGTTGCCCTTAACGGTCTCGTCCTCGATGACCGCCTCGATGACAAGCTGACGATCGGAAAGATCGGCGAGGCGGGTGGTGAATTTCAGCTTCGCCAGTGCCGCGGTGCGCTCGCGTTCGGTGATCTTGCCCACGCTCACGCCGCGCTCGAGCGACTTGGTGATGCGAGCCCTGCCCGCGGTGGTCAGCGCCTCGGTGGGCTCGTAGACGATGACGTCGACACCGGCCCTTGCGGACACCTCGGCGATGCCTGCGCCCATCTGCCCCGCGCCGATCACGCCTACTCGCTCGATTGAATCGCTCACAGAAAACTCCCTCACGCAGCATCAGCCCGGGCCCAACATGGCGGGCGGTGCCCGTGCTGTCAACTTCGCGGGCCGCGCCCACTCATCGTCAGTGGCTTCTGCCTTCGGTTCCACTTCCTCTTCGCGGGCCACGCCCACTCATCGTCAGTGGCTTCTGCCTTCGGTTCCACTTCCCCTTCGCGGGCCACGCCCACTCATCGTCAGTGGAACTGCCCTTCCTCGGTCGAACCGGTCAGAGCGGTCGTCGAGGAGGTCGGGTCCACCGTGGTGGCGATCCGGTCGAAGTAGCCGGCGCCGACCTCGCGCTGGTGCTTCGTCGCGGTGTAACCGCGCTCCTCGGCGTCGAACTCGCGCTCCTGCAGCTCGACATAGGCGCTCATCTGGTTGCGGGCGTAGCCGTAGGCCAGATCGAACATCGAGTAGTTCAGGGCGTGGAAGCCGGCCAGCGTGATGAACTGGAACTTGAAGCCCATCGACGCCAGCTCCTTCTGGAACTTCGCGATGGTCGCGTCGTCGAGGTGCTTCTTCCAGTTGAACGACGGCGAGCAGTTGTAGGACAGCATCTGGTCCGGGAACTCGGCCTTGACGCCCTCGGCGAACTGCTTGGCCAGCTCGAGGTCCGGCTTGCCGGTCTCCATCCAGATCAGGTCGGAGTACGGCGCGTATGCCTTGGCGCGGGCGATGCACGGCTCGATGCCGTTCTTGACCCGGTAGAAGCCTTCCTTGGTCCGCTCGCCGGAGATGAACGGACGGTCCCGCTCGTCGACGTCGGAGGTGATCAGCGTCGCCGCCTCGGCGTCGGTGCGGGCGATCACGACCGTCGGCACGTCGGCGACGTCCGCCGCCAGCCGCGCCGAGGTCAGGGTGCGGATGTGCTGCTGGGTGGGGACGAGCACCTTGCCACCGAGGTGACCGCACTTCTTCTCCGAGGCCAGCTGATCCTCCCAGTGCGACCCTGCGACGCCCGCGGCGATCATGGCCTTCTGGAGCTCGTAGACGTTCAGCGCACCACCGAAGCCGGCCTCGCCGTCGGCGACGATGGGCACCAGCCAGTTCTCCACCGAGCGGTCGCCCTCGACCTTGGCGATCTCGTCGGCGCGCAGCAGCGCGTTGTTGATCCGGCGCACAACCTGCGGCACCGAGTTGGCCGGGTACAGGCTCTGGTCGGGATAGGTGTGGCCGGACAGGTTCGCGTCACCGGCGACCTGCCAACCCGACAGGTAGACGGCCTTGAGGCCGGCGCGCACCTGCTGGACGGCCATGTTGCCGGTCAGCGCGCCGAGCGCGTTGACCCACTCCATGTCGTGCAGCTGGTCCCACAGGATCTCCGCGCCGCGACGGGCCAGCGTGGACTCCTCGACGACCGAGCCCTGCAGGGCCACCACGTCGGCGGGGGTATAGGTGCGCTCGATGCCCTTCCACCGGGGGTTGGTGTCCCAGTCGTGCTGGATCTGTTCGGGCGACTTCGGCGTGCCAACGGTCGACATTGTGCTCCTTCTTTTGCAAGTCGCTGGAGCCGCTCTCACCCTGGACGGTTGTTAACGCTCCAGCATCTTCACTTATGTGCTAACTCGAGCATGCACCAAGGAATAACCGCAGGTCCACCAGTTTCAGTTGCCAACTTTCGCCAACGTCCACCCTTAACTTGTTAAGTTTGCGAACGTGGCTATCGGCTGTACCGGTTCAGTAGCTACTGGCCGGTAACGGGATTTTTGCTGGTCAGTACGCTCGTACTGTTAAAGTCGCCCGCCTCAGAGGGCGAAGATGGATGCGACGGCTTTTGTCTCGTCGCCGACCACATATGTGAGCGTTCTAACAGTGCGGTCCGCCAGGTCAGCGCCGAATTGCTCGGTTGATCCTGCGGGGTGCACGTGCGAGATGATCTCCAGCTTGTCGCCGAGTGCCACGGGGGCGTCGTGCTCGATGGCCACCCGCAGTGGTTTGTTCAGCAGCTCCGGCGTGCTGAACAGGAAGTCCTCGATCACGGTCCAGTAGACGGAGTTGTTCATGTGGTCGAAGATGTCGATGTCGGCGACGCGGACCGGATACTCACGGATCTGTACCGCGTCCTCACGGCTGCCGGCCGTCAGGTAGGCCTTCCACCTGAGTCGGTCGACGTCGGTGGTGCGCTGCAGGCCTTCGATGAAATCGTCGGCGATGCGCGCCGGGCCCTGGGTTTCGCGGTTGATGTTGATCCAGAACGCCTCGGATTCCATCAGACCGCGGCCGCGCCGCCCATCGATGCGTACCCGCATTTCACACCACCGGTTCGAGGTGCCCGAGCACCACCGCCGCAGCCGCAGCATGTCCTGGAAGTCGATGGGCTTGATCAGGTCGATCATCGTGCGCCGCACGATCCACAGCGGATGGGTTTCCTCGAAGCCGAGTTCGCGCAGATGGTCCGTGCCGATGTCCTGAATGTGCCGGGTCGCCGCGTCAAACCGCAGCCTGCCCTCGCGGTCGATATCGGCGACCCGCAGCGGCCATTGCCTGTCGAAGACGTCCGGGTGCGGATCGGGCACAGGCATCATCACCTTTCCCAAACCGGTGCTACCCGCGATGCCCGCCATGTCTTGGTTCTCCCCTGTTACTCCAACCGGCTCCCGATCCTGCCATATTCGCCGATCTGCCAACAATGCGAAGGCTGGCTTCACACGGTTGTTAGGCTGTCTGACGTGGCAAAAACGTTTGTCGGATCGCGGGTGCGCCAGCTCAGGAGCGAACGCGGCTTCAGCCAGGCGGCGCTGGCGCAGATGCTGGAGATCTCGCCGAGTTACCTCAATCAGATCGAGCACGATGTTCGCCCGCTGACGGTGGCCGTGCTGCTGCGGATCACCGAGGTGTTCGGTGTCGACGCGACGTTCTTCGCATCCCAGGACGACACCCGCCTGGTCGCCGAACTGCGCGAGGTCACCACAGACCGCGACCTCGACATCGACGTCGATCTCGCCGAGGTGGCCGACATGGTCGGCTCGCACCCGGCGCTGGCCCGCGCCATGGTCAATCTCCACCGGCGCTACCGGCTGACCACCACGCAGCTCGCCGCCGCGACCGAGGATCGGTTCTCTGACGGCAGCGGCACCGGATCGATCACGATGCCGCACGAGGAAGTGCGGGACTACTTCTATCAGCGGCAGAACTACCTGCACGAACTCGACACCGCCGCCGAGGATCTGACCATTCGCATGCGGATGCACCGCGCCGAGTTGGCCCGCGAGCTGTCCGACCGGCTGACCAGGGTGCACGGTGTGCACATCGTGCGACGAATCGACCTGGGCGACACGGTGTTGCACCGCTTCGACCCGGCGACCAAGACCCTAGAGATCAGCGGTCACCTGTCGTCGGGGCAAACGGTCTTCAAGATGGCAGCCGAGCTGGCCTACCTGGAGTTCGGCGAACTGGTCGACAAGCTGGTCGCCGAGGGCAAGTTCACCAGCGAGGAGTCGGCTACCCTGGCCCGGCTGGGGCTGGCAAACTATTTCGCGGCCGCAACGGTGTTGCCGTATCGGCAATTTCACGACGTCGCTGAGAACTTCCGCTACGACGTCGAGCGGCTCTCGGCGTTCTACTCCGTCAGCTTCGAAACCATCGCGCATCGGCTGTCTACCCTTCAACGGCCGTCTATGCGCGGCGTGCCGTTCTCGTTCATCCGCGTCGACCGCGCAGGCAACATGTCGAAGCGACAGTCCGCCACCGGTTTTCACTTCTCATCATCCGGCGGCACCTGCCCGCTGTGGAACGTCTATGAGACGTTCGCCAACCCGGGCAAGATCCTGGTGCAGATCGCGCAGATGCCGGATGGGCGCAGCTACATGTGGGTGGCGCGCACCGTGGAGCGCCGCGCGTCGCGCTACGGCCAGCCGGGTAAGACCTTCGCGATCGGCCTTGGCTGCGAACTCCGCCACTCGCACCGGCTGGTCTACTCTGAAGGACTGGATTTGTCGGGTGAGAACGCGACGCCGATCGGCGCGGGCTGCCGTGTCTGCGAGCGCGACAACTGCCCGCAGCGGGCGTTCCCCGCGCTCGGACGCGCACTGGACATCAACGAGCATCGCAGCACGGTGTCTCCCTATCTGGTGAAGCAGCCATAGTTCTGCTCACGCAGGTCGTCGGGTGAAGTCGTGACCGGAACAGCCTCCGTCGCAAGCCGACTGGAACAGTCGCGCATCGCCATAAGCCCAGTTCAAGGCTGAAGGTCGTGGGGCTCGGCAGGCTGTGACAGACTCGCTCAATGAGCGCTCCCGAGACTGTTCCCGCGCGCATCCCTCCCGGTGGCCTCCGTGAACTGGGACCGATCAACTGGGCCATCGCCAAGCTCGGCGCCCGCGGAATCCGGGCACCCAAGTTCCATCTGTTCAACGTGCTGGGCCAGCATCGGCTGCTGTTTCTGGCGTGGCTGCCGTTCTCGAGCTATCTGCTCTACGCCGGGAAGCTCTCCCGCAAGGACGCCGAACTGGTGATCCTGCGGGTGGGGCACCTGCGCGACTGTGAGTACGAGCTGCAGCAGCATCGGCGGCTCGCCAAGAGCCGCGGAGTCGACGCCGAGCTTCAGGCCAGGATCTTCGAAGGACCGGACGCCGACGGGCTCACCGAACGGCAGCGAGTACTGATCACCGCGACCGACGAGTTCGTCATCACCCGGTCGATGTCGTCCGAAACATGGGCGGCGCTGTCGGGCATCCTGAGCCGGGCGCAGCTCATCGAATTCTGCACGGTTGCAGGGCAATACGATGCATTGGCGGCCACCATGGCGACGCTGAAAATTCCGCTCGACTTTCCAGACTGAGGAGTCCCGACGGCTTCCGGACCGCATTGCTCACGGACCCACAGCGTCATCGTCTGACTAAAGGTACGTAACCCCAAGCACAATCAGCGACAGCAACACCGGCGAGACGGGAAGGGCCAACAGGAACGCCGCCCACACCTCGGACTTCCGCTTGTAAGACCGCCACCCCAGCGCGGCCGCCACCGCGCCGAGCACAAAGGACACCGCGACGACGGCCAACACCCAGCTGCTGACACTTCGGGTCGCGATCGCAATGGAAATCCCGGCCAGCCACAGGATGTGGCCGACCACCAATCCGCCGATGCCGGCGACCCAGATCGCTCTCAAAAGTTGATCATGTGGCCGACGAGGCCGTGGAAGCATTCCTGCAGTGCTTCCGACATCGTCGGGTGGGTGTGGACGTTGCGGGCCAGCTCGCCCGCGGTCAGGTCCCATTTCTGCGCCAGCGTC
>JAOPVX010000215.1 GCA_025965975.1 Mycobacterium sp. | reverse complement strand
ATCTGCGCAGTCTGGACATACGCTTTTCCGACCGGCGGTGATCACGCGGCGCGTCGGCTAGAAGCCAGCGGCCTGGCCGTCGCGACGCGGATCGCTGGCAGCGAGGTAACCGTCATCGAGCCGCCAGATCGCCTGGCAGCTGCCGAATTGGTTGTAGTCCTCGACGGTGACGATCTCGTGGCCGCGACGACGCAGCTCCTCCAGCGTTGCCTGCGGGAAGCCCTCCTCGACACTCACTTGCATGTCCTGCACCCAACGGAAGCGCGGTCCGTCGCATGCCGCCTGCGGGTTTTGGCCGTAATCGGCGATGCGCACCACGACCTGCACGTGCCCCTGTGGCTGCATGGTTCCGCCCATGACGCCGAAGCTCATCACCGGTGCGCCGTCCTTGGTCATGAAGCCTGGAATGATGGTGTGGTAGGGGCGCTTATTCGGCCCAATCCGGTTGGGATGCCCGGGTGTCGTGACAAAGCCTGTCCCGCGGTTTTGCAGCGATATCGCGGTGCCTGGCACCACCACACCCGAGCCGAAGCCCAGGTAGTTGGACTGAATCATCGAAACCATCATCCCGCCGGCGTCCGCTGCGGTGAGGTAGACGGTGCCGCCGCTTGGCGGCGTCCCTGCGGTCACATGTTTGGCCTGCCTTCGGTCGATCAATGTCGAGCGTTTCTTCAGGTAGCCCTTGTCAAGGAGTTGGCTCGGGTGAACCGCCATCTGATCGGTGTCGGCAACGTAGGTCTGCGCGTCGGCGAAAGCCAGCTTCAGTGCCTCGATCTGCAGGTGCATGCTGTCCGCCGAATCCACTGGGAGCGAAGCCATCTCGAAGTGTTCGAGGATGCCCAACGCGACCAGCGCGACGATGCCCTGACCGTTCGGTGGGATCTCGTGGATCGTGTATCGCCGGTAGTCAGTAGTGATCGTGCCGACCCAGTCGACGCGGTGCTTGGCGAGGTCGGCGGCGAGCATGGCGCCGCCGTTCGCCACCGAATGCGCCTCCATCGTCTCGGCGAGCTCGCCCCGGTAGAACGCTTCGCCGTTGGTTGCCGCGATCTTCTGCAGCGTCGCCGCATGCGCCGGAAGCCGGAAGCGCTCCCCGGGCGCCGGGGCCCGTCCGTCGGGCAGGAACGCCTCGCCGAAGCCGGGCTGCGCCCGCAGTTCCGGCACCTGCGCCGCCCACTGCGCGGCGATCGTCGGTGAGACGAGGAAACCGTGGTAGCCGTAGCCGATCGCTGGCTCGAAGATCCGCGCGAAGGGACGTTTGCCGAACTTGGCGTGCAGCTCGACCCACGCCGACACCGCGCCGGGCACTGTCACCGAGTTCCAGCCCCGCGTCGGCACACCGCCACCGTGGAAGTATTCCGGCGTCCACGCCGCTGGCGAGCGGCCGGAGCCGTTCAATCCGTGCAATTGCCTTCCGTCCCAAACAATTGCAAAGGCGTCCGAGCCGATGCCGTTCGACACGGGCTCGACCAGCGTCAGCGTGATCGCGGCAGCTAGAGCCGCGTCGACCGCGCTCCCACCTTCGGCCAGCATTGCCAGGCCGGCCTGCGCGGCGAGCGGTTGCGATGTGCAGACCACGTTCCGCGCGAGAACGGGTGTCCTCGGCCAGGCGTACGGCAGCTTCCAGGAGAACGGCACGGTCATCGTACCAATGTAGGAGCGGTTTTTAGTCGGCGCTTTCGCCGGCCCAGGCGCCCACCATGTTGGGGCGCCTGATGGCCGCAACGGTGATCAGGACGAGGGCGAACGCTAGTAGAATGGCGGCGACAGGACCGTCGCCGTATGCGAGACCCCCGGACTCGGTCGGTTTACTCAGCCAATCCGCGACAGAGGCACCGAGCGGCCGGGTGACGATGTATGCCCACCAGAATGCGACGACGCTGTTGAGGCGAAAACGCCAACAGCCCAACGCCGGAACGGCCATCACGGCGGCGAACAGCACGATCGATCCGACGAATCCGAAGTGCAGTTGGCTGGCGGTAAGGTCGCCTGCGGCGGTTCCGAGGGCAAACGTAAATGACACTGTCAGCCAATAGAACACCTCGCGGCGTCGAGTGGTGATGCTGTGTATGGACAGTGTGTGCTCAACGCGATTCCACGCCCACAAGGTGGCCGCGACCGCGAGGGCGCAGGCCAGGGTGGACATCCCAAAGGAAACGCCGAGCTGGTGGTGGAGGGTGTCGGCAGCCATGGTGCCGAACACGGCGATCATCATCACCGCCGCCCAGTAGGCGAGGGCGTTGTACCGTCGCGTCCGAAACTGAACCCACAGGGCGAATGCGAAACACGCTGCGCCAAGACCGAGGCCCACGAAGCCCATCGCGCTGAGCAGGTAGTCAGAAGCCGCTTCACCCATCGCGGTTGTCAGTAGCTTGAGGACCCAGAACGACGCCGTTATCTCCGGCACCTTCGCCTCGACAGGTTCGTGTCGTCTGCGAACATGGTTATCGACCGTCATGCGCCGGAACCAATCGTCCCACTCGTACAAGCTGCGCTGATCGCGTGCATCGGTTATCGGTTCCTCTCGCTTGCCGGTTGGCGAACCACGTTTCACGCCGGTGCGCCCTAGGCTTCCCAACCCAGGCAGGGTCTCCACCGCTCGGCAGTGGGAGGTACTTTGAGCCTTCCGCTGCCGTAGGCCGATGCCATCACCGCTGACCCGACTTCGAGTCCCCCCGTCAACCAGAACGTCGTCCGCTGGCTAGCGTGACATCCGGTGATATCAGGGGCGTGTCCTTGCTCCAGTCCCCTTCATCCGTGCAACGGGCGGTGACGAAAAGCGCCATCCCCCTGTGAATATCGCGCGGCCAGCGGTTGCCACCCACGCTGGCAGGTACGGGACGCTCCGGCTGGCAGGGGCCTGCGGATGCGGGGTAGCCGGGACGATATGTCGGCGCCGAGACGACAAACTGCTGTCATGGCCAGCAATGCCCACGACGGGGAGATGATGCCTACCTCGTCGATCCGATTAGGCATAAGGCGAATTCGTCGAGACGAATCAGACCGCGATGCGTCACCCACCGCCGATGCCGGCGGTCACCGTCGCCAATCCGTACGTGATCTGCTTCTCGTAGCCCTGACCGTCGCTTCGGGAGCTGTCGACGCCATCAGCTATTTCGGCCTTGGGAAGATCTTCTCTGCGTTCATGACCGGCAACATCGTGTTCCTGGGATTCGGAATTTCAGCGATTAAAGGTCCCGACGCGATACCCGTTATTGTCGCGTTGTCGCTGTTCACCGCGGGGGCCTACCTCGGCCTGCGGCTTGCGGCACTGCGTTCCGACGAATCGAATTTGTGGCCGCCAGCGATGACGGTCTTGCTGGTCCTGGTGGCGATCGCCGAGGCCTGCTTCCTGGTCGTGTGGTTTGCAACGGCCGGACACCCCTCGACCGAAATGGCCGATGTGCTCATCGCCCTGTTCTCGCTGGCCATGGGGATCCAGACCGCGGCAGTCCGATCACTCAGCGTACAAGGGATATTCACCACAGCCGGCACCTTCACCTTGGTCGCCTTCGTGGGTACTTTCGCAGGGTCCCGGTCGCGGGAAGAAAGGCCGCGCCTCATCGGCGTGCTGGTCGGGTTGGTCGCGGGTGCTGTCGTTGGCGGGCTGTTATTCCTGCACGTCCGCAGTTATGCGCCCGTACTGCCGCTTGTGGTCACGATTTTGGTGATCCTGGCGGGACGGACCATTCAAGGCCGCGGCCTGACTCATGATCCGGACCGCATTGATAACCACCACCTATCGGCCGGTCGCCAACAAGTCTTGGACACGGCGGTGTGAATCGGGGAACGTCAGAAGTGAAGGCGCACAGCACTAACCGCACCAGGAGGTCATCCGCACATGAGCACGACAACGGAAACAACAGCGACGGCCGAAACGGCTGCCGAACTCACCGATGGATACCACCTGGTTGTCGATGCCCTCAAACTCAACGACGTCCGGACAATCTACGGTGTGGTCGGCATCCCGATCACCGACGTAGCCCGTGTCGCGCAGGCGTCGGGCATCCGCTACATCGGCTTCCGTCACGAGAGCGATGCCGGTCACGCGGCGGCGGCGGCCGGGTTCTTGACGAAGAAACCGGGCATCTGCCTGACGGTATCTGCCCCTGGCTTCCTCAACGGTCTCGTCGCGCTTGCCAACGCCACCACGAACTGCTTTCCGATGGTCCAGATCTCGGGGTCGAGCGAGCGGCACATCGTCGACCTCAAGCAGGGCGATTACGAAGAGCTCGATCAGCTGGCGGCCGCGCAACCGTTCACCAAGGCCGCCTATCGGGTCAACCGGGTCGAAGACATCGGCCGTGGCATTGCCCGCGCGATCCGGACGGCAGTGTCGGGCCGTCCCGGCGGCGTCTATCTCGACATCCCAGCGGCCGTCCTCGGCCAGGTCATCGACACGGCCGCAGGTGCCGCGACGCTGCGGCGGCTCATCGACCCGGCACCGCGTCAGCTGCCCGCACCCGAGGCGGTCGACCGCGCGATTGACCTCCTCGCGAGTGCGCAACGGCCGCTCCTGGTGTTGGGCAAGGGCGCCGCATACTCGCAGGCGGACAAGCAGATTCGCGCGTTCATCGAAGCCACCGGCGTGCCGTTCCTGCCGATGTCGATGGCGAAAGGCCTGCTACCCGACGACCACCCGCAGTCGGTAGCCAAGGCCAGGTCGTTGGCGCTGCGCCGAGCCGATGTCGTGATGCTCGTCGGCGCCCGGCTGAACTGGCTACTGGGCCACGGCGAGGCGCCACAGTGGAACCCGGCCGTGCAGTTCATCCAGGCCGACATCGAGCCCGCGGAGCTGGACAGCAACCAGCCCATCGCCGCCCCGCTGATCGGAGACATCGGCTCGGTCATGCGAGCACTGATTGAGCGAACCCAGCCCGATCAGGTCAGGGCCCCGGCAGCGTGGCAACGCGAGCTCGCCGAGCGGTCAGCTGGGAACATTGCCAAGATGTCGCAACGTCTGGAAGTCGATCCGCACCCGATGCAGTTCTACGGGGCGCTTCGGGCCATCCGTGATGTCCTGCATGAGAACCCCCACGCCTATGTCGTCAACGAAGGTGCCAATGCACTCGACTTCGCGCGCAACGT
>JAOPVX010000015.1 GCA_025965975.1 Mycobacterium sp. | reverse complement strand
CGTCGTATTCAGCGCCGCCGCGATCACTTGATTGTTTTCCTCCGTCACCGGCTCTTTGGACACGCCGAGAAGAACCGCGCGTCTGTCTGGGAGGGTGAAACCGCCAAGCGGTATGAATCCCTTGAGGTTCGCCACACCTTGATCCGGCCGCACAATTGCCACGTGCAAAGCGATGAGGTGCCCCTCCGGCGGCGGAGGGATCCACAACGTATCCGCGGGGACCACCGCAGGATCAGCAACCTCAACGAGGTCTTGATGTCGAACGCGAATCGAGAACCCCTTGGTCCATCCCGAGCCCATCTCGGCGGGCTGAGACCACTGATCAATTATTCGGCTGCCGCCCCTGCCGAACTCGACTGCCCTTTCACCGCTAATCCACTGGCATCGCCAGTCGCCCGATTCGTGCAGGCTCCACTTCTGGTAGCCGAGAATCGCACGCACGCCGATATAGACATCGGAAGTATTTCGCGTCGCCCAGATCCGCCAGACGCCCGACTGTCGCCCTGGCTCGCCGACGACCACGCGGATCGTGCCGCCCGGCCCATCAAGCTCGACGGTTTCGGACTCCCCTGCGTCGTTCCACATCGTGAACTTCAACGAATCACGCTCTGCCACGCAAAGGACACTACGGCTGGGGTGTGGCGAATTGGCCCCCAGTCGGACAAAGGCTGAACTCGGTTGTCTCGCAATGACTCTCGAATCGGCCTGACCAGTGAAAATCGTCTCAAGCCGTCCCCCGTCAACTCTCTGAATTCACGCCTAGTTGTGACACCCTCGTGACAACGTCCGCGGAGCCGGCCATTAGCTGTCGAATGTCGGTGCTGTTTACTGGGGCACCGGCCGGCGTCCCAAGGCCATCTCGCGGAGCGAACCGAGACCGCCGCTACACGCGACGCTCGGTCGCAGGATACAAATCAAAGATTGATCTAAGGCGAACACACTCGCCGCAAATGCGGCGAATCCGTCGGTGCCGTCTGACACCCTTTCCACTATCCGGCGACGGATCCCACCAATCGCGAACCTCGGGAGTACAGCATGGTGCAACGAGCGTTCATTAGTTTCGACTACGACAACGACGTAAGGCTGAAGGACCTGCTGGTCGGTCAATCGAAGAACCCGGATTCCTCGTTCGAGGTGCACGACTGGTCGATCAAGGTGGCGTCGGGCACCTGGCGCGAGGACGCCCGTCGCTGCATCCGGGCGAGCGGGCTGGTGATCGTGCTTTGCGGCAGGTACGCGCACCTGGCGAATGGAGTGGGCATCGAGCTGGGCATTGCACAACAGGAGCAGGCACCGTACTTCCTTGTCGCCGGATACCAGAGCGGATCAACCCGTCCGACGGCAGCACACCCAGCGGACACACTCTACGAGTGGACATGGCCCAACGTGAAGAAGCTGGTCGGAGGGGCAAGATGAGCGCACCGACTGACAACCCGCCAGACCCGCGGGTGCTGGAAATCTACAAGCTGACGGTGGAGATGGCCGATCGAATTTCTGCTCGGCGTGCGGTGGCGAACGCGTTCTTTTTGACCGTTAATACCACGCTGGTCGCGGTCGTCGGACTCCGGCCGGTGAGTCCAGATTCCGTTGTGTTGTCGATCGCCGTGTGCGCCGCGGGCGTCGCAGTGGCCGGCTGCTGGTGGTTGCTGCTTCGCGTGTACCGTCGACTCAACGCCGCGAAGTTCACAGTGATCAACCAGATCGAGGCTGAGCACCTGCCGGTTAAGCCCTACACCGACGAGTGGGTGCAGCTGATGCCAAACGACGCTCGCACGGGACACCGGGCGCGCATCGGCAAGGCGCTCCACGAGCTGGGCGGAGTCGAGCGAACCGTGCCGGTTGTGTTCGGATTCCTGTACCTCGTGCTCTTGATCGGCAGACTGACGGGATGACGTACCTCGACGCGGACGCCGACTTGATCCGGAGCCACCTCCCCGACGGGACTGATGTGCCGGAGGACTCCGACTCTCTATTCGTCCTGTACGCGGTCCTAATGCGAGCGAAAGGTCCTGCCACCCAGGCGTCCGACGTGCACGACGCCTGGTCTGCGTGGATGGCAGGGATCGACCCGACCCACGACTCGATCCGCCCCTACGAGGACCTTCCCGCGTCGGTGCGCGACGAAGACGCGCCGTTCCTCAATGCTATCCGGCAGGCCGCCCAGACTCACCACGGACAGCGCTGACGCCACAGGCGCTCAGGCAGGGTGCCAAACCCGAGAACAACGCATTACCGAACCGCGACGCACGCAGGCCCGGACGGCTTCTCGAAACTGCTTGCAACACAGGCAATATGGTTGTCTCTAGCGTTTCGAGACAACTGGCGAATTCCGGTTGAATCCAGGTCATTCTCGCCGAAAACGGCAATTCAGATCCCGCGTGTCACCGACGGCCCATCCCCGCGAGGCATGCAACCCGCCACCGCGGCCGTTCTGTGCATGCCCGAAAACGGGCTTCTTACAACGAACAGGTGAAGAACGCGGCGAGCGCCGCACTCGTGACGTCGCGGATCATCTCGTCGGTGTTCGACGCGATCGTCGGCTTGTCCGCGGACTCTTCCACAGTCGCCTTATCGGTGCACAACTTCCAGAGCCGCGAAGGCCGCTGGGCGCCGCTTTAGGGACGTGGCGCTGGCGTGCTCGTCGCAGAACTCCGCTGGTGATCGGGCGTAAGACGAGGCGAGGTGCGCGAAATCTCTGGCTGGCGGGGTGCTAGGGACCGCTTGCCGGGCGCACCCGTCGTGGCTAGGTGGCCACCCGAGCCGGGCTCGACGCAGATTCGCTCGTTTGAGCGCCCGCGGCGCGAGGGATGCGTAGACGTGGGGCGCCACCACGCGAATTCAAGTAGTCGAGTACTCGTATTGCCGAACCGAAATTACGCGACAATCGATCCGCTGTTGGAAGATCGCTCGCGCCTCGCGATCCGGGTAAGTCGTATTGGGAGCAAGGATGCCATCTCGGACCGGTAAGCGGTTACCTCGTAGCGATTCGACGTCCTCCGACACTGTGTTGGGAACTCGGACTTCTCAGTGCGAGTCGAGAGCCTGGTCTCCATGACCATTCCGACTTCGCACACGCCGCAAGGCGACGCGAGCAGAGAGCCCCGACACCCATCGAGCGCTGAGCAGAAGCAGTCACCGGCAGACGGCTTTTTGTACGACGCATTTATCAGTTACTCGCGGTCCAACGGGAATGCGGCAGCCAAGATCGAGCGTGACCTCGAGAGGTTCCCCCTGCCCCGTGACATTCGGAAACGTCTCGGCCGTCGATATTTGAACGTCTTCCGAGATGTCAACGACCTGACCGGCAATCGTCTCGAAAGCGGCATCGAGCACAGGCTGGAGGAATCGCGCACGCTGGTCGTCCTGTGTTCTCCCGACGCACGCGCGTCCAAGTACGTCAACATGGAGATCGGGCGGTTCGCACAAGTGCGGGATGCCATGCAGATCGTGCCTGCGCTGGTCGCGGGTCAGCCGAACAACGATGCCGGAGTGGACGCCGCTGAATGGGCGTTTCCCGATGCTCTTGGTGAAGTGCTCGACAACGACGCGCTGGCGGTCGACCTACGCGACGCATGGAACATCAAGCGCCGTAAGGCCAAACTGACCACAGGTTCGCCCTGGGTGCAGCTTGTCGCCGGCGTTGTCGGCGCAACGACCGACGACCTGACGGAGCGCATCGCCAAAGCGGAACGGCGACGCCTGCAATCATTCGTCGCTGTCCTCGCGATTGTTCTCATGGTTGTCGGTGCTCTTGGCGTGATCGCGTGGAAGAAACAAATCGAGGCGACGCAAGCCGCGAACAAGGTCCTCCAGGTCCAGAAACTGTCCAGACTCACCAGCGAAGTCGGCGTGAAACCGCAACGCAGCCTCTTACTCGCCGTACAGGCCGCGGCGCTCGCAACGGACGGACAGGACGAGAATCTGTTGGCGGTCGACGGCATCCGACAGCAATTGCGAGTGACCGGCGGCCAACCGCTGCTCGGCCACTCGGGGCCCACTCGCGCGGCGGCGTTTTCACCAGACCGGCGGTGGCTGGCGACCGGCAGCGATGACGGCACGATCAAGCTCTGGAGCATGGATGCGGTCGACGCTGGCGACCATTCCGTGTCACTTGTCGGGCATAGCGGTGCGATCCACGGGCTTGCATTCAGCCCGGACGGCCAATGGTTGGCCAGCGGTGGAGCCGATGGGACAGTGCGCCTGTGGCGCCTGAACGCCGACGGGGCGGGCCCGGGTCCCGTACTGGGTGGAGCACGGTACGGCGAAGTGGAGTCGGTAGCGATCAGCCCGGATGGCGCGTGGCTGGCGGCGGGCACGCAGCATGGCAACACCTGCATCTGGCACAAATCCGCAGACGGCTTTCTGGAGACACCCTGCGACGTCGGACAGGACGGCGACTCTGTGGCGAACATCGTGTTCAGTGCGAAAAGCCGGTATCTTGCGACGACGTGCACTGGCCAGTGCAAAGCGATGGGCGCCGCCGTCGGACTATGGGATTTGGGCACAGGGTTTCCGAGTCAAGGACCTCGGCGGTTGGTGCACGCCACTCCGCTCAACGAGGACTCCCTGCTGGCGGTTGCGTTCAGCGCCGATGAAACACGGCTCGCGGTGACATACGGCTACATGGCCGAGGTCTGGAATCTCACCCAACCAGATCCCCCACAGCACGTGATCGCCAGGGCGGGCCACAACCAGTGGATCTATGGCGTCGCGCTGAGCCCAGATAACCATTGGCTGGCTACAGGCAGCGGCGGCGCGGAGATCAGCCTGTCGGACCTCACGCAGCCCGATCGACCACCGATAGCCCTCAAGGGTCATAGTGCCGCCATACGGGCGCTCGCCTTCAGCGATGACGGCAGCTGGCTGGCGAGCGGCTCCGACGACGCGACCGCCCGCTTGTGGAACATGACCGATCCGACGTTGCCGTCGACGCTGCTGCGCGGTCAGGATCTGCCTGTCGGCGCTGTGAAGTTCAGCCCCGGCTCTGACCCCCGCGATCTCCTCACGATGGGCACAGCGCCAAGCGATGAGCCGAACGCCCGACTGTGGACCATTCCGGATCCCTTGGTCGACCCGATCGTGCTGCGGCCCAACCCGCGGTCTCTTGTCGTCGGTATGGCGGTGAGTCCCGACGGACAATGGATAGCCACGTCGAGCCAGGGCGACAACAACCTCACGCTGTGGTCGACAGGTGACTACCGCACGCCCACGGCGAAATTGGCGATGCCCGCGGCTTCTCACGCCATCGCGTTCAGCCCGAACGGGCGCTGGCTGGCCGCCAAGAGCGACGACACCGGCGTCATCACGCTGTGGGACTTGCGGAATCGGTCTGCGCCGCCGTTGAAACTCCTCGAGTTTCCCGCAGCGGATTTCAACAGCCTGAGCTTCAGTCCCGACAATCGATGGCTGGTCAGCGGCACCTGGGTGGGCACGGTGACTATTTGGGACGTGTCGGACGACAGCCCCGCGACCAAGCCGCACCACCTGTGCTATCAGGCCGACGGGGTTCGCGGCCGTCCCACCTTCAGCCCGGACGGGCATTATCTCGCCACCGCGGCGAACGGCTTCGCGGCGCGGCTGTGGGACCTGACTTCGCCTGATCCGTGCAGGGCGCCACGCCTGCTCGGGCCGCACCAGGATGCAATCGTGCAAGTAGCGTTCAGCCCCGATTCCCGCTGGGCGGCAACCACAAGCTTCGATCACGAAGGCAGGCTCTGGGATATCAAATCGGGGCCTGAACCAAAGAAGGTCGCCGAGGTCCACTTCGACGACCGCGTCATCGAGACGGCCTTCAGTCCCGACAACCGATGGGTTGCCTTCGGGTCCTGGGACAGGACGGCCAAAGTGCTCGACCTACGAGATCCCACCACCGCCAAGCCGATGAGCCTGTCCGGCCACGCGGGCCGGATCCTGTCGCTCGGATTCACCCCAGACTCACGCTGGCTGGCGACGGGAAGCGAAGACCAGACGGTCCGCCTCTGGGATCCAGCCGATCCCGGTACGGCGCCGGTGATCCTCAAAGGCCACGAAGGAAGCGTGTTTGCGCTCGACTTCTCGAAGGACGGCCGCTGGATCGTCAGCGGCTCCTACGACGGGACCGTGCGGCTCTGGCGCCTCAAGCTGGCGGATTTGATCAATGTCGCATGCCACACCGCCGGCCGCGAGTTGACCACCGACGAAATCGCCACCTTCCTGGGTGGCGCCAACGCGATGCACCTGTGCAGTGGTAATAGCCAGCGCTAAGAGGCCCGAATCCATTGCACCCCAGTCGGACTCGAACCGACGCTTGGCGGATTTTAGGTCCCCCGGGTCGCGTTCCCGAAAGTGTCACAACCGGTCCCCGTAACCGCCTACCAGCGCAAACCCTCGCGCTGTGTCTCAGCGAAATCCCGGCCGTTTCGCCCTAGTTGTGACACCGACGTGACAGGGAGAGCCACGACTTACCGGACGCGTGAGGCACCCCAAAGCGGGCTGCTAAATCCTACGCGACATAACAGTGGTGGCCGACGCTCGGGGGCGACCTCGTGGAACCACTAACCTTCCGCTTTTCAGGCGGAGTTGGAACTTACACAGATGTGTTTCTACGGTTCAAACCGGGCGAAACCGCTCTAGTTGGACGGGTTGAAGCACCCAGATCGGCGGTTTGGCCCCTTTTTGGCCCCATCGCGCTGGTGCCAGCTTCCAGAGCGCGTCACTAGTGAGACTGCGAATCTCACGTGTCGCGCACCGTGTCGGCAGACCCGAGCAGAACTAAGGTGTGCCTCGAAATAGACGACATATGAGCGTTTCAAAACTTCGTGTCTGACTATTCGTGGGCAGCGACGGCAACAGCACGCGATCGAGGCCTGTGGGCGCAAGAAGCGAGCGACATCGCTGAGCAGGTCGCCTTGGCACGCAGATCACCTGCGGGGTATCGGCTAAGCCGCTATCGTGCTTGCACTTGCTGGCCTGTCGCTGAAGGAGACCGGAGTGCAGGGCACGCCGTTTGGGCGGTACCGCCTCTTAGAGCTGCTGGGCCGAGGCGGGATGGGGGAGGTCTGGCGAGCCCATGACACTGTCATCGACCGGACGGTGGCAATCAAGATGCTGCTACCGCACTTTGCCGACGACAGAACGTTCGAGCAGCGGTTCCGCCGGGAGGCTCGCGCCGCAGCCCGCCTGGACGAACCACACGTCGTACCCATTTACGACGTCGGTGAGATCGACGGACGCCTCTATGTGGCCATGCGCCTCATCAACGGTCAGGACCTACAGACGCTCCTCGGCGAGGGGCCATTCGAACCCGGTCGGGCACCGGCATGCGCTTCTATGACGCAGAACTGTTGCGGCTTCGCGCGCATACCCACACCGACCCCGACGCCCGTCGAGCCGACATCGCTACTGCCCTCGCCCTCGCGCGCCGCCAGGGCGCGACCCTGTTCGAATTGCGCGCGGCCCTCGATGATTTCGCACTTCGGGGAGAGCGTGCGCGCGCCGCACTTATTGCAGCGGTCAGGTGCATGCCGACCGACAGCGCAATACCGGAAGTGGAACGCGCGCGGGCGGTAATTGAGTGAAGGATTTCGGGTGAGCGTTCGGCGGCCTTCCCGTTGGCGCGAAGACGGGGCTAGAACCCTGCGACCAACGGATTAGGAATCGTCATATCTCGACCGAACGCGAAAATCGCGTCTTTCCGTTTACACCAACCAACTTCGTCTCCGGGAGTGTCTTGTCGGGCTGCAGGTCTCCACCCGACACCACACGACTGCGGGCAAGGCTCCAAATATCACCGAAGTCCTGACTTTTATCAGGCTAGTGCGCACCGCCGTCGCCGTGGATTCTGGCGAGGGCGTCGGCGAGGTCGTCGGGTGGGGGTTCAGCGGCGGTCAGGGTTTGTCGTCCGGCCTGGATCGTGACGGTGCGGTAGCGGCGGGCGGTTCGGACGAATTTCTTGATGCTCCAACCGGTTTGAATCTCGATCCAGTGCGATACCGCTAGGGCGGCGAACACAATCGTCAGGTGGGCCTCGATGGAGTCGCGGGTGCGGTGGTAGATCGGTCGGGCTTGCAGGTCGTGTTTGGACATCCGGAAGGCCTTCTCGATACGCCACAGCTGGTGATACGCACCGATGACGTAGTCGGCGGGCTGGCCAACCAGGTTGGTGGTGTATCCCTTCCAGCCCGCCAGCGCGCGAGTCTTGACCTCCAACTCGCGGTTCACGCTCTTGGTTGCCCCAGTCAGCTTGATGAACCGATTCCGTTTCACCGCTGCATGTCCGTCGACGGCACGCTGGGCCTTGGCGACCTGCTCGTCGATCCCGCGCAATGTTCGCCGCGCTCGGTCGTGGCGGTACTGGTAGTGCACGACCCGATCCGGGATTCCGCGGGTCTTCTCACTACTGCTGGCCGGCCACGGCTGGGTCAGCACCAGCTGATCGGGAACAGCCTCGTCGGGGTGTTCGTCGCGCCATTCCCTGACCACGTCGGGCAGAAACGGGATGCGGGCGCCCAGGATGAACGACAGCCCCGCGGCCTGCAGCGCGACCTGGTTGGCTTCCGAGATCATGCCGGCATCAGCGACCACGGTGACATCGCAGAGTTGGTGAGCGGCCTTGAACGCGTTGATCACCGGCAGCATCGTGGCCGTCTCGGCCTTGTTGCCCTCAAAGGCTTCCACGGCCAGCGGGAACCCCGAGGCGTCGGTGAGCAACCCGATCGTGATCTGCGGGTCCAGGCGGCGTTCTTTCGAGAAACCCGGCTCCCGGAACCCATCACCGGCATCGGTTTCGAAATGAAGCGTGGACACGTCGTAGAGCACCAGAGACGCCGGACCCAACGCTGCATGAGCAGCGCATGCCGTCGAAAGCGACTGCCGGAAACCAGGTTTGGCGTACACCGGCAGTCTGCGGTTCAGTGTCGGATACGAGGGGCCGGCCACGCCGGTCTCGTCGAGGACCCGCAACGAATCCTGCTTGCTGGTGGGTTCGATGATCCGCGCCAACACCATCTGGCGGAACACTTCGTCGGCGCCGGCGCCCAGGTCGAACCCGAGCACGTCGTAGGCGCGGCATAACGCGTCCCACAGATGGGCGGCCCGCGAAGAGGTGATCGGCAACGGCTCGGATGCCGATTGTGTCGTCACGCCGAGGTTGAGTTCAGCTTGGCCGGCGGCCAACCGCTGGGCGGCGGCGGCCTTCAAGGCGGCCAGAGCAGCCTCGTCGTGAGCCGAGCCGATGTGCTCGATCGAGCGTGACCCCCGCCGAGACGACCACACGACCTGCACTGCCGTCGCCCCAGAACTGGTCTTCACCGTGCGCACATACGCCACGCAGGCACCTTACGGCCCCCGGCTAGTGCACAAATCCGCACCAGGATCCAGCTGAACCCACAGGTCACATCCCTACAAGATCGCCGGACCCGCAGCAGTGATAAAAGTCAGGTCCAAACTAGCTACGCGGGCATGGCACCATCGCGCTACGGCCATCGGATGTCGTGGACGCTGACACCCAAGTGGCTGACCGTTACCTGCAATGTCTTGTTGGGGCCAGCGGTGATGCAGGGGCGCGTCAGCCGGGCCTGTAGGCAACAATGCGCCGGGTGGCCGGCGCGGGCGCTAATCTAGCCTCCTATGCATCGCAATTTCTCGGTGCTGCTATCGCAGGGGACGTTCTATACCGTTGCGGTCCAACTCACCAGCGTGACCGCTGTCATTCCGTTCATTGGTGCTGAGCTCGACGCACCGGGCATCGTCGTGGCCCTTCTCGTACCGATCTACACGGTGGGCGCCTTATTCGGGAATGTGTTCATTGCACAGGCCGCCTCACGGTGGCACGCTTCAATCATCGCATTACTGCTCGGGAGCGTCTTTCTACAGGCCCTGCTGATTATTGCGAACGCGAGCGTCATCGAATTTCTGCCCGAGAATGTGTCCGCCTATCCCCTGCTGTTGACCTGTGCCCTCATCGGGGTGCTATCGGGGTGTTCGCGTGTGATCGTGTCGTTGTCCACGTCGGCGCTGCTCCCGCCTGAACGCCACAGCAGCCTGCTGTTACAGCAATCGGGTTATGGAGCGGTGTTGGTTATGTTGATCTCCGCGTATTCGGCATGGTTTCTTTCTGACGATTCGCCAGGCATAGACAACGCAGAGCTGCTATGGGTTGGCGCAGCCGCAATGGTTGTCTCAGCGATATGTTGCTTGGCGCTGCGGCCTGAACGCGACCTGGTGCCCGCTCAACGAACGCGGATGGGCGAGCTGGTACGAGACGGGGTTCGCCGACTCCGCAGCACGGACTGGCTTCGGCGCTATCTGGTGACGCAAGTGGCCTTCACATCCATCACGTTGGGCTCCGTGTTTTACGGAATATACAGCTCGTCATCACTAGGTCCTGACAATGGCGCTCTTGATTCGATATTGGCCTTTGTCGGACTAGGTCTGTTAGCGGGAATCGGCATTTGGTCATATGTACGAAAGCGGTTCGATGTCCGGGGCATGCTCCTGTGCAGCGCCCTGATCGGCGTGTGCGCTGCGGTGCTGACCCTGTCGCTGCTGGCGTTTCGACTGCTGCCGATGGTTTGGACGTTCGGGCTGGCGATGCTGCTGACAGCAATCGCAAGTCAAGCTGTGTTTCCGGCTTCTCACGACTGGATGGAGCGGGAAGTAACCGACGATGAGAGAGTTGCGGTGCTCAGTTTTACCCAGATCGTCGTCAGCGTCGTTTCCATCGGGATCGCATTTGTATTCGGCGTCATCGCGAGGCATGGTTCGGAACTCTGGCCTCTCGCAATCATGTTGACCCTGAACG
>JAOPVX010000192.1 GCA_025965975.1 Mycobacterium sp. | reverse complement strand
TGGATCGCCGCAGTCCAGAATAGATGACTACGCAAGCTAACCAAGTCACTTCCCGCGGGCGGTCGGTGCTACCGCGATGAACGGCCGCCCCTGAGCGCCGCCGTCTTCCCAGCATCAGCGCACATATTCGCGCGCCGCGAGCCGCTCCCTAACACCCTGTCATAAAACTCTTGCTTGAGCACGCAAGTTATGTTAATTTTTTCGCGCCGGTGGTCGTGGCATTAACCTGCACGCGCTTATCGGAGACCGCAGCACCGCGGTCGGATATCGGCACAGGGGTGCGAACCGCATTGAATTCGTGTGCTTGCCGACCGGTCGGGTCGCGTCGCAACCGAACAGACGTTGATAGGAGAACAACGCAATGACATTGGGACTTCAGGACCGGGTCGCCCTCATCACCGGCGCCAGCCGAGGCATCGGCTTCGCCATCGCCAAGGCCCTTCAAGAGCAAGGTGTGCGGGTGGCGCTCATCGCGCGCGATGAGGATGCGCTCACGACCGCGGCGGCCACGCTCCCCTCCCCGGTGCCCAACGATGTGCTCACCCTCGGTGCGGATGTCACCGACACCGAGTCGGTCCGCAACGCCGTCGCCAAGGCCCACTCCTGGGGAGGCCGACTGGACATCGTCGTCAATTCCGCCGGACCGCAGCTCACTCCGTCGGCACTAACCGAAACTCCGACCGAAGCGCTCGCGAGCTACCTGGACGCCAAACTGCTGGGCTTTCACCGTGTCGCCTCGGCAGCCCTGCCGCTGCTCAGCGACTCCGGATCGGGGCGCATCATCAACATCGCCGGAGCGACGGCGCTGACATTGGTACCCAACGCCGGTGTCACCGGCATCACCAACGCCGCCGTGCTCGCGTTCACCAACTACCTGGCCAGCGAGGCCACCGCGAAGAACGTCTTGGTCAACGCCATCTCCCCCGGCATGACCTTGACCGACGGACAGGCCGCTCGGCTCGAGGCGATGGGCAAGTCCCAGGATCAGACGGTCGAGGAAATAAGCAGCGGCATAGCGGCGGCGAGCGGCATCCGGATCGGCCGGTGGGCCGATCCCGCCGAGATCGCCAACACTGTGGTGTTCCTGGCTTCTGACCTGTCCACGTACATGACCGGCTCGGTACTCGAGGTCGACGGTGGCATCAGCAAGGCAGTGCTGTGATCAGCCCATGTCGTCCGCCCAATAGGAAGGAACGCAATGTCACTGGAGACATTGGCAGGTGTGAGCCTGCAACAGGCACTTGATCAGGCCGGCAATCCGGCACGCTTGCTACGCAGCCTGCCCGCAATGCACTACAAGATGCCGTTCGAGCCCGAATACACGACCTGGCGAGACGAACAGCGCGCGTGGAAGGAAACCACCGTGCTGTACGACCAGTCCCACCACATGACGGACCTCTACGTCAAAGGCCCCGATGTCAAACGGTTATTTTCCGATCTCGGAGTCAACACCTTCGCGACGTTCGGCAAGGACAAAGCCAAGCAATTCGTGGCGTGCAACCACGACGGCTACGTCATCTCTGATGCGATCCTTTTCGGGTTCGACGACGACGAATATGTTCTGGTCGGCACACCGGCAGCCCCGAACTGGGTCCAGTACAACGCCGAGACGGGTGGCTACGACGTCAGCATTGTTCGCGACGAGCGCTCGGAAGCAAATCCGCAGGGGCGTTTAACGTTTCGCTATCAGCTCAACGGGCCGGCGACGCAGAAGATCCTCGAGGCGGTGCGCGGTGGCCCACTGGAGCATATTCGGTTTTTCAACATGGGCCGGTTCGACATCGCCGGCACGCCGGTGCGCGCGCTGAACCACACAATGGCAGGGGTTCCGGGTCGGGAGCTGACCGGCCTGGAGATCGTGGGCCCCGCCGAGGGTGGGCGCGCGGTGCTTGACGCGCTGCTCGACGCCGGCGAGAAGTTCGGTCTGCGCCAAGGAGGGTCCATCTCCTATGTCAGCACCATCTATGAATCTGGATGGATACCCGCACCGATGCCTGCCGTCTACAGCGATGAGCGGCTCGCAGAATACCGCAGCTGGCTGCCCGTGGCGGGGCTGGAAGGCTTCGCCAGCATCGGTGGCAGCTTCGCCTCAGACGACATCGAGGACTACTACTCCACCCCGTGGGATCTGGGCTACGGGCGCAACATCAAATTCGACCACGAGTTCGTCGGGCGTGAGGCGCTTGAACGGCGAGCGTCGCAGACGCACCGTCGGAAGGTGTGGCTGCGGTGGAACGAGGCCGATGCCGCTCGGGTGTTCGCCGACAACCTGTACCGAGAGCCGGCCGCTCGTCCCATGCGACTCGACCTACCCATCACCTCGTTCACGCATTTCCAGTTCGACCAGGTGCGCAAGGACGGCCGTTTGGTCGGGTTGGCCACCTTCAGCGGCTACACGGTCAACATCGACTGTCTGTGCTCGCTGGCGATGATCGACGAGGCCGAGGCCGTCGACGGAGCAGAAGTCAGCCTGCTGTGGGGGCAGGACCCCGACTCGCCCAAACCGAACCTGGATCCCCACGTCCAGACCGAGATCCGGGCGACGATCAGCACTTCCTCGCTGGCATAGAGGCACCCGGCGCTGCGCACCAAAGCTGAACACTTCAACCGAACAGGACACATTGTGTTGGAAACCGCCCTCGCCGCACAACGCCTGTACGCGCACGTCAACCGCAGCGCCGAAGAGCGCGCAGTGCGCGCCAACGCCATCGACGCCGTTGCTCGTGATGGTCCGGCAGAGAACGCGGTCAGCGTCGGCGATCAGGCACCGATGTTTATGTTGCAAGACGGCGCTGGTGTCGACGTGGACGTGCGGGCGCTGTTGGAGACCGGTCCTGTGGTGCTGTGCTTTTACCGGGGCGGGTGGTGTCCGTATTGCAATCTCGAGCTGAGGGCCTACCAGCAGCAACTGGGGCGGATCAGACAGTTGGGCGCCACCTTGGTGGCGATCAGCCCCGAGTTGCCGGACCGCACGTTGACCACGGCCGAAGTCAACCAGCTGGGCTACCCGGTGCTCTCCGATGTGGACAACGAGGTGGCACGGCAGTACCGGCTTACCCACACTATCGACCCCCAGGTGGTGCGCTACCAACTCGGTAATGGCAACGACGTTGCGGCCTTCAACGGCAGCCCACGGGCCGAGGTCCCGCTGCCGGCCACCTACATCGTCGACACCGATGGTGTGGTGCAATTCGCTTTTGTCCGTGCCGATTACACCCACCGCGCCGAACCCGAAGACGTCCTGGCGGTGCTGCGCGACCTGACGGTCACGGCGCACCCTGCACCGGCGGGATCACGGCTGTGACCGTCCCCGTCGAACAGGCCGGTGACACCGCCGAGGCAGTCCCGGAGAGCACCATCGTTCCACCGGCCTACCGCCGCCGACTGGGACGCGGCTACTTCATCCCGCCCGCGCTGTGGGCCGGACCGAATCAGACCGCCGGCGATCGAACCCGACGCGACGGTGGGCGACGGTGAATACCACGCCGACCGCGGCGGCGACCACCAGCGAACAGATCACCGAAACCGTGTTGGCCGCCGTGGCTCCGACACCCGATCCGCGTCTGCGAGAGGTTGTTTCGGCGCTGATACGCCACGCCCACGATCTCGCGCGCGAAGTCCGCCTTCAGCCGCGCGAGCTGTTGGCTGCGGCGCATTACCTCAAGCGCTGTGGCGACTTCAGTGACGAGTCACGGCACGAGTTCATCCTGCTGGCCGACGTGTTGGGCCTGACCATGACGGTCGACACACTGGCGGCGCCAGTTCCCGACGGGGTGCTGGAAACCAGCGTGCTGGGACCGTTCTACCGCGCCGGATCACCCGTCGAACCCAACGGCGCCGACATCTGCCGAGGTCCCCGCGACGGCGAAACCGCCCACATCGTGGGCCGAGTGCTCGACGTCGACGGTTGCCCCATTCCCGGTGCCCAACTGGACATCTGGGGCACCGACCACAACGGCCTCTACGAGAACACCGACCCGCGCCAGCCGGACTACAACCTGCGCGGGCGGTTTATCACCGACGACGACGGCGGCTACGAGCTGTGGACGATCAAGCCTGTCAGTTACCCGATCCCCGACGACGGACCAGTCGGCGACCTGCTGCGGGCGACCGGCAGGCACAACATGCGGCCGGCCCATCTGCACGTGATCGCCTCGGCGCCGGGCTTTCGCACGGTGGTTACCGAGTTCTATACCCGCGACGACCCATGGATCAGCAGCGACGCGGTCTTCGGCGTCAAGCCCACCCTCCTCGTGCACTATGACCGGGTCAGCGATCCCGAGCGGTGCGCCGCTGCTGGTCGCACCGCACCGTTTTGGGAACTGCACCAGGATTTGGTGCTCGTAGCAAGCGAGTCTTCCGACGTGACGTTCAGTACCGGCCGCAGCAGTCCGCGTTGACCCCGACGCATAGCGAAAGGCTCCCAATGACCATGACATCGGCACCTTCCCCCACGCTGGCGCTGTTCAGCTTCACCCGCGACACCCTGCCCGGGCGAATTGTGTTCCGCGAGGGCGCGCTCAATGATGTCCGTGATGAACTCGAGCGCCT
>JAOPVX010000052.1 GCA_025965975.1 Mycobacterium sp. | reverse complement strand
ACGGGATCGCCCTCGCCGTCCGTGCGGGTGCGTCCGGCAGGGTTTACCGCTGGGCTATCGCGGCGGTTGCAGTCATCGGTGCTGGCGCATTCATGCTCAGCTTCCGCGCGCTCCGTGACCTGGTAATCCAGACGGGCACACCACCCGCATGGGCATGGGTTTTCCCTGCCATCATCGACACTGCAGTGGGAGTTTGCACCCTGATGCTGGTTGCGCTCGGAGACAAACCCGCCCGCCGCGCCCGCACCGTGACCGCGTCCGCCAGTGCACCAACTCCAACGATGCAACGGTTGGCGCAATCTCGGACGCAGAGTGCAAAAGCCGAGGTCACACCGATTGCGCCGACCCGCACGCGGGCGCAGACGGCACAAGCAAAGGGGGTACAGACCCCTGTATCGGTACAACCCGATCCGGCACAGACAGTGCATGACTCGGTGCAGACCGAGACGACACAGGTCGATGCAGATCTTGCGTCGGAGCTGATTGCATACGGTGTGACTACCCAGTCCGTCGAGACGGTGATCGCAGTGCTGGCTGCAAGCCGTGACGGCGCATCGATCAACGCTGCCGCCAAGGAGTCGGGCATCAACTATCGGACCGCTCAGCGGATTGTTGAGGCTGCAGAGGAGCGGTGGCAGACTGACCTCGTCGCCGCCAGTTGAACCGGGACCTCGACCAGCTGGCCTCGTCCAGACAGTCCGTCGTCAGAGTCCGCGCAGACCACGACACCTCGACCGCAGTGCCGATCCGCTGACTGTCTGTAGGATTCACTCGCCGAGCTGCTCTCGGCGAGCGATATTGCGGGCGGGTCGGTGGTGCGTTGTGAGTGCACGCTTCGAGGAACTCGACTGGTCCCAGACCCGCATGGGGGTCATCAGCCTGCGCAGGCGGATTGAGCCGTCCCTGAACGTCGACGTGTACGAGGTCAAGCTCGGCGACGAGTTCCTGATGTCGAGCCTGTTCACCGTGGCCGAGGTAGCGCTCGCGCGCCTCGGCCTGGCCCAGGCGGTCGATGCCCACCTCGATGTCGTCGTCGGGGGATTGGGGCTCGGCTATACCGCGCAGGCGGCGCTCAACGATCCCCGCATTGATTCGCTCGTCGTGGTGGAAGCACTCGGGGAGGTCATTGGCTGGCATCAGCGTGCGTTGCTTCCCGACACCGCCGAACTGGTGTCGGATCCGCGGGTTCGCCTGCAGCGAGGCGACTTCTTCGCCATGGCCGACAGCAACGTCGGTTTTGATCCGGAGGCACCGGGCCGCCGCTTCCACGCCATCCTCCTCGATATCGACCACACGCCGCGACACGTCCTGCACCCGAGCCACAGCGCGTTCTACACGCCTGCAGGACTGGGAAAGCTCGTCGGGCACCTGCATCCCGGCGGGGTCTTCGCGCTGTGGTCCGACGATCCGCCCGACCTTGACTTCGAGGCGGTCCTCGCCGAGGTCTTCGACCGGTCCGAGGCATCCGTCGTCCGGTTCCCCAACCCGCTGACCGGCGGGTACTCGACCAATACGGTCTACGTAGCGAGTTAAATGTCGTCGGACCGCAGTGACATCGCGATCGTCGCGTTCCGGCAGGCGTGTTGACCGCGTCAACGTCCCCCGCTGTTTCCGCAGGTCGGTACGTCGCTCCGCGTAGTGTCCGCCGCCGCTGTGTGTCAGGTTCCCAGATCAATACGCGTGCCAGACTGACGGACCGCGGGCATAACCTAGAAGTTGCAGTCGACCTTGGGGCCATGGGGCCAAATGGGGCCAAACCGTCGATCCGGGTGCTCCAGCCGGTCCGATTGGACGGTTTCCGCCGGGTCTGCCCAGCCGAAAAACATTGGTGTAAGCCGCAACTCCGCCTGACGGGCGGAAACGTTGTGGCGTGACCAATCAACGCAGTCGAGAGGATGTCGCGTCGTAGGGTCGGCACATGACTCGCAACCTGGATGCCCGACTCAATCCTCACTCGCCGGCGGTACTGAGTCTCTTCCGTGTCGTGTTCGGCATACTCTTCGCCCTTCACGGCTCGGCGATCCTGTTCGCCTGGCCGATTGCCATGGGCCCAACCGCGCCGGTCGGTGGGTGGCCGCTGTGGTGGGCCGGCGTCATCGAACTGGTTACCGGTCTTCTCGTCACCGTTGGACTCTTCACTCGCATCGCGGCCTTCGTCGCTTCGGGCGAGATGGCGTTCGCCTACTTCACTCAGCATCTGCCCCACGGGTTCTCGCCGTACCTGCCCCCTTTCGGTAACGGCGGCGAGCCCGCGATCCTGTACTGCTTCGGGTTCTTCCTCCTGGTATTCACCGGCGGGGGCGCCTACGCCCTCGACTCCCGCCGGCGCACCCGCACCGTGGCCACCACTGGCGGTGGTTTCCGCGGTTGGCGTCGCCGGGGCCAGTAGTGCTGGCCCCTCGGGGCCCGAGCTTGTCGCTGCCTGGCCCTACCGGTGACTCGCTGTTGAGCGAGAAGAGGCGCGGTTCAAACTTCGTTGATTTTCCGCGACCCGCAGTCCGATTTGAGATGCGTGGCTGTTCCGTTCAGTTTCGGGCCGCGTTGTCACATCGGTGTGACAACCAGGGAGAAACGGCCGGCGTAACGCTGAGACGCCCTGAGAACGTTTGCGCTGGTAGGCGGTCGCTCGGACCAGTTGCGACATCTCCAGGAACGCGACCAGAGGGACTTAAAATCCTTCAGTCTGTTCAAGTTCGACCGGGCTGAGGACTGAGGTTCGCGCGGCGGCGTCGATTCCGGCGTGTGGCCTCGTGCCTCAGGGACCGCGGCTACGGCTGTCGTGCCGTAAGTCCCGTCAGCGTTCGGCGGCACGGTGGATAGAACCGCAAAAAATTAGCGATCGCTTGGGAACAAATTTGGGAACAAAACTCCGTGAAACCGCCCCAAATCAGTGCGACCGGACGCAAGCGGTCGGACACCCGACCCCGCCTGACCAGCGCATGTGCGACGACGCGAGGTAGCCAAAACCCTTGGGACACAGCTCGTAACCCAGAGGTTCGATGAGAGCCGCTGACTCTTAATCAGCGGGTCCGGTGTTCGAAACCCTGACTGCGCACCACCAAAACCCGAGGTCAGACATAGTTTTCCCTGGCCTTCGGCGTTTCCCGGCATACCCCAAAGGGGTATCGAAACGGCTAAAAATCCTCCACAAGTCCTCCACACGGCGGGGACTGACCCGCCACAGCAAACGGCGCGTCGGGGTGACTTGTCGGTTGTCGTGCCTACGGTTGACGCGTGGGGCGAGGGACCGACGTTGCGAAGCAGTGGTGGCCGATCGGCGTCCTGCTCGCCCTTGGCGGTATGGCCGCTCTGGACATGACTGGCCGATTGCGACCGGCCATCGCGAACCTGATGCACCGGGCACCCGACTTCTGGTCAGCCTCGGCGGCGTGGGTGGCGGTCCTGGTCGGAATCGCGACCGTGGTGGTTGCCGGTCGCTACGCGAAGCAACAGGTCGAGAAAGCTCAGGAGCAGGTCGGCGAGGCCCGAGACGCAAGACTGGCCCAAGCGCAACAGGCCCAAGACGCAATCAGAACCCAGGTCAGGATCGCCGAAGAACAGGCACAACCGAACGTCGTTCTATATACCGAACTTAATCCGTCCGTTAAGCAATTTATTGAGATCGTGGTGAGAAACTTTGGCTCAACCCCCGCCTATAACGTGAGGGCAGTCATCGATCCCCCTTTGAAAGCTACGCCTAATCTGCTTTCGAAAGGTGAACTTGCTGACGTTCCCATCCCCGAATTTCCGATTCTTGCGCCTGGCCAGGAGTGGCGAACTGGGTGGGATAACTCGGTTTCTCGCAAGCGCCATCAGAAGAAGTGGCAGCCCCTTGCTGGAAAGACTGAATCGGAATGACCAGCAGAAACTAGAGGTCCAGGGGCACCTATCGACAACCGGCAAGAACGATAAGCCGATTGAGCAAGCCGTGGCCGACATAGTGCTTCCCGCCCGGCATGCCGCGACCATTTATTATTCCGATAGCCGAGGAAAAGAGTTTGAAACGAAAGCGGTGCTTGACTCCGAGTTGTTCAAAGGCACGACGTGGCTAGTGTCGCGTGATTCTGTTTTATTTACTTGGCGTTGTTGTCGACGAGTCGGCGGATGTTGGTTTGGGTGAGTGCGACCTTGGCGAGGATCTCGTCGGTGGTGGCGGTCCAGGCGAAGGGTTGGGCGTCGGCGTTCCAGTGCTCGATGTAGTCACGGATGATCTTGATGAGGACTTTGACCGAGGTGAAGGTGCCGCGGCGGATGGCTTGGCGGGTGATGATCCCGAACCAGGTTTCGATCTGGTTCATCCACGAGGATCCGATCGGGGTGAAGTGAAAACTGATGTGGGGGTTGTCGGTGAGCCATTGCGCCACCTCGGGGGTGGTGTGGGTGGACAGGTTGTCCAGCACGACGTGAATGTCCTTGCCTGCGTGCGGTTTCACCGCAGCTTTGAGGAAGGCCAGGAATTGTGGGCCGTCACGGGTCGGGTGGCATTCGCCGTAGATTTCACCGGAGCCGACCTGCAATGCGGCGAACAGGTTGGTGGTGCCGTGCCGGATGTAGTCGTGGGTGCGTTTCTCGGTGACACCGAAGTCGATCGGCAACAGCGGCTGGGTCCTGTCCAGCGCTTGAACCTGGGTCTTCTCATCGATGGACAACACCACCGCCGCACCGGGAGGGTCCAGGTACAGCCCGACGATGTCGGCGACCTTCTCGGCGAATCGGGGATCACGGCTGAGTTTGAACGTGCCCTGTCGATGCGGTTTCAACCCAGTGTCGCGCCACAGCGTGGCAACGTAGTGATGCGATACGGTCACCTTTTCGGTGCGCGCGATGAACTTCACCATCTCCCGAGAAGACCAGTGCGACAACCCCTCCGGCGGCGCACTGCGGGTCGCGGCGAGAATCTTGGCGCGGACCGTGGCCGGCACCTGCTCCCGGCCAGCGCCCCGTTTGCGTTCCAACAGGCCCGCGACCCCTTCGGCCTCGTACCGCGACAGCCACAGATTCACTGTCGGGCGCGACACCCCGGCCATCGCGGCGATCTCATTCTTCGGACGACTCTCCGCGAACCACAACACAATTCGTGCCCGCGTACCCACGGTGGCCGGCACGTCCGCACAGTAGATGAGCTCACGTAGTTCATCTACCTGCGCCGCAGTCAACTCCACTGCATCAGAATACCCCATGTAAATGAAACAGAATCACGCGACACTAGATATCAAGACAATGCAGCCGAGCGTCGTGGAAACCGAATGTGGCGGACACCGGCTGTCTTGAGCATGCGCGCCCACCACGACGTCAGTGCGTGCGGACTGAGCGCTGCGCCTGCTTCGTTGACCACCACAAACCGCTCGTCTCGTAGAATTCGCCGAGCGCCAGCCGGTCCGCCGCCTGGATGGCCCTGGCGGTCCGCAGTGCGGCGGCCAGGTGGTCGGGGATGGGCAGTGTCCGGCGCCCTGCCCGTGACTTCGGGGTGTCCTCGACGAGGTGCTTGCCGAACCGAAGCCGTGTAACCGAAGCCGTGTAGAGGAGATCTGAAGCGTGGGTGCGTCGAGGTCGATGTCACTCCATCGCAAACCGGCTACCTCGCCGCGGCGCAGCCCGGTAAGCGCGAGCTGCGCCCGCGCTTCTTCTCCGTCGCGTACCGCTTGCGCTTCCCGTCGACGACGCCCACGTCGACGGGAAGCTGATAACGGATAACTGGGCGGCCCCCCTCGCGGTGGGCGAGCTCGACGCGTTTGATCTGCGGCGGCAGCTGTCGACGTTCACTCATCGCGATATGCGTTGCGGGGAGGCCTCAGCGGCGTCATGATGCCGCCTCGGTGTGCGCAGCGATGAACCGCTCAATCTCCGTGGACGTTACCCGGTGGGACGCGCCGATCTGGACCCATGCAAGCTGGCCGGAGTCGAAAAGTCGATAGACCGAGGAGCGTGAGATCCGCAGTGCATCAGCCGCTTCCACGATGGTGAGAAGCCGGCTTGCGGTTGTAGGCCTGACGTCAGGCGAGTTGTTGCCAGTCGTAGCGGCCTTGGGAGGGTGTCATGCGACACCTCGTGTTTAGTGGTGTTCCACCACTGTAATTCGCCCCGGTGACTATTTCGTGCACAATTTTCTGGATCGTGATTGATAACGCTTTGCGTTAATAACGATGCGCGTTATTATTGATCGGTGATCCGTTCGTTCCGGGATAAGGACACCGAAGCGATCTGGCATCGCCGCTACGTCAAGAAACCCAGCCCGGAGCTCAGGACACTCACATACAACAGCTCGTTCTCATCAACGCTGCCGACGCCACCAATGACTTACGAGTGCCGCCAGCCAACCGGCTGGAGAAACTGGCCGGTGCCCGCGCGGGCCAGTACAGCATCCGCGTCAACGACCAGTGGCGCATCTGCTTCACCTGGAGTGCCAGCGGCGCCGGGAACCTCGAGATGGTCGACTATCAGTAGCGAGCGTCCTCATACCGAGTCGGGGTGACGTTTTCTGGGTATACCTCACCCACGGTCGACCAGGCTGAACCTGGCCGGCCTGTAAGACGCTCCCGCTCACGAGATCACGTCCCCGGCTCTCTCCAATCAAAAGTGCCGATCCGATGAAACCGGCTGTGGGCCACGTAAAGTGGCTGGTCGCAGCGTTGGCGATCCGGAGGAGCCACTGCCAACGTTACGCCTAGCCCCCTTCACGTCACAACGAAAAGTTGGTCTGACCGTGAACTCCGCCCCGACCAAGCAAAACTAGAAAGGAGAGACCGATGGCAGACTTCGCCCCCCATCCCGGCGAGATTCTCTTGACCGAGTTCCTTGAGCCGATGGGGATCTCGCAGTACCGGATCGCCAAGGCGATCGATGTGCCACCGCGGCGCATCAACGAAATCGTCCACGGCAAGCGCGGGATTAGTGCCGACACGGCGTTGCGGCTCTCGCGCGCTTTGGGTCTGACCGACATGTTCTTCATCAACATGCAGGCGCACTACGACGCCGAAATCGCCCGCGAACACCTCGCGACGCACCTGGCCGCCATCGAACGAATTGCTTGAGAACTCGGCGCTACGTGCGCGGCGAGATCGACGCCGACGACTATGGACAGCGTGTGGCACTGTGTGAGCGCCCCACATCCAGTGGGAGTTAGTGCATCTACCCTCCCAACTGCGCCAATCGGTCAGCTGCGTAACCCTCGCGCTACTTATTACCGACGCGGCGGCTCGCCCATCATCGGAGGACCAAACATGACAAGAGATACCGGATGGTCAAAAGACTCATCCGTTGAGAGCACGCGTGCGGTCCGGGCACTCAGCAGCAAGCAGCACTCGAAAATCGCCTGGCCGATCGGCGGAGCAGTCGCCATCATCGCGGCCGCGGTGGTGGTAGCGATACTCGTTGTTGGCCGCACCCCGACGTCCACCAATGCCGATGCGCCGCAGATCGATTCCAATCCCGCGCTGCTGGCATCCACGGCGGGACAGGCCGATGGTGAGCCCGTCGACGGGATCGAGGCCGGCAGCATGGAACAACCGCTGTTTCACATCCACGCCCATCTCGCGATCTACGTCCACGGCCAGCAGAAGTTTGTGCCGTACGGGATAGGTATCGTGCCGCCCTACCGGTTGCAAAACACTGCCAGCGGACCATTCGTCGCCGGCGGAAGCAAGTTCTACTGGCTGCACACCCACGACGAGACCGGCATTATCCACATCGAATCCCCGCAGCAGCGCACCTTCACACTCGGTGACCTGTTCGACATCTGGCACCAACCGCTCAGCCCAACCCAGGTCGGTCCAGCCACGGGCCAGATCGCCGTTCTGGTCAACAACGATCCGGTCGGCGGGGACCCGCGAGCGATCCCGCTGGCCGCACACGACGTCATCCAGTTCAACGTCGACACCGCCGAGCCGTTTCATCCCTATAACTTCCCCAACGGGGAATGAGGGGCTGCGCTCGCGGGATTGCGCGTCGAGCGCCCGTGCGGCGCGACAATGCGGAACGTGCGCATGAACGTGCCTGGCGTCGCTCTGGTCGCTTCCTCAACCACGAGAGAGATGATCGGATATGGCCAAACTGACAAGGCGGGCGGTGCTGGCCGCACTCGGCACCGGAGCTGGTCTGCTAGGTCTGGGATTCATCCTGCGCAACCTTGTCGACATGCCGATGAGCCACGCGGGACCTGGGTTCGGCGGCGCGGACGGCATGGACATGAGCAAGTACATGAACATGTTCATGCGACACACCGAACTCAGACGCAACGTCGAAGACATCCCCGGAGGGGTGCGCACCACCACGGAATCCGACTCTCCCGACCTCGTCGCTGAGCTGCAAGCGCACGTGTCGTCGATGTACTCGCATGTCGACAATGGCGCCGAGGTTATGTGCATGAGCCAAAGCCTGCCCACGCTGTTCCGTCGCTCTGCGGACTATCACCGCCAGCTCACCTTCACTGCCAAGGGCGTGGTCGCTGAGGAAACCGCGAGCGATCCGAACCTCACGCAAGCCATCCGTGCACACGCCCGTGAAGTCACCGGGTTCGTCGTCGACGGTATGCCGGCAATGATGCAGGGGATGATGGGCGACGGGATGATGGGCGACGGGATGATGGGAATGGGTGGCTAATCCCGAAAGTTCCCCGTGTCCATTCTGAGGAATGGATTCCGAGACGGGGCATCCTCGCCGCGCGCGTGGGTCTCATCCGGTTGGCACGCCGCCCATCATGCGGAGCATGGGGATGCCGCCGGTGGTGACGAATCGGGCCACCAGCCCCGCTGCCATCACGAGGAACGCGATGTTCAGCCAGGTGGTGTAGTCCCAGGAAATCCCGGCTTCCAGCACCGTCGCGTCGCGCTGAGTGGGAACGAGACTGGCTGCGCCGAACAGCAATTCGACCAGATACCCTGCGCAAACCATCGCGACGTAGAAGGTGCCCAGCAAGACGAACATCATCTTGATGCCGTAGTACTTGCGATAGAT
>JAOPVX010000150.1 GCA_025965975.1 Mycobacterium sp. | reverse complement strand
TCGGGTTCGATGGCGTCGAGCACATGCCGCTGCTGGACGGCCTTGGGCTGGCACTCAACCGCCGTGGCGCTTTGCCGTGCGGATCGGACTGGCAGACAGATGCGCCAGGCGTGTTTGTCTGCGGTGACGCCCACCGTGGCGCGTCGCTGATCGTGTGGGCGATCGCGGAGGGCCGCAGCGCCGCGCACGCGGTCGACGCGTACCTGATGGGCGAGTCGGATCTGCCCGCGCCGGTCCAGCCGGGGGCCATCCCGCTGGCCGTCGTCTGAACCGATTCACGACTATGCTCATCAGACGTGAATAGACGCGGAAAAATCGTCTGCACTTTGGGCCCTGCCACCGCCACCGACGAGGCCGTTAAGGCGCTGGTCGAGTCGGGAATGGACGTCGCACGACTGAACTTCAGCCACGGCGATTACGCCGACCACGAGGCCAACTACAAGCGGGTCCGCGCCGCCTCCGACACGACCGGACGCGCCGTCGGCATCCTCGCCGACCTGCAGGGTCCCAAGATCCGGCTCGGCCGGTTCGCAGCAGGCCCGACCTACTGGGCGGAGGGCGAGACCGTCCGAATCACCGTCGATGACTGCGAAGGCAGCCACGACCGCGTGTCGACCACCTACAAGCGGCTGGCCGAGGACGCCACGCCGGGAGACCGGGTGCTGGTCGACGACGGCAATGTCGGTCTCACTGTTGGGGGCATCGACGGCAACGACGTCATCTGCACGGTCACCGAGGGTGGCGCGGTCAGCAATAACAAGGGCATGTCGCTGCCAGGCATGAACGTCTCGGCGCCCGCGCTGTCGGAGAAGGACATCGAGGACCTGGAGTTCGCGCTGAAGCTCGGTGTGGACCTCGTCGCGCTGTCGTTCGTGCGCTCACCGGCCGACATCGAGCTCGTGCACGAGATCATGGACCGCGTCGGCCGCCGGGTGCCCGTCATCGCCAAGCTCGAAAAGCCAGAAGCCATCGACAACCTCGAGGCCATCGTGCTTGCGTTCGACGCGATCATGGTCGCGCGCGGTGACCTCGGTGTCGAGCTGCCGCTGGAAGAAGTGCCGCTTGTGCAGAAGCGCGCCATCCAAATGGCAAGGGAGAACGCCAAACCCGTCATCGTCGCCACCCAGATGCTGGAGTCGATGATCGAGAACTCCCGCCCAACCCGGGCCGAGGCGTCCGACGTCGCCAACGCGGTGCTCGATGGCGCCGACGCGGTGATGCTCTCCGGCGAGACCTCGGTGGGCAAGCACGCGCTTGAGGCCGTTAAGACGATGGCGCGCATCGTCGCCGCGGTCGAGGAGAACTCGGTCGCCGCACCGCCCCTGACGCATGTGCCACGCACCAAGCGCGGTGTCATCTCCTATGCGGCCCGCGACATCGGCGAGCGGCTGGACGCCAAGGCGCTTGTGGCGTTCACCCAATCCGGTGACACCGTCAAACGGCTGGCCCGTCTGCACACTCCGCTGCCGGTGCTGGCATTCACCGATTTGCCCGAGGTACGCAGCCAGTTGGCGCTGACCTGGGGCACCGAGACGTTCATCGTGCCGCACATGCAGAGCACCGACGAGATGATCCGCCAGGTGGACAAGTCGCTGCTGGGGCTCGGCCGCTACAAGCGCGGCGAGCTGGTGGTCATCGTGGCTGGCGCGCCACCCGGCACAGTAGGCTCCACCAATCTGATCCACGTGCACCGGATCGGGGAGGAAGACGTTTAGGAGGACTCAGTGTCGGTCGGCGACTTCGAGGAGCTGCTGGCGATTCTCGACCTCAATCAACTAGACGACGACACCTTCATCGGCTCACACCCCAGCCGCAACCCGATACGCACGTTCGGCGGCCAGATGATGGCGCAGTCCTTCGTGGCGGGCAGCCGCACGGTGCCGGAGAAGCTGCCGCCGAGCGCGATCTCGGCGCACTTCATCGCCGGCGGCGACCCGGAGAAGGATCTCGAATTCCATGTGGTGCGGCTGCGCGACGAACGACGCTTCGCCAACCGCCGCGTCGACGTGATGCAGGACGGTCAGCTGCTGACCTCGGCGATGATCTCCTACCTGTCCGGCGGTCGCGGCATCGAGCACGCCATCGAACCGCCCGAGCTGCCCGACCCCGAATCGGTGCCGCCCGTCGACGAACTGCTGCGCGGCTACGAGGACGTCGTCCCGCATTTCGTCAAGGCGCTGCGGCCGATCGACTGGCGCTACACCAACGATCCGACCTGGGTGATGCGCGACAAGGGGGAGAGACTCACCTACAACCGGGTGTGGATGAAGGCCGAAGGCACCATGCCCGACGACCCGGTGCTGCACGCCGCGGCGCTGGTGTATTCGTCGGACACCACCGTGCTCGACTCGATCATCACCACGCACGGGCTGTCGTGGGGCTTTGACCGTATCTTCGCCGTGACGATGAACCACTCGGTGTGGTTGCACCGGCCGGTGCGGTTCGACGAGTGGGTGCTGTATTCGACGTCCTCGCCGGTGGCGGCGGACTCGCGTGGCCTCGGCACCGGGCACTTCTTCGACCGGTCGGGACAGTTGTTGGCCACCGTTGTGCAGGAGGGCATCGTCAAATATTTCCCCGGGGCCAAGGCCTAGCGGCGTAATCTTTTTGCTGTGAGCGAACCGCGCGTCAATTTTGCGCTGAGGCTGCGCGCTCGCGAGCGGGTCGTCGTCCAGGTGGATTCGCCGGCCGCCCGCTGGATCGGCGCGCTTGCCGTGCTCAGCCTGTTCTGTTGGCTGATCGTGCTGCTGGCCCGTGACCACGATCGCGACTGGCACGCCGCGGGCCGGCTGGCGTGGTCGGTGACGATTCTCACGGCGGTCGCGCTGATCGCCCGCGGCATCTTCTTGGGCCGGCCGGTGACGGCGGCCCACGCCTGGCCGGCGCTGGTGGCGGTGCTGGTGGGCCTTGGCGCCCACGTGCTGGTATTCGACCTGCTCGGTAACCTGCTCATCGTGTCGGCAGGCGCGGTGTTGATGTGGCCGACTACCGAGCGGCCGAATCCCGCTGACCTGCCCCGGATTTGGGCTTTGGTGGATGTGACGAAGTGTGACCCGATCGCGCCGTTCGCCATGGGACCGTTGAAGTGTTATCACTTTAGCGCCGACGGCACGGCGGCCATCGCCTACCGCACCCGGATGGGCTACGCGGTGGTCAGCGGCGACCCGATCGGCGACGAGACCCGCTTCGCCGAACTCGTTGCCGACTTCGCCGCCGTGTGCCACACCCGCGGCTGGCGCCTGGTCGTGCTGGGCTGCAGCGCGCGGCGGCTGGACCTGTGGGCCGAGGAGGCGGTGCTCGGCCAGTCGCTGCGGCCGGTGCCGATCGGGCGGGACGTGGTCATCGACGTGGCGACGTTCGAAATGGTCGGGCGCAGGTACCGCAACCTGCGTCAGGCCGTGCAGCGCACGCAGAACTTCGGTGTCACCACCGAGGTGGTTTCCGAGCAGGACCTCGACGACCGCCGGCTCGCGGAGTTAACGGAGGTGCTGCTGGCGTCGCCGAGCGGGGCGCGCACCGAGCGCGGGTTTTCGATGTGCCTCGACGGCGCTCTCGAAGGCACCTATCCCGGGGTGCTGTTGATCATCGCCCGCGATAAGCACGGGCGGGTGCAGGGCTTTCACCGGTATGCGACTGCAGGGCATGGCAGCGAGGTGTCACTCGACGTGCCGTGGCGGCGTCGCGGCGCTCCCAACGGTATCGACGAGCGGCTGTCGGTCGACATGATCGCGTGGGCCCGCGACCACGGGGCGCAGCGGCTGTCGTTGGCGTTCGCGGCGTTCCCTGAGATTTTCAACGACAAGAACCGGGGCAGGGTCTCCAGCCTGATCTACACCGCGATCCACCTCGGCGATGCGTTGATCGCGCTCGAATCGCTGTACCGCTACCTGCGCAAATTCCATGCGCTTGGCGACCGACGCTACGTGATGGCGTCGCTGACGCAGGTGCTGCCGCTGCTGGTCGTGCTGCTGTCGCTGGAGTTCATGCCGAGGCGGCGCCACCTGTAGTTAGGGCGTTGGCGTGGCCGTGATCGAGAACTGGTTCTCGATGCGGTTGCGGAACTGGTCGGCGCACTGCTGGATGGCCGTGTTGTCGGACCCGGCCTTGGACACGCAGTCGAGGTAGTCCGTCCCGCCCGCCTTGTCGAGACCCCACACGGCCAGCCCGATGACCACGACCGCTTCGATGATGCTGAGTAGTCCGAGCACGATCCCGGCGACCGCGACAGCGCCATTGGTGGCCTCGCCGCGCCTGGCCCGGCCAAGTCCGAGGAAGCCGAGAATGATCGCGACGACGCCAAGGACCACACCGCCGACGACCGAGAAGAGCGCGACGATCGCGGTCACCAACGCCGCGACACCCAGCCCGTTGCGGGGGCCTGCCGGCGGTGGCGAGTATCCGGAATAGGGCTGCGGCGGTGGCGGCGGGTAGCTGCTGGGATACGCGCCGTAATCTGGCGGCGGCGGTGGCGGTTCGCTCATGCCGGTGAGATTACTCGCAGGCGCTGAGATTGAGCCTCGGACAGAGCCCGTCCTCGGGCAGGTGGTGGGTGGCGACGACGACGGTGCGATCAGGCGGGAAAAGCGCGCCGGGGGTGAGGAGTTCGGTCAGCAGCCTGCTGCTGTCGGCGGCGTCGAGGTGCTCGGTCGGTTCGTCGAGCAGCACGGTCGGCACCGTCGAGATCAGCGCCCGCGCCAGCAGCAGCCGCCTGCGCTGTCCCGCGGAGACGGCCGCGGCACCGCCGACGAGCACCGTCGAAAGGCCGTCGGGCAACGCGTCGAGCCAATTGCCAAGGCCCACCCGCCGCAGCGTGTTCCGCAGCTCCTGGTCGGCGGCGTCGCCGCGGGCAACGAGCAGATTGTCGCGCACGGTGGTGGCGAACAGATGCGCATCTTCTGCGAAGAATGCTGCTTGCGAGGGATTTTCGGCCATCGCCATCAGCAGTGTGGTTTTGCCCGAGCCGCTGGGTCCGGTGACCGCGAGCCGGGCGCCCGGTTCGAGCTCTACGTGCGGCACGGCCGGCCGCGTCCGCGTGTCGCTGCCCGGCTCGGTGAGGTCGCGCAGCCGCCGTGCCGCGATGCGCGAGCGGGTGAGCTGCACCGCGGCGGCGGGCAGGGCGGCGGTCGCCTCGAACGCCGACAGCGGCAACAGCATCAGTATCGCTGTGGTCATCGGTGCTACCGCCGAAGCGATCCCGATCGCGGCGACGATGGCGCCGAGCACGCTGATGCCGACGGCCGCGGTCGGCGCGGCGCCGGCCACAGCGGCGGGGGCGGCGGC
>JAOPVX010000134.1 GCA_025965975.1 Mycobacterium sp. | reverse complement strand
ACACCGTGCCGCAGAGGGTGATTGAGCGCGAACTGACCTTAGAGGACATCGCCGATTCACAGGCACACCTCGACCGGCTCCGACGGTCCTACGCGCTACGCGACGCGACGAGCCTCGCTGAGAACCTCCGCGAGCCCGTGCTGAGGCACCTGCAGCGTCCGATCCGGCCAGCAGCCGTCGACGGCGAGATCGCGGCACTACCCGACGAAATGCGAACAGGCGACACAGAAACCGACCGCACCCTCGGGCTAATGCTCGGACTGGCCCGGTCCCATGCCGCCAAGGCCGAGCAACCATCACGCAGCCCACTCGACGAGGTTGTGGACGCCACTCGGACACTCGCCGAGTTGGGACAACCGTTACGTGTCCGACCCCAGCTAGCCACCGATGCCCTCATCCTGGCCCGGCTGGCGGCGCGGGCCGGCGCAGCAGAACCCGCCGCAGCTGAGTTGCCGCTGCGGACGGTGACGCTACCGCGGCCCTACCTTCGGTGGGACCCCGTGCCGTTCCCGGCCGTGGTTCCGCGGCGCGAGCTCAGCACCGGAGAGCAGCTCTCGCGCCTCGTCGTCCGCTCGGGTCTCGCCGACGAACACGAGCTGGACGCCCAGCAGACGTCACAGCGGCACATCGCCGCCCCCAAGGCCACCCAGTTGGAGGCCGAGGCCGCTGGCCGATTCGACGCCGCAGTCGGCACCGGCGATGCCGCCGAGGTGACCCGGCTGTACCGGCTCGCTCTAGTCGAGCAGGGCACCTTTCTCGACCAGCAGGCCCCGAATCCCGACGACCCGCACGACCCGCTTGACCAACCCGGCATCGCGCTCGTCAGCAGGCCTGGCGCCGATCCTGACACCGCGACGACGCTTGACGACATCGCCCTAACCCGCGGGACGCCGCTGGGCGAGGGACAGTACGTCGTCCACGACACCGACACACTGCGACTGCCGTACCTGCCCGATCCGTACGCGAACGGAATCACCCTCGTTTTCTACGAGGCCGGCGCTCCACATGCGCTGACCGAGCCGAAAGTCCTGCAGTCGGTGACCATTCCGTACCCGGGCACAGGGCCGGATCTCCAGCCGCTGCGGCTCCTCCTCGATCGCGTCGACGACCCGTCCACCCGCCTGGGTGCACACGTTGTCGGTCACGAGGTGCACGTAACAGTCCCGCGCGGAGAGTCGGTTGGCGCGTGGCTGTCCAGCTCGGTGCGCCGCGACGACCTCGACCGATTCGGCATGTGGCGATCGCAGCTGGCGAGCGTCCTCGCGCCGGGCGCTGACGGAGGTCTCACCCAGGACCAGCTCGCCGCGGCCGAAGCCCTGATCCGTGCGGCCGCAAGCGGTTGGACGTGGTGGCTCACCCCGTCCACCGATCTGTTGCTTGTCCACGCCGTGCCACGCCCGGTCACCCCACCCCGCTTGATCAGCCTGCGGATGCTGATGCGACCACCCGGCCGCGGAGTCGTAACCCTGACCGGTGTCGTCGACATGCACGGCCCCAGCACAGAACGGCTGCAACTGCGGGCGTCATGGACCGAGACCGTCGATGACCTGGCCATGGCCGGACCGAAGCAGGTGACTCACACCGACGTCGTCGTCAACTCCGCGGTGGGGCCGAGGGAACGCTCGGGCGTCCTCGGACTCGCCGATTTCCAGCCACCTGCGGCCGGTATCGACCTCGCCGAAGGCAGCCTTGGACTTCACGCGGCCATCCAGAAGTTCCCCGACACACACCACCGCGTCGTCACCTACACCCCGAGCGGAACGACGCGTTACCGCGAACTATTCGACTCCTCCGACGTACCCGCAGACGACGACCCGTCCCTTGGCGGTAATCCCGTCACCCTCGACATCCCGAGCAGCTCCCGGCCTGCAGGAGTGGACGTACTCGACACCGTCCCGCTCTTGTGTTGGGAGCGAATGGTCGAGCCGGCCCAACCGTTCGCACTGCGGTCGGTACGCCGTTCCGGCGTACGGATCTGGGTGTCGCGGCCGTGGTTCTCGTCCGGCGACGGCGAGTTGCTCGGTGTGCTGACATTCAACCCGTACGAGCCCGATCCGGAAAACCCTGGCCACTCACGGCTCAAAGCAGTGCAGGTGCGTGACAATGCGACGAGCCTGTGGGGTAAGGATCCGATCGTCGTCGTCGGCGGCGACGTCGGCGGCTTGACGGCGGCCACCAACCCGCCGCTGGTGCCGCTGCGCGAACTGCTGCTAAACGCCGTGAATCAGGCGCCGCTGCCGATAGATCCGACGCCGGCGCGCCCAGTCGCGGTGGCCGAAGACGTGCCGCTTGTGGATCATGCCGGGCTGCCGGTGGTCCGAGTGTTCGGTTACAAACCGGAGTACGACAACGACTCTGGGCGCTGGTTTGTCGACGTGGCGTTAGAGGACGGCCCCGCGCTGTGGCCGTTTGTGCGGCTGGCCGTCGCGCGATATCAGCCGAGCTCACTGCTGGGCAAGACACTGTCCAGCGTTGCTGTGACGTCCTGGGCGCAGCCGCTGCCGACGCGAACCCTGACGGTCAGCCGGCAGGGCGCGGAGCGCATTCAGGTGACGCTGACCGGAACCATCTCGGTGCTGCACCCTTACCTCGGTGCCCCATCGGGCGACCTCAGCCCGAGCGAGTGGATTACCGCCGACACGCCAACCGGGACGGACGCGCAGGTCGCAGCCATCGTCCGCCAATCACGCCGCGTTCGGATCTCCGTGCAGCGGTTGGCACCCGGTGCCGGCGACCTCGGCTGGGAAACGTCCTACCGCAACGAGATTCGCGCCTCGTCAGTCCACAACGCGAGCTTGAAGGCCACATGGACAGGCGCCCTGCCCCTACCACCCGGATCAGGCACGCCCGAAGGAGACGCCCTGGGCTTGCCTGCTTTACAGACACCCGGCTCGTCAACGATTTGGCGCGTGCTGGTGGAGGAATACGAGGTCCTCGACGCCGACGACCCCGGGACGCCGGAGCCGTCGATCGATCCAGTCCCCATCGAGCGTCTCGTTTACGCCGACACAGTGGCCCTATAGCGGCGTTGTCGGCGTTACATCGGCCCGCCAACTTGGGACAACGCCGTATAGAGCGCGGCGATCTGCATCGGCTGGATCGCCGGGCCGCAGCTGCGCTGCATATCGATCAGCGGCGCCGCGATGCCGCGTAGCTCCTGGTACTCGGTCGGATGGGCGACGAAGTAATCCCGGACCGAGCTCTCCGCCCCTGCCCCCTGCATACCCGCCGCCGATAGCACGTCGTTGGCTTGCGGATGCGTGTCCAACCACCCGCCCGCCGAAGCGAGCACCCCGCTGGCCGTGCGGGAGAAGTCACTCGCCGCGCATCCGGGCTCGGCAGCCGCCGACGGAATCGCGATCGTCGCGGCGGCGAGGCCCCCGAGCGTGCAAGTGGCAAAGGCGCCGAACAAGCCGCGGCGCACGGCAGTAACTGACATTGTCATTTTCGCCTGTCCTCATATGTTGTTGCCAATGGGTCACTCACCCCTGACCTGAGGAAAGACTTACCCGCACCACTTCAAGATCAAGCCGGGTTCGACGATCTCGTAAGAACATCGTCACCGGCGCGGACGGCGAGACCGGCGAGCGCGGCCCCACCGGATTCCGACGCGGCAGCAGATTGGAGGTCAGCCAAGGGTAAGTTCAGTTAGGCAACGCTCAGCTAAATACCCCTACGGAAGGACTGACTGGATGCGACGACGTTGGAGCCGGATCGCCGCATCGGTGTCAGCCCTGGCCGTGGTCCTCGGTGCAACGGCGTGCTCGGGTGCCGGCGAGTCCGACGAGCTGCTGATCTACAACGCCCAGCACGAGTCGCTGACCAAGGAGTGGATCGACGCGTTCACCAAAGAGACCGGCATCAAGGCGACCTACCGGCAGGGTGGGGACACCGAACTAGGCAACCAGCTCGTCGCCGAAGGCGACAAATCGCCCGCCGACGTCTTTCTGACCGAGAACTCCCCGGCGATGGCCGCCGTCGAGCGCGCCGGGCTATTCGCCGATCTCGACGCCGAGACCATCAATCAAGTTCCGTCGCAATACCGTCCGGCGACCGGCAAGTGGACCGGCGTCGCCGCGCGCTCCACCGTCTTCGTCTACAACAAATCCAAGCTGCAGCCCGACCAACTGCCGAAGTCGATGTTGGATCTTCAGGCGCCCGAATGGAAGGGCCGGTGGGGCGGTGCGCCGGCCAAGGCGGACTTCCAGGCCATCGTTTCGGCCCTGCTTCAGCTCAAGGGCGAGCAGGCGACCGCCCAATGGCTGGCAGGCATGAAGACCAATGCGGTCATCTACAACGACAACATCGCGACCATGAAGGCCGTCAACGCAGGCGAGGTCGACGGCGGCATCATCTACCACTACTACTGGTTCCGCGATCAGGCGAATACCAAAGAGGGCAGCGGTAATACGGCGCTGCACTACTTCAAGAACGAGGACCCTGGTGCGTTCGTCAGCCTGTCGGGCGGCGGGGTGCTGAAGTCGAGCAAGAAGCAGGAGCAGGCGCAACAGTTCATCAAGTTCGTCACCGGCAAGGCCGGCCAGGAAGAGCTGGAGAAGGGCACCTCGTTCGAGTACCCGGTGGCCAGCGCAGTGCCCGCGAACCCTGCTCTGCCGCCGCTCGACACGCTGCAGGCGCCGGCTGTGGACCCGTCGACGCTGGACGCGCAGAAGGTGTCGGACCTGATGACGAAGGCTGGTTTGTTATAGGTGGTCGCTCCCCCGGTTTCGCTCCCGACGGCGTCGGTCCCGCGGTCTGATAAGGCCTCCCGACCCGGCCCGCTGGTGACTGCCACGGTCGCGATCCTGGTCGCCATCACCTTGATTCCTCTCGGATACGTCGCATGGGCGGCGGTGTCCGTCGGGTGGACGAAGGCCTACGACCTCGTCGTCCGGCCCCGGGTCGGCGAGCTGCTGTTCAATACCGTTGCCCTGGTCGTGGTGACGGTGCCCCTGTGTGTGGTCATCGGTGTCGGTGTGGCCTGGCTGGTGGAGCGGACCGATCTGCCCGGCCGGGCGTTCTGGCGTCCGTTGTTCGTCGCGCCCCTTGCGGTCCCGGCATTCGTCAACAGCTACGCGTGGGTCGGTGTGATCCCGTCGCTGCACGGGCTGCCGGCGGGTGTGCTGGTGGCATCGCTGTCGTACTTCCCGTTCATGTACCTACCGGTGGCCGCGACGCTGCGCCGGCTCGATCCCGCCGTCGAGGAGTCGGCGCGTGCACTGGGTTCCGATTCGGCCGGCGTGTTATTCCGGGTGGTGCTGCCGCAGCTGCGGCTGGCCATCCTCGGTGGTGCCCTGCTGATCGGCGTCCATCTGCTCGCGGAGTTCGGCGCGTTCGCGATGCTGCGGTTCGACACCTTCACCGTCGCGATCTTTCAGCAGTTCCAGGTCACCTTCGACGGAGCAGCCGGCAGCATGCTCGCCGGTGTGCTGGTATTGCTCTGCCTGGTGGTGCTGGTGGCCGAGGCGCTGGCTCGCGGGCGCGTCCGGTTCGCACGCATCGGGGCAGGCGCGCCACGAGCGATAACACCGATCCGCCTCGGCCGCAACACTATACCCGCGCAGGCCGGTTTGCTCGCGCTGGCAGTGCTGGCGCTTGGCGTGCCGGTGTTCACGATCCTGCGCTGGCTGTGGATCGGCGGCACCGAGGTGTGGGTGCTCAACGACATTGGCACCGCGCTTGGCCAAACCATCGGGCTCGCCACGGCTGCGGCCGTGCTGACCACGGTGCTGGCGTTCCCCGTCGCGTGGGTCGCCGTGCGGTACAGCGGCGTGTTGGCCCGCATGGTGGAGGGCGCCAACTACGTCACCAGCTCGCTGCCCGGCATCGTCACCGCACTCGCGCTCGTCACGGTCACCATCCACGCCGCTCGTCCGCTCTACCAGAGCGTTGCGCTGATCGTGCTCGCCTACGTGCTGCTGTTCATGCCGCAGGCACTGGTCAACGTACGGGCCGGTCTTGCCCAGGTGCCGCCTAGCCTCGAAGAGGCGTCCCGCTCGCTGGGCAGCTCGCCGACAACGACATTCCTTCGGGTGACCCTGCGACTGACCGCACCCGCCGCGGCCGCCGGCGCGTCATTGGTTTTCGTCTCCGTGGCAACCGAATTGACAGCGACGCTGGTGCTCGCACCGACCGGTACCCGAACGCTGTCGATGCGATTCTGGTCGTTTTCCAGCGAGCTGGACTACGCGGCTGCCGCCCCCTACGCACTCGTGCTGGTGGTGCTCGCCATCCCAGTGACGCTGGTGCTGTTCCGGCAGTCGACGAAGGTCGCCGCGCTATGACGACCACCATCCTCGAGGTCAACGGGCTCGCCAAGACGTTCCACGGACACACGGTGCTGCACGACATCGACCTCGGTCTGCAACCGGGCACCACAACCGCCGTCGTCGGATCGTCGGGCTGCGGCAAGACCACGCTGCTGCGCCTCATCGCCGGATTCGAGACACCCGACGCCGGAACGATCATCATCGCAGGACGACAGATGGCGAGCCCCGAAAGTGCTGTGGCACCGCATCGCCGGGGCGTCGGCTATGTCGCGCAGGACGGCGCGCTCTTCCCGCACCTGACGGTCGGGCAGAACATCGCATACGGATTGCGGGGTACTGCCCGCGGCGAGGTGCACGCCCGCGTCAGTGAGCTCCTCGAAACCGTTTCCCTTGACGCGTCATACGCATCGCGCCGCCCGCACCAACTCTCCGGAGGCCAGCAGCAGCGCGTCGCGCTGGCGCGTGCGCTCGCCCGACACCCGGTTTTGATGCTGCTCGACGAGCCGTTCAGCGCGCTCGACACCGGACTGCGAGCATCCACCCGCAAGGCGGTCGCCGGTCTGCTCACCGATGCAGACGTGACAACGCTTTTGGTAACACACGACCAGGAGGAGGCCATGTCGATCGCCGATCAGGTGGCAGTCATGCGTGACGGGCGTTTCACGCAGGTCGGTAGCCCGCAGCAGGTATACCGGCACCCCGCTGACCGTTTCACCGCCGAGTTCCTCGGCGACTGCATTTCGCTTGCCTGCACTGTCGCATCGGGAGTCGCGGACTGCGCGCTGGGCCGCATTCCCGTGCATGGATCGGCTGCCGACGGACCCGCCACGCTCGTGCTGCGGCCCGAACAGCTTGTCGCGACCGTGGTTTCGGACAGCGAACGGCTCGACGGCGTCGGAACGGTGATCGCCACCGAGTTCCTCGGCCACGATGTGCTGTTGACCATCGACCCGGCCGGTGACACCGCCCCACTGATCGTGCGCCAGCACAGCCTCAACCCGCCTCCCATCGATGCCAAGGTGCGGATCGAGGTGGTGGGCAACGGGGTTGTGCTCACGTGAGCCGGCTCATCGACCACCTGCGCGGCCACGGCGAACGAGTGGCGGTCCTGACGGACACCCAGCAGCTCTCGTACCGCAAGCTCGCCGCCGCCGCTGCCGGTGTCCCGGCCGGCGCCGTGCAGGCCGTCACGGTCCCAGAGCTGCCGATGCTGCCGTCGGGCAAGCCTGACTACCAGGCGGTGCGCGCCCTGGCGGGTGCGTCAAAGGCCGACACGCCCAACGTGATTGGCCTGCGGAAGCTGTTCGCCGACGTGCTGCAGATCGACGCCGACAGCATCGATGACGACGCCAGCTTTGTCGACCTGGGTGGCAATTCGCTGTCCTACGTACCGATCTCGGTACGGCTGGAACGCGCACTGGGACAACTGCCCGCAGACTGGCAGCGACTGCCGCTGCGACAGCTACAGGCCATGCCCAAACCGGCGCGGCGGTGGTGGCCGTTTTTGGATGCGACGCTGGAGACCAGCGTCGCTATGCGCGCCGTCGCGATTCTGCTCATCGTCGGTTCGCATGCCGGGCTGTTCGAGCTGTGGGGCGGCGCGCATCCGCTGCTGGGCATCGCGGGATACAACTTCGGCCGGTTCTGCCTCACGCCGGTGCCCCGAACAGTCCGGGTGCGGCACCTGCGCAATACCATCGCCTGGATCGACGGGCCGTCGGTGGCGTGGATCATGATCGCGCTGCTGCTGACCGACGACTACCATCCCACGAACCTGTTGCTGGCCAACAAGTTCCTGGGCCCACACGACAGCATGACCGCAGGCCGGCTGTGGTTCGTCGAAGTGCTGGTGTAGATTCTGGTGGCACTGGCCGCGCTGTGCTGGCTGCCAGTTCTGGACAGGTTCGAACGCCAGCAGCCTTTCGCCATCGCGACCGTGTTCCTGGCCGCCGGCCTGGCGTTGCGATACGACGTCCTCGGGCTGCACCTGGGCCGCGACGCATGGTTCACGATGCTGGCGCTCTGGTTCTTCGCGGTGGGCTGGGCCGCGGCCAAGGCCTCGACCGCGCTGCAGCGCGCCGCGGTGACGCTCGTGCTGATCATCAGCCTGCACGGCTACTTCGGCGACTCCCATCGAGAAGCGCTGGTGCTGGCCGGGTTTGCTCTGCTGATCTGGATGACCGCGCTACGCTGCCCGCCCGCGGCCACTGTCGTCGCCGGCCTCATCGCGGAGGCGTCGCTGTACATCTACCTCACCCACTACCAGGTTTATCCGCTCTTCGACGGCCATCCGCTGCTCGGTGTCATCGCATCCGTCGTCGTCGGCGTGCTGCTGACCCAACTCGTGTCGATGCTGCGATCGCGGATTCGCGGCTGGAGCGGTTGGTGGTCGAGTGTCGCGAGTTCGGTGTACTCCGCGCCGATTTGGTCGACACGCGAGTGGCCTACCGCTCTGCGATGAGTCCCTCTTGCACCATCGTGGCCGCGATCGCGCCGTCTGACCGGACCAGGCTGGCGGTCACGACGCCGCGTCCGCGCGCCGCGGCCGGTGAGCGGGACTCCAGCAGGTTCCATTCGTCGGCTCGAACGCGTCGATGAAACCAGAGCGACGAGTCGGTGGTGCCGCTGCGATGGCTGCGGGCCTTCATCGAATGCCCGTGCACCTGCAGCGCGGGGTCGATCATGTAGACGTCGGTGACGTACGCCGCGACCAGTGTGTGCACCATCGGGTCGGCGGGAAGCGCAACGGTTGCCCGCCACCACAATCGCCGCACGAACTCGCCGGTGGAAGTGTCGTCGGCGATCCTGATGTCGAGCTCATCCAGCGGCATCGACGGCGCAGGACCCGCCGGTCCGGTGCGCGGCAACGTGGTGGGATCGACAGGCATGACCGACCGGTGACCGTGCTCGGGGCCGGGCAGCTCGGCGGCGAACGACACCGTGGCCGTGGTCAGCAGGCGCTCGTCCTGGCGCGAGTCGACGCGCCGCGCGGCCGCGGTCCTGCCGTCAAACACCCGGGCCACCGTGTACTCGACGGGGCCGCCGGCCTGGCCGCCACGCAGGAACTGTAGGTGCATGTTGGTCGGCAGCCGGTCGGCGTCGACGGTGTGGCACGCGGCGGCTAGGCTCTGCGCCACGAATTGGCCCCCGTAGGACCGCTTGCCGTCGGGACCGCTTGGCGACCCGACCCAGATGTCGGTGTCGTCGCCCGGCGACAGCTCGAGCAGTTTGAGCAGCGCACTCATCCAGCGGCCTCATCGCCGGAACCCGTTGCGACGGTCCCTGATTCGGCGAAGTGGCGGATGTCGTCGGGGTTCAGCTGCAGCCACTCCAACAGCACCGCGGCGGTGTCGTCGCCGAGCGCCGGTGATGCGACGGCGGGCGGGTACGCACCGTCGATCTCCATCGGCAGCCCCGGCGCCAGGTACTGCCCGATCCGGGGCTGGTCGAGCGAGGTGAACATCGGGTTGGCGGTCACCCGTTCGTCGGTGATGGTTTCGGCGAAGGTGCGGTACCGCTCCCACAGCACGGAGGTCGCCGATAGCCCGGCGGCGATCTCCTCGGCGGTGTGCGCGGCGAACCACTCGCCGAACAATCCGCTCAGCGCTTGGCGATGCCGGAACCGCTCCCCCTCGTCGGTGAAGTCGGCGCCAAGCGTGTCAGCGAGCGCAGCAACGGCTTTCGTCGTTGCGGTCAGTTCGGTCAAGTCGCGGAAGTGGCGCCCGGTGAGCGCGACGACCATGAACGAGACCCCGTCGCTGCTGGTGAAATCCTGGCCGTACTGGCCGTACACCGAATTGCCGATGCGCTCGCGCGCGTTGCCGTTCACCATGGCCTCGGTGAAGAAACTGAGATTGCCCGCAGTGGCCAGCGCCACGTTCTCCAGCGGAATGCTGATCTGTTGCCCGTGCCCGGTCGCGTCCCGATGCCGCAGCGCGGTGACAACGGCCAGCGCCGCGTAGATGCCGCACGCGACATCCCACGCCGGCAGCACGTGATTGACCGGCGCCGCGAGCTCGGCCGGACCCGTCACCATCGGGAATCCGATGCCCGCGTTGACGGTGTAATCCACGCCAGTGCCGCCGTCCGCACGGCCGGACACCTCGACGTGGATCAGATCGGGCCGCAGGCGCGTCAGCGTGTCAAAGGAATGCCATTCCCGGCCAGCGACATTCGTCATCAGCACACCGCTGCTGGCGATCAGCCGCTGAACGAGGTCTTGGCCCTCCGCCGAGCGCATGTCGGTCGCCACCGATCGCTTACCCTTGTTCAGGCCGGCCCAGTAGATGCTGTCGCCCTCGTCGGTGACCGGCCACCGATGGTAGTCGGCCGCACCGCCGATCGGATCGACGCGAATCACCTCGGCACCGAGCTGAGCCAACGTCATCCCGGCCAACGGCACCGCGACGAAGCTGGAGATCTCGACGATCCGCACCCCGGCCAACGGACGCGTGGGTTTCGGCGTTTGCACCATCCGCTCAAGCTATCAAGCGCTGGCACCGGCGAGTTTGATCGCTGCGGCCTCGATGGTGTCCTCCGACAGCAGCACCTCGAGTGCGGCGTCGCCGAGCGGGATAAAGCTGTCCCTGCTGGCGACCCGGTCCACGGCGCCAGTAAAACCGTGCTCGACCAGCGCGGCGAGCACGCCTTCGCCCACGCCCCCCGTGCGGCGGGTCTCGTCGACGATCAGCACACGTCCGGTGGCAACCGACTCGCGAATCATGTCCTCCACCGGCAGCGGTGCGAGCCACCGAAGGTCGGCGACGCGGGTGCTGATGCCGATCGATTCCAGTCTGCGGGCCACCCGCAGGCTCATCCGCAGCCCGTTGCCGAACGTGAGCATCGTCAGATCCGTCCCATCGCCGTATGTGCGCGCCCGGCCGATCGGGACTCCCTCGGTCGGGTATGCCGCGAGCCAGCCGTCGTCGCCCTCGGCGTGCAGATCGCGGGTGTGGTAGAGCGCGATGGGTTCGAGGAACACGCACACCACACCCGCCGCCTTCGCCGCCGCGACGCAGGTGTGAAGCATCGCCGCGGCATCGTCGGGGCGCGCCGGTGAGGCGATAACGACTCCGGGGATGTCCCGGATGGCGGCAATGGAGTCGTCGTTGTGAAAGTGCCCGCCGAAGCCTTTCTGGTATCCATAGCCGGCCACCCGGACCACCATTGGATTGCGGTATTGCCGGTTGGAGAAGAACTGCAGTGTCGCACCCTCGCCGCGAATCTGGTCTGCGGCGTTGTGAAAGTAGGCCAGGTACTGGATCTCCGGTATCGGCAGCAGACCCGACACCCCGGCGCCCAGCGCAAGGCCCAGGATCGACTGCTCGTCGAGCAGCGTGTCGAACACCCGCGCCGAACTGGTCTTGCCGAGCAGTCCACGAGTGACGCCGTAAACGCCGCCCTTGCGGGCGACGTCCTCGCCGAAGATCATCGCCTCCGGGTAGCGGTCCAGAATGTCGTGCAGCGCACGGTTGATCGCGAGCGCAAGTGTCAACGGCGCGTCCGGCTCGCCGGACCTCACCGCCGCCGCGAGGGACTCAGGGGATACGGCGACGGCTTCCTCGAGGCCCTCCTGCAAAGGCTTCATCACCGCCTGCGCGCTAGCGAGCTGTGGCAGGCCCGCGACCGCACCCGTGAGCTCAATGACGCTGGCGCGCTTGGCTTCATAACGGCCAAGAACCTGCGCGGGTGTCAGCACACCGTGGTTGACCAACAGTTCGGCGGTGCGCAGCACCGGATCCCGGTCGAAGTCGGCCGCGATCTCCTCGGGGTGACGGTAGGCCGGCTCGTAGTCTGAGCCGGCATGTCCCATCAGCCGAACCATCTGTAGATGCAGGAACGCTGGGCGACGGTGCGCACGCACCCAGGAGGCCGCGGCCGCCGCGGCGTCATAAGTCGCCGCCACGTCACACCCGTCTGCGTCGAAATACCGCAACCCGTCGCGGTTTCGGTAGGCATGCTCGATCCATCCTCGCGGTGTCTTGACGCTGATGCCGATCCCGTTGTCCTCGCAGACGAACAACAACGGCATCGGCACGCACTGATACGCCGAGTGCAGCGCGGCGTTGATGGCGCCGACGGCGGTCGAGTGGTTCACCGACGCGTCGCCGAAGCTGCACACGGTTACCGCATCGTCGGGCCATGGGCAGACCACGCCGAGTTTCTTGGCCCGCGCGATGGAGAACGCGACTCCGATCGCGCGCGGAAGGTGCGACGCGATGGTCGAGGTCTGCGGAATGATGTTCAGGTCATGGCGTCCGAACACCTTGTGCCGCCCACCCGCGATTGGTTCCTCGACGGCCGCCACCAGGCCGAGCAGCACGTCGCGCAGCGGGTCTCGACCGCCGACCTGGGCGGCGCGGGCTAAGAAGAAACCGCCGGAGCGATAGTGCAGCAGCGCCGGATCGGTGGGACGAAGCGCGGCCGCGACCGCAGCGTTGCCCTCATGCCCGGATGAGCCGATGGTGTAGTAGCCGTTGCCGTGCGAGCGCAACCAGCGGGCGCCCAGATCGAGGTGACGGCTGCCGACTTGAGCGTCGAACAGCGCCAAACAGTCGCCCACGGTCAGCGATGAACCATCGCGCAACGCATCCTGGTGCGAGCGCTCCCCCGCCGACCCGCTCATTGCGGTGACGGCCGTGAGGAAATGCTCATCGATCGGTTCGGCCAAACGGGCTCCTGAGCTAGGGACTTATTGTCGGGCGTACCAACACATTTCGCACGAATGCCAGGATCTGCGCGGCATCGACGCCGTCGGGGTCCTGGGCCGGGTCGTAGATCGCGAGGCTGCCGCCGACGCACGACGCCGCTCCGGTGAACAACGCCATGACGAGGTCGGTGAGCTGCACCCACGTCAGGCCGCCGGGTTCGTCGTCGACGCCAGGCAGACCCTGGGCTCCGAACTCGACGGGATCGAGCACGTCGAGGTCGATGTGCAGCCACCACCGGTCCACGTGACCCGAAAGCTCCTCGATCGCGCGGCGTCCGGTGCCGGCTGGATCGTCGGCGACTTCGGCGAGCGGGGCCAGCCACACCCGGGAATCGGCGAGGGTGCCGACGTTGAACTGCCGCCGCCACCCGGTGTCGCGCGGACCGAGCACCACCAGCTGTTCGGGCCGCAGTGCGGGCAGGCGATCGCCGAGTTCGCCGGTCAGCAGCCGTCCGGTCAGCCCGAGCAGCAGCCCGATCTCGGTGTTGGCCGCCTCGCCGTCCTCGGAAACGTCAAGAGGCATGGTGTCCTCGTGACCGTCGATGAACACCAGCCCGACGTCGCCGACGTGATCGCGCAGCCCGGTCACGATGCCAAGCAGCGTCGAGCAGTCGCCGCCGTAGACGAACGGGAACCGGCCCGCACCCACCACCGTGCCCACCGTGCGATTGAGCGCGTCGGTCATGGCCAGCAGCGCTCGTTCGTTGATCAGGCCGGTCGACGCGCCACGGCTCGGATCAGGATCGGGCAGTGCGAGGTCGTCATCGTCGATGACATGGTGATGGTCGAACGCATCGCGCAGGCCCGCGTCGCGCAGCGCGCCTGACGCATGTGCTTGATGTCCGGCGCGCCCGTAGCCGTCGAACGGAACCCCGATCATTTCGATGTCGGCCAACCCACTCACCCCTTGATGACTGGGGCACTGTCACCCGAGCCGGTCAACAACACACCGCGGTCACCGTCGACGATCACACCCCGAACATATGTCGAATAGGGCGTGGCGCCGTCGTAAATCTCGTTCTTGACCTCTTCGGCCCCCGTCGATCGCCCGCCGTCGGCCCATTGATAGCGGTTCAACGGTCTCGAGGTAGTCGAGTGTCTCGGTGATCTGCGCGGGATCCTTGCCGTACCGAGATCGCCATGTCGTCATGCGCCGTCGCTGTGCTGTGTGCTCTACCCCTGTGCCGGCAGCGCCTCTGTTTCCGCGTCGTCGCCTGGAGGACGTGGAGGTTGCGGTTTCAGGAAGTGATTGTCGCCGCGGGGGTAGACGACCTGCGGCCACCAGAACCACCGGCCCAACAGCGTCGCGATCGACGGCATCAGCAGGGAGCGCACGATCAGCGTGTCTACCAGTAGCCCGATAGCGATGGTGGACCCCATCTGGGCCAGCACGATCAGCTTGCTGCCCATCATCCCCGCCATGGTGGCCGCAAATACCAGCCCGGCGGACGTCACCACGCCCCCGGTGCCGGCCATGGAGCGAATGATGCCGGTCTTCAATCCTGCGTGGATCTCGTCCCTGAATCGGGAGACCAGCAGCAGATTGTAGTCCGATCCCACCGCCAACAGGATGATGACGGACATCAACATGACGAGCCACTGCACTTGGATGCCGAACAGGTCCTGCCAGAGCAGCACCGAGATGCCGAAGGAGGCGGCGATCGAGCTGGCCGCCGTGCCGACGATGACGAGTGCGGCCACGGCGCTTCGGACGAGGATGAGCATGATCATGAAGATCAGCGTCAGCGCCGACACCACGGCGATCAGGAGGTCGTATTTGGCACCGTCGGACATGTCCTTGTAGGTTGCCGCGACCCCACCCAGGTAGATCTTGGCATTCGAAAGGGAGGACATCTTCAAGGCCTCCTGCGCAGCCTTTCTTTCCGATTCGACCCGTCCGATGCCCGCGGTCGTCGCGGGATCGCTCTCGTGGGTGATGAACATGCGAGCGGACTTGCCGTCCGGTGACAGGAACATCACCAGACCGCGCTTGAAGTCGGGGTTGCCGAAAGCCTCCGGGGGCAGAAAGAACAGGTCATCGTTCTTCGCCTGGTCGAAGCTCTGCCCCATCGCGAGGGCGGTGTCGTTGGTGGCCTGCTGCTGGTCGTACAGGGCCTTCTGCGAGTTGTACGTCGCCAGCGACAGGTCCCTGCTGGTCTTCATCGACGCGATCGTTTGTGGAAGGAGTGCGGTCAGCTTCGGAGCGATGTCCGCCAGCTTGTCGGTGTTGACCTGCACCGCACCCGTCTGGTCGGTCACTTGGTCTATCCCATCGAGGGCATCAAACAGGGACCGTGTTGCGGCGCACAGGGGGATGTCGAAGCAATGCGGTTCCCAGTAGAAGTAGTTGCGCAAGGGCCGGAACTGGTCATCGAAGTTCGCGATGTTGTCTCGTAGTTCTTCGGTGGTTTGGAGTAGGGCCTGCGACTTGGCCGCCGACTCCTGTGTGAGCTTGGTTTGCGCGAGGGAGAGTTGGTACTGCTTCTCCAAGATGTCGATCGAGACGTTCGTCGCATCGATCGTTTTGAGCTGGTTGGCCAATTGATCCCGCTGGAACGGCAGGTTCATGTTGGTCGTCTGGCCCTGGATGCTCGTCTGGAACGGAATCGAGCTGTGCTGGATCGGAATGCCCAACGGCCTAGTGATGTTCTGCACCATCGCAATGCCTTCGGTGTGCATCACATTGCTGGAAACCTTGTTCAGGACGAGCATATCGGCGGGATTGCGCATGTCGTGGTCGGCCTCGACCATCAGGATGTCGGGGTTCATCCGGGCCTGCGTGAAATGCCGGTCGGCGGCAGCGAAGCCGATGTTGGTTGGGGCGCTTGTCGGCAGATAATAACGATCGTTGTACGCCGGCTTGTACCCCGGAATAGCCACCACGCCGATCAGCACCACAAACAGGCTTGCCACCAGAATCGGTGCGGGCCAACGGACCACAGCGACACCGACCCGTCGCCAAAACCGACTCCGGGCAGGTCGTTTAGATTCGAACAGCCCGACGCGGCTGCCGAGGAACAAGATGGCCGGTCCCAGCGTAACCGCAATCGCGACGACCACGATCATTCCGATCGCGACAGGCTCACCCATGGTTGCGAAGTACGGCAACCGCGCGAAACTGAGGCAGTACGTTGCCCCGGCGATCGTCAGGCCCGAACCCACGATGACAGGAGAGACGGACCGAAACGTGGTGTAGTAAGCCGTATCCCGATCCTCACCCATGCCGCGCGCTTCGCGATAGCGGCCGAAAATGAAGATCCCGTAGTCGGTGGCGGCCGCGATCGCCAGCATTGTCAGGATGTTCCCGGCGAACGTCGTGAGCCCGAACGCGCCATGGCTGGCAAGCACCGACACCACTCCGCGCGCGGTCAGCAATCCGAGAAACGTCAGGAAGAGCTGGATCAGCGTGGTGACGATCGAGCGATAGACGACCAGCAACATGCCGGCGATCCCAATCAGGGTGAACAGGGTGATCTGTTTCAGGCTGGCGTTGCCGATGATGTGCAGATCGTTAGTGAGCGCTGCCGGGCCTGCGACGTAGGCCTGTACCCCTGGCGGGGCTTTGGTGTCCTCGATGACCTTGCGAACGGCCTGAACGCCTTCGTTGGCCAATGTCTGGCCCTGTTCGCCGGCGAGGTTCAGCATCACATAGGAGGCCTTACCGTCGGAACTTTGAGCTCCGGCCGCCGTTAACGTATCCCCCCAGAAGTCCTGGATGTGCTGGATATGCTCGGGATCCTGGCGCAGCTTGCGGATAATTTCGTCGTAATAGCGGTGCGCGTCCGGGCCGAGCGCCTGCTGGCCCTCCACGACGATCATCACCGTGCTGTTGGAATTGAATTCCTTGAAGTTGGCGCCCATCCGCTTCATCGCGACCATCGACGGCGCGTCCTCGGGAGCCATCGGAGCCGCATGCAGCTCACCGACTATCTCGAGTTGCGGGGCGATCACGTTCACACCGACGGCGACCACGATCCAGAACAAGACGATCGGCAGCGCCAGTATGCGGAGGCTGTGAGCTATGACGGGCCTTTTGTCATGTCGGGTGTTGGCAGCGGTAGCGGTATCGGTCATGCAGACTTCACCAGGCAGTACGTCTGGGCGTTGATCCCATTGGCCGTCTTCTCCTCACGGACTGTTCCGTTCACGGTGACGCGGCACCCAATTTCGTTGCTGTCGGCCTGCGCCATGAGGTTGGCGCTCACCGACGGCAACGTCGTCGACAACGTGATCGACCACGGGAGGGGTGCGTTGAGCAGATGCACGTTCGCATCCGCGTCGAAATAGCTGATCTGGGCGGTTGTCCCCGGCGTGCCGTACACGTCGTAGACCAAGATCTTCGGGTTGAACTGCACGATCTCGATACCCGCACCAGCGTTGGCATTGAGGTCCGCCGAAGCGAACATCTTGTGCAAACGCGAAACCACCAGGCCAGAGACCGCCAAGACGACCACCAGAACCAACGGGATCCACACACGCTTCAGCCAGCGACCCACCGGAATAGCCCTCACCCGAACACCTTCCGCTGATCGACTGGTCGTGTCTCGACCGTCTCGGCCCCGCCCTGGTGCGCCGCAACACCATCTGGCGGACAGTCTGCGTGCACGACAAGCCGACCCAGGACCGGAAGCGCGACCCGCGAAGCAAGCCACAACGCGGATTTCTCCTCCGATGTCAGCCTTTCCAATAACGCCGTCAGGCGTTCCCGACGGATTCGCTTCCGGTCGTCGAGCAGCGTTTGACCGAGCCCGGTGATGCCGATAAGGGCGGCGCGCCCATCGTCAGGGTCAGCGAGCCTGGTCACCAGGCCCAGGCGCTCCAGCCGCTGGATCAGCTGAGTCATCGACGGCTGGCTGACCCCTTCCTTGGCGGCCAGCGTCGTAAGCCGAATGGGCCCTTCGCGGCACACCCTGTTCATCGCAAACGCGGCGGATGCGCTCAAATCGGCGCGGTCAGACAGGAACCGCGCCGTCAGGTCCAATGCCTGATCGAGAAGCTCGCCAACGCAGTCGCCGGCGCCGTCATCGGCCGACTGTTTCCCCACCCGGTATCTATATCATGCGACCTATATAGCGGCAATCCGAACCAGGGTTTCGCCACACCACAGCCATTACACAGGGCCGCCACAGTCCCGAGGGCGGCACGCGCACGTCGTGCCGACCGGCCTGCTCCCGGCGCCACGACGCGGCCCAACTTGCCTGCCCGCTCGACCACCGTGACGTATACCCCGTCTAGGCTGGATGTACACGATGTCGGCACCCGCCTGCTGAGCGTGCCGGGTGAGCTCCAGGCACTCCTTCGCCGAGAGGGCGGCAGTGCACGACTGGACCACGACCTCCTTGTTGATTGCGCGGGCCTCCTCGACGGCCACCTCGAGGAGCCTTTTGCGCTCGCCGATGGTCAGCGACCAGAACTCCGCGAGACCGCTGGTCACCCGGAGCATCGAATGCCCGACCGTGCCGACGCAGTGGCGCACAAGGATGCTATATGCGTCCCAGTCGATGTCGTCACCGTCCTGACCGCAAAACGGCGTATACAGCGAATTACCAACCCCGTGCAATGCAGTACGCGCCCACTGACGAGCATCCCTGGCGTTGGCCATCATTCACCTCCTGAGGTCAGTCAAGGACATCGAAAATCGCCGCGGCGGACGTGACGGGTTTGTCGCCGTTGCCCTCGTCGTGGAGAAGCATTCGCACACCGACTTTTCCGGATCCGCTCGTGTGCGCGGTGCCATCGACCCGGAACGGTCCGACCTTGCCCCGCGACATGAACATCACGTGCCAGCTGACGACCTGCAGCCTCCTGGTTCCCGCTTCCTCGGCCGCAAGGTCGATCGCAGCGGTCTCCAGTACGACATGCTGCGGGCCGATATGCAGCGCCGCATCCGGCGACGCGAGTTCCAGACTCAGTGCGGGCAGCGCCCAGTGGCCGTCCCCGCGTTTGGAGGCGCCGAACGCCTGCCACAGCGGCGGTAGGTCAGGCGAGTCCTCGATCACTAGCTCGGTGCCCGACACATCCATCTTGTCGAGGCCCTCAGGCGGAATTCCGATGATCGCTCCCTGCCCCTCGTTGAACGCGATCACACGGTCCGGGTTGTCGGCGTCGACGATCTTGCACCGACCGAAACCCATCGTCCGGCCCTGATGTACGTTGCCGGATCCGACGATCTCGATCCTCTTCACATCGAAGCCGGGATCGATGATCTGCACCGACGCAATGACCGGGTTCGGCACCGCCACCGTGTCAGCCTGACAACCTTCCGGCGACGAAATAGCCAACGGCGCCACCATGATTCCGCCAGCCTCGTTACGCATGTCGCGCCGGATCGTGACGGTGTCGTCGGTGTCGCCGGCGTTCATCGACGAATGGTTGCGACCGATGTAGCGGTAGCTCAGCAGCCCGGTCCAGCGACGAAACAGCTCGTCGCGGTATGCGTCGGTGTCGTCTTTCAGTTCTCGAATGTCCCGCAGTTGCTCTGCCATATGCGATTTCCCTTTCTTCACGGTGCTGGACGAATCAGACCGATCGGCTCCGCCGTACTCTTTTGAAAGGTATACCGCGGTCAGCAGCGTGCTCACGGGGAAGGTTCAGGACACGTCGAAGCGCATGTCGTTCATCACAGCGGCCATCCGTCCAGACGCTGCGGATATTGAAGCGCGGCCGCCGGGGGCAACCGACGTGGTGTCGTCGTCGACATGGCGTCGAGAATCAGAGCGACGTAGCGCCGCCAGCCATCGGACGCTGGGTCCATCGTCCAGAGCACGCTGTTGAGCATCGCGATGATCCGTGGCAGATCGTCGGCGACCAGGTCGGCGCGGACCAGGCCCGCCTTCTGGGCACGGATCGTCAGATCATTGAGCGCTTCATCCAGTGGTGCTGAGATGCCGTCGATCGCATCGGCCCTGCGCGCCGCTGCGAGCATGTTGTGCTCTCGGGCGCCAAGCGATATCGCGGCCTCGATGAGTTGGGCCAGGCCGCGGAGTGGGTCGATGTTCCGCCGGGCCTTTTCGATCGCGGGCCAGAGGTTTTCCGAAATGCTTTGATCCAGAGCAGCTCTGACGAGATCTCCTTTGGTGGGAAATCTGCGGTAAAGCGTGCGCTCCCCCACACCGGCGCGGCGGGCGACGAGTTCCATTTGCACGTCGGGTCCAAGCTCGGCGTAGATCTCGCGTGCGGCGCGCAGTAGTCGTTCGATGTTGCGTGCAGCGTCCGCACGCAACCGTCCGTCCGCGTCCGCCTTCACCCCAATACTGTAACCGACAGTTGACTGTCAGTTCTGTTGACTCTACGCTCGTGACAAATTGGCAGCTGACTGTCTTTTCGCGCATCACGAGGAGCGGTAATGACGACGACCCCGGTCTCCGGCGATGGCACTGAACTTCCCTTGATTCCCGCGCCTCGCGATGTGCGCTGTCCACTGGCACCGCCGGCGGAGTTCGGCGACTGGCGGGATTTCGACGGCCTGCAACTCGCTTCATGGCGCGGTCGGCCGACCTGGGTTATCAGCCGTTACCAGGACATCAGGGCGGCGTTGATCGATCCGCGCCTCAGCGCCGAGACCATTCCTGAGAGCCTGAAGGCCAAGAGCGCCGACGACCTCACGCCGGTGATCTTCGCGCGGATCGATGATCCCGAGCACAATCGATTGCGCCGAATGATGACGAGGGACTTCACGGTACGGCGGGCCGAGGCGATGCGCCCGCAGATTCAGGAGCTGGTCGACGGCTTCCTGGGGGACATGGTCGACGTCGGGCCTCCTGCCGATCTGGTTCGCGACTTCGCGCTGCCGGTGCCTTCACTGGTCATTTCGCTGCTGCTTGGCGTGCCGTACGAAGACCACGAGTTCTTCCAGCACCACAGCACTGTCGGCCTCGACTCGAGGTCATCCGACGAGCAAAAGCTGGCGGCGATCGGAGCGTTGTTCGGCTACATATACGAGCTCGTCGAGCGTAAGGAACGCCAGCCGGGTGACGATTTGATCAGCCGACTCGTCACCGACTATGTGGCAACCGGGGAACTCAGCCGGGCAACGGCCGCTATGAACGGGGTGATCCTGCTGCAGGCCGGTCACGAAACCACGGCAAGCATGATCGCCCTTGGGACGCTGGCACTCCTGCAGCATCCCGACGAACTGACGCGGTTGCGGCAGACGGACGATCCGGCGGTAGTCGCGAATGTCGCGGAGGAACTTATGCGTTACCTCACCATCGTCCACAGCCAGGTGGACCGCGTGGCCGTTGACGATTTGGTCCTCGGGGGTCAGCAAATCCGTGCCGGTGATGCCGTGCTGATGAATCTGCCTGCAGGAAACTGGGATACCGCTTTCGTTGACAATCCCGACACCTTGGACATCGACCGCAACCCCCGCGGACATCTTGGCTTCGGCTACGGCGTGCATCAATGCATCGGACAGAACCTCGCCCGCGCTGAACTGCAGATCGCTCTCGCCACGCTGGCACGTCGACTGCCAGGACTGCAGTTGGCCGTTCCGCCAAACGAGCTGAAATTCCAGTATCAGCAGGAGATCTTTGGGATCGAAGAGCTGCCCGTCACCTGGTGACCTCTACGCGGCGATCTGCGATGTGGCCGTCGAGCACGCGCGGATCCGACGGCTCGTTGCCCAATGAACTCGACGGCGAGGCCATGGCGCGGGAGGTCAAGGCCCACTCCGCCCGCTTGCAGGGCCTCGCCGCGCAGCTACGGGATGCGGAATCGACCAATGTCCGAAAGTCCCTGCGACCTCGTCGGTGTGTGGGTGCACTCCGGGGACAAAGCGCGCTCGACATGCCGCTCACTCTCCCCGTCACGCCCTGCGCTGAACCGTTCAACCCTCGCCGCGGGCACGCTCGACAGCGACCGCGGCACGCTCGAGGGCAAGCTCGGGCGGCATTCCCCTACACAGTGGATGCAGTGGCAACGCGGCAGCGCTGCGGATCCTGTCGACGGCCTCGTCCGTGGTCACCACGTCATACGGAACCCGCGCAGACCGCAACTCGGAGACGGTGTTCGCTTTGGTGATGCTCGCCACGGATTCGTCACCGTGGCGATATGCGGCCGCCATTTGTGCATCGTGGAGCAGGTAGGAACCGATCTCCTTCCAACCGCGGTCGACGTCGTCAGCAACGAATATCGCTGTGGGACTGCGTCCGTCAGGAAATTGTGCGGGCCCCGGTTCGTGTCCGTGCGCCCGCGATTCCGCCTCGAACGTCTCCTTCAGCCCCGGCGTGTTGGTATAAGCGATGAAGCCAAGACCGTGGCGGCCGGCACGCCTCGCCGCAGCCGCGGTGCCGCCCGCGATCATGAGTCGCGGGCCGCGTTGGGTCGACGCCGCAGGCGTGACGTGAAACGCGTCGCCCCGCAACTTCAACCGGCTCGCCCTTGAGCAGTTCCAAGATGAGCGCCAGGTGGCTATCGGCGGTCTGCCCCCGGCGACGTGCGTCCACGCCCATGTGTTCGTATTCCCTTCGGCGGTGGCCAATTCCGAAGACGTACGTCACCCTGCCCTTGCTGAGGTTGTCAAGCACGGCCATGTCTTCGGCCAGTCTCACCGGGTGGTACAACGGCAGCACGGCAGCCGCCACCAGTATGTTGAGCACCTTGGTTCGGGCAGCGATCGCCGACGCGAGAATCAGCGGCGAGGGCAGGTGACCGTCGGCGGTGGCGTGATGCTCACTCAGCACTGCCATGATTGCGCCTCTGGTCTCCGCCCATGCACACATCTCCAGCGCGGCGCCGTACAGCGCCGTTGTGGGAGCATCCGACGCCGGAGTGCGCATATCGAAGCGCATTGTGAACATGAGCGGCGTGATCAGGCGTTGGGCACAGGATCGAACTCGACGTGTAATGCGCTGAGTCCCCGCATGATGAACGTCGGGTCGTACTCATACTTGCGGTCCTCGGCAGGGCCATGCATCGCCTCGGAGATTCTGATGTCGGCCATCCGGTCCAGCAGGCGGTTCATCGAGATGCGCGCCTCGGCTCGTGCCAGTGGCGCACCTGGACATGAGTGTGCCCCCCGCCCGAAAGCCACGTGCTCACGCACGTTGCGTCTGTCGTGCCGAAACTCATGCGGGTTCTCGAACTTGCGCGGGTCACGGTTGCTGGCGCCGGGAAGCAACATGATGATGGTGCCCGCGGGGATCTCAATCTCACCGATGCTCGTCGTTGTGCGTGCCAGGCGAAAGTGACTCTTGACCGGGCTCTCCATCCGCAGAGCCTCCTCGAGAAACACCGGGATCTGGGTCCGGTCGTCACGCAACACCTGCTGAATCTCCGGACGCTCTGCGATGACCCGCATCCCGGTGCTGAGCAGTTTCGTCGTCGTCTCCATACCCGCGGCGAAGAGGAACGTGGACAGCTTTACGACCTGCTCGACATCGGGTACCGACCCGTCCGGGTACGTCGCGGCGGCGAGCTCGGTCAGCACGTCCTCGCGCGGCTGTCGCCGACGGTCGGTGATGTACGAGCTGAATTTCTCGTCGAGCCACACCAACGGGTTGTGTGCGACGGTGTCGGATTCGCTGAGGTCGCCGACGAGTTCGTTGCCCAGTGCCCTCCTGAACTCACCGTGGTCCTCGAGCGGCACGCCGAGAAGATCGGCGATCACCAACATTGAGAGCGGTTTCGCGTAGTCCTCCATGAACTCGCTTGAACCACGATCAATGAACTTGTCGATCTGCTGGTCGACGAGGCGCCACATGAAGTCTTCGTTCTCACTGAGTCGCTTGGGTGTGATCAGCTTGCTCAACAGGCCTCGCGTCTTCACGTGGTCCTCGGCGTCCATGGTCACGACGTGTTCGGCCATCGGGATCGTCGCGCGGTGTTCCTCGATCTGCGCGCCGATGTCGTCGCCCTCCGGGGTGAACGGCAGCGGCGGAAACGGGCCCGCGACGGCAACGCACGACGAGAAGGCCACGTCCTTGTATGCCGCCAACGCCTCCTGATGCCCCGTCACCGCCATGACGCCGTAGGGCGTCGCATGTTGCACGGGGCACTGCGAACGCAGGTAATCGAAGTAGGGATACGGGTCGGGAACAAGTGACTGGTCGGTGAAGTAGTCGACCGACTCGAAATCGCTCACTGCGCCTCCTGGTTGCGTGGCACCTCTACTCGTCAAAAGGTGACCAAATATTAGGTTACTAGAATCCGTACTTGGCGGCACCCTTACATGCGAGGGGCCGCAGCGTTGGTGACACCGGCATCGCCGAGGTTCATGATGATGGCGATGTTCTCGGCAATATCCTCGATGGTCATCGGCGATCGCCAGATGCCTTGGCTGAACACAACGGCGATGCGAGCCACACTCCCCATTCCGGTCTGAAGGACTTCGCCGTTCAGCGGACAGGACTCGTGGGCAAGAAATGCCGCCGCGGGCGCACACAGATCGGGCGGCATGCTGGCGTTGACCTCGTCCATCGTCTCTTTGGTCATCGACATCACCTCCGCGACCTTGTCCGAGTGTGTTGCCGACAGACGCGTATATGCCCTCGGCGCAATCGCGTTGACCCGAATGCCGTGGGGCAGACCCTCGGTGGCGAGGTTTCCGGTGAGGCCGAATACTGCAGCGTTGGCTGAGCCGTAGCTGCTCAACTCGGGAAAGCCCCCGAACATGGCGTCTGAGACCGTGTTGACCACTCGCCCGTAGCCCGCACGCACGAAATGTGGCCACGCTGCCCTGGCCACAAACAAGGTCCCGAAGAAATGGACGTCGAGCATCGTGCGGAACTGGTCGACCGACAGATCCGCGAACAGTCCGGGATCGTGGATGCCCGCGTTGCTGATCACGGCGTCGATGCGCCCGAACGTCTCGAGTGCGGTGTCGACGATCTGGCCCGCAGAGTGCTCTTCGGCGACCGATGCACAGCAGGCCACGGCCTGGCCGCCAGCGTCGGTGATCTCGCGCACCACCGCGTCGGCAGGGGTGACGAACCGCCGCCGTCGAGGTCGACGCCGTAATCGGCGATGACCACCCGCGCTCCCTTCGACGCGAGCAGCAACGCGTGGCTGCGGCCCACTCCACGGCCGGCACAGGTGACGATCACCACCCGACCGTCGAATCGCAGTTCGGTCAACGCATCTCCTACGCGGGGTCGAACAGCACCGGCAGCGACGTCGGCGAGCGGAACACCTGCCCACGGATGTGCGGGTCGTCGCCGTCGGGATCCATTCTCAGGTTCGGCAATCGGTGAAGCAGAAGGTTGATGGCGGTGCGCATCTCGAGGCGGGCGAGGTGCATGCCGAGGCACACGTGTACGCCGTGTCCCCAGCCGAGATGCCCCTTCGCCTGCCGGAAGATGTCGAACTCGTCGGGAGCCGGCCAACGGTCGTCCTGCCGGTTCGCCGACCCCAGCATCGGCATCACCGATGAGCCCTGCGGAATCTGAACCCCACCCAGTTCGGTGTCGCGTGTTGCGACCCGCGTGATGGTCAATAGCGGTGGGTCCCAACGCACCGCTTCCTCGATCGCCTGCGGCAGCAGGGAGCGGTCGGCGCGGATCGCCTCCAACTGTGCGGGATCCGAGAGCAGTGCGAAGAGCAGGTTGCCCAGCGACCGGTAGGTGGTTTCCACGCCGGCGGGCAGTAGCAGCCGCAGGAAGGAGAATATCTCTTCGTCGGCGAGCTTCTCGCCGTCGATCTCGGCGTCGGCGAGCCGGCTGATCATGTCGTCCTTCGGATCAACGCGGCGAGCCTCGAGGATGGGCGCGAAGTACTCACACAAAGCAGCCGAAGCCGCAAGCCCGCGTTCGGGATTCATGATCCAGCTCAAAAGCGAAATGGACCAGCGCTGGAACTGTGGGTAGTCCTCCTCCGGCAACCCCAACAAGCCTGCAATGATCTGGCTCGGATAGGCGAAGGTGAACTCCTTCACGAGGTCGGCCTTGCCGGTCGCCGCGAACTCGTCGATCAGGCCATTTCCCACGCGGCCGACGAGCTCATCTTCCCAGCGGGCCATCGCCTTCTGCGAGAAGGCCTTTGACACCAGGGAGCGCAGTCGGCCATGCACCGGTTCGTCCATCCCGAGCATCACGCGTTCACCAAGGACCGGGCCGAACGCCGCGATGACGCCCGACGACGAGAAAGTCTCGTTGTCGCGCAGCATCTGCTGGGCTTCTTCGTATCGGTAAACGATGAAGACCGGTTTGCCTTCCTCGCCGGGCATGGCGGACGCGTCGATCCGCTGGATCGGCTCTTCGCGGCGAAGCCGCGCCAGTTCCGGGTACGGATCCCGCACATTGCCCGAGACGACGTCGTCGAACGACCCGAAGTCCTCGAGGTCATCGAAAAGGTCTTCCATAACTGCTCCTTTAGGCTGTGCTACTCGTCGGCCGGGTATGCGACCGACTTCACTTCCGTGTATTGGCTGAAGCCCACGAGACCGTTCTGACGTCCGACACCGCTGTCCTTGTAGCCGCCGAACGGCACGTCCGCGCCGTACCCGGCGGTGCCGTTGAGCCCGATGAATCCGGCGCGCAACCGGCGAGCGACGGCGAGCGACCGGTCGAGCGAGCTCGACATCACGTTTCCGGCGAGGCCGTACACGCTGTCATTGGCGATCCGGATCGCGTCCTCTTCGTCCTGGTACGGAATAACGACAAGTACGGGCCCGAAGATCTCCTCCTGCGCAATAGTCATCGAGTTGTCGACATCGGTGAAAAGCGTTGGGCTGACCCAGAACCCCTTGTCGAATTCCTTCGGTGCCTCCGTGCTCCCGACCAGCATCGTGGCCCCTTCGTCAACACCTTTGCGGATGTAACCGAGGATGCGTTCCTGCTGCTTGGCGGAGATGACCGGGCCGCAGAGGGTGCCGGGATCCTGTGGGTCGCCGGCGGCCATGTTCTCGTAGATGCCTTCGAGGATCGCCACGCCCTCGTCGTAGCGGGAGCGCGGCAGCAGCATCCGGGTCGGCGCCGCACAACCCTGGCCGGCGTGCATCAGCGGGCCGATGCCGATGAGGCAGGCGGTGTTGAAGTCGGCGTCCTCCAGCACGATCGTCGCCGACTTGCCGCCGAGTTCGAGGAACAGCCGCTTCATGGTCGCGGCGCCTTTTTCCATGATCCGCTTGCCGACCACCGTGGAGCCGGTGAACGAGATCATGTCGACCTTCGGCGAGATGGTCAGCTCCTCACCGACGAAGTGGTCGGAAGCGGTGACGACGTTGACCACACCCGCTGGGATGTCGGTCTTTTCGGCGATGAGTCTGCCAAGCCGTGTCGCGTTGAACGGTGTGTTGGGCGCCGGCTTAAGTACCACGGTGTTTCCGGCGGCCAACGCCTGCGCGACCTTGTTGATGGTGACTTCGAACGGAAAGTTCCACGGCACGATCGCACCGACCACCCCGACGGGCTCGTGCCATACCTTGCGGCGGGTCATCCGGCCGGTGAGTGACACGAACGCATCGCCGAGATCGGTCTCCCACGGGAAGGTTTCGATGAGTCTCGCCGGGTACTTGAGGCCGTCCTCGAGCGGTGCGTCCAACTGTGCGCCGTGCGTGACCGCCCGCGGGCAACCGACTTCCCGGATGAGCTCCTCCCGCAATTCCTCCAGTTCGCTCACGATCGCCTCGTGCAGTTGTTCGAGACACCGTTTGCGCAGTTGATGATTGGTCGACCAGTCGGTCTCGTCGAACGAGCGGCGGGCGGCGTCGATCGCCCGGTTGATATCGGCCTTGGACGCGTCGGCGACATCGCCGAGCACATCCTCGTTGGCGGGATTGATGTTGGTGAACGTGCCCGCCTCCCCGTCGACGAGCTTGCCGTCGATCATCATCCTCGACTCGAACGGTGCTTTCGGCGCATCAGCCATCGTGCTCACTCCCTTGCTGTGGCGTTTGCTTAGCGGGCGAAATCCGCTTCACCAAGGAAGCTATGCGCTGCAACACCCGCGGCGGGAGGATGCGGGCCGCAAACACCATCGCCTTCTGTGCACCGGTCAGTGGCACGGCTCCTCCACGCATCGCGCCCTGTCGCGGTATCCCCATCACCAGCCGAGACATGTGGTGCATACCCGAGGCTGGGAGAACCCTGTTGGACGCCAACAGCATCGATGCGTCCGGACCCGCGCCCCGGCGACGGAATGACCCGCGGTCCTCCAACCCCTTGACCAATCCGTCGGTGAATCGTTCCGGTGGCCGGGCGAAACTCACCGCGAACCGTCCGCGCGTGTTCATGGTGTTGTGCAGCCGGGCGTAGGGACCGTCGAAGTTCCGGTCGTCGGTGGTGCCCGCATCGGTGATGATGTCGGTGTCATACGTACCGCTCACCAGGATGGTGACGCCAAGCCCGAACGGCGCGATCTCGCCCGCCATGGACTCGCCCCACCTCTCCAGCGCCCCTTTGGCGGCGGAGTACGGGGCGATGCCTGGCTGACCGCGCACTCCGCCAGCGCTGGAGACCATGACGATTCGACCCTCGCCCGCCCCCCGCATGGCCGGCAACAACGCCTTGGTAAGCGCGACCGGGCCCATGACGTGGGTCGCGAACATGTTCTGCCACAGCTCCATGTCCGTCTCCTCCACCATTCCCGCGGCAGAGATCCCAGCGTTATGCACAAGGGCATATGGCGCGCCTATGGCCTCCTCGATAGCCTTGGCCGCAGCCGAGATCGACGCGGCATCCATCAGGTCGAGCTGGACGCCGATCAGCCGATCATCGTCCTCATCTGCTCCAGTTGCCTCACGCAACAGCGGCATCCCGCTGTCGGGGGTTCGCATTGCCGCCACCACGCGCCAGCCCTCGCAGTACAGCCGCACGGTCGACGCGAAGCCAAGCCCCCTGGATGCTCCGGTGATGACGACGCTGCGCGGCTCAGCCATTCTGGCTCGGGGTTGCGCACGCACCTTCGCCCGGTGGTGGCGACTCGACGTCGGGCCGCCCGTTCGGTTGCCCGCTCATCCACGTTGACCAGATGCCGACCGAGTACGGGCGCTGCGCGCCCGCCTTCTCGTAATATCCTTGCGGGTCATACACTTTGGCCTCGGGGTAGGGCCAGGGACACGCAACGGCGGTCGCCGCGCCGCTGGCCTTGATGACCGCAAACCATGCGCCGTAGGCGAAGTAAGACACGTTGATGATGGCGAACATCACGAGGAACGTGCCAAGGACGGGCTTGGTCGGGAAGACCTTCGCCTTGGCGGCGAGTTTCTCGGCCACCGACTTACCGGTGTCGTCGCGGTAGCACAGAATGCCGGCGGGAATCATCACGAAGGTGACGGAGAGCGACTCCCAGATCAAGGGGAACTGGAATACCGTTCCGGTGAAGATCGATCCCCACGGGATGACCTGGGAGTAGGTGTACATACCGGTGCGTATCGAGCCGATCTCGAGCGCGGCGTCGAAGACGAATCCGATGACAAGGATCAACAGACCGAGGCTGATCAAGGGATGCCGCGAGACGAACGCCTGGGGGCCGTTCTTGGCCTGCAGCTTGCGCAGGACCCAGACCGCCGGGAAGTACGGCCCGAAGTAGAACATCACATAGCCGAACACGATGAACGGTTCGACTGTCGGCGACAGCGACACCAGCGGCCACGACTCGGGCCAATGGAGCAGGTCCGGGTTGTAGACGGCATACGGCGACCAGTTCATGATCGGGTCCTGCCAGACGATCAACGTGGTGCAGAGGAACATCAGCATGACCGGGCTACCCGGGTTGCGCCGCCAGCCGACGATGAATATGGCGACAAGCGTCACCAGCAAGAGGACGGTACCGATTTGGACGACCACCATCCAGTGGTCGAACCCGAAGGTGTACTCGGCCGGGCGCGCCCTGTCGTGCACGTTCGGGTTGGCGACCCTGGGGTCGAGCGCCGTTCGCGAGACGAGCGCGAACAGGCCCACGAACGCGAGCAAGCCGATGGCGGCGAGCCACGAACCCCATCCGCCCCTACCGACGGGGCGCGCGGGCTCCCGTCTCTTCTCTTCCATCAGCGGCGTGGATTCATCAGTCGTCATCGTTACTCCTCACCAAAGCGATCGACGAGACGCGAGTTGATGCCGTCGGCATCGAGGGTGCGGGCCACCAGATAGCCGGCGCCCATCCAGGCGCGACGAGTCCACTTGCCAAAGGACACCCGCGTTCCCGGCGCGCCCGCCGCAGCGGGCACCATCTTCACCCGCTCGAGTGCTTCCTTGACCCCGCGCGGGCTCAGTGGATGCGAATCCGTGAGGGCGCGCACCAATGTGGCGGCCACATCGTGGTTGACGACGGGCACGCAATACTCGGGGCGACGGCCGTTGTACTTCTTCGCGTAGCTATCCAGGAAGGCCTGTCCGACCGGGTTGCCCTCGTCGTACTGGTCGACCCCGGTCCAGCCCATGAACGCGTTCCACATAATCGGATTGACCCAGGCATTTTGGAACGCAGTTGTGGTGAAACGCGCCGGGTCCCAGTCGACGGCCTCGAGTGCCGGATTGATCAAGACGATGCCGAATCCGAAACCGAGATGGACTACCCCTTGGGCTTTCGCGTCGTGGAGAGTTCGCACAGCCTCGTTGATGTCTTGTGCGGTCTGAGCGATCGCCGCTTCCGCCACGATACGAATGCCCTTGCGGCGGCATGCGCTCCGGAGGTTCGTCAGGTAGCTCTCGCCGATGAGGTTCTGTTCGACCAGAACGCCGATCTCGCTGATGCCACGCTTGGCGACCAGGTCGGCGATGAAGATGGGCTCGTCGGTCATCGACCCTTGAGGGAAGGCGAAGGTCCATTCACCCAGCCAGTCGTCGGTACCGGTGACGCTGATCGCCGGCACCTTGAAGCGCTCCTCGATGGCTTCGCGCGTCGGCACACAGTTGTCGGTGATGTGCGGGCCGAACACCGCGAGGCAGCCCTCGTCGACGAGCTCGCCGAAGGCATCGATCACCGCCTTCACCGACCCCTTGGGCAGTCCCTCGACCTCTCGGTACATCATCTGCACCGGGCGATCCATCAGGCCCTGCTCAACGGCATCCTCGAAGACGATGTCGAAGCAGCGGGTGAAGTCGGCCAGCATCTCCTCGGGAAATCCCGGAGGCAGCGTGAAGTCCATCAGGTAGCCGATCTTGATCGGCTCAGCAGTGCTTTCGTAGGACATCTGGTCTCTCTGCGTCGACCTAATATTTGTTCAGACACTAGCGGTGACACTGAGCAGCGTCAATCATCCGGGTCCGTCCGAAGCACCCAGGTAGACCTCGATCATCTCGTTGAGACCGCGACCCACCGACACGTCGTCGGTGAGCGGTCCCGCAATTGCCGCCCTGGCCGCATCACAGGTGGTCAGACCCTCGACGATGAGCCGGCCCGCCGCGATGAGCACGCGCGTCGAGGCGACCTCGCGCAGCCCCCCGGTTTCCAGTCGACGAATCGCCTGACCGAACCGCACCAACTCGGCAGCCGTCCCCTGCTCCACGCCGGCCTCGTGCGCGACGATGCCCTCCTCGACGTCGGGCGCGGGGAAGCCGAACTCGATGGCGACCATTCGTTGCCGCGTGGAGTCCTTGAGGTCTTTGAGGACGCTCTGGTAACCGGGGTTGTAGGACACGACCAGGCCGAACCCAGGCGCCGCGTCGAGCGTGACGCCGAGACGCTCGATGGGAAGTTGTCGCCGGTAGTCAGCAAGTGGATGCAACACCACCGTCGTGTCCTGACGGGCCTCAACAACCTCGTCGAGGTAGCAGATCGCTCCCTCACGCACCGCACGGGTCAGTGGACCGTCGACCCAGACCGTCTCGTCACCCTTCAACAGGTACCTGCCCACCAGGTCGGCTGTGGTGAGGTCGTCGTGGCAGGCGACAGTGATCAGCGGCCGGCCGAGGTCATGCGCCATCGCCTCGACGAAGCGGGTCTTGCCACAGCCGGTGGGCCCCTTCAGGACCAGTGACAGGCCCTGTCGGTATGCCGCCTTGAAGACGGTCTCCTCGTTACCCACCGCCTGGTAGTACGGGCGCTGCGATTCCGCCTGCGGCATGGCGCCATTCTGGTACGCGAGCCCGGGCTCGTTGGCCATTGCGCCCCTTCCGTCACCCGCTCCGTTGCGGCGGACGAAGCCTAACCCGGAACAGATCTTTGTTTCAAGCACGCGCCCGCGCTCCAGCTGTCGTGGTCCGAGTACCCCAACTGCATGTTCAGACAGGGCCGTCGGGGCGTCGGCGCTCCGGCGATGTCACGACACCCGGCGCCGCACCTCCGCGGCACGCAGGGCCGAACGAAACAACGGACCGATGACGCCGATGAGTTGCTCTGGCCGGGCGACGGTCGCGTGAGCGGCGCTACCGAACACTTTTCGCAGCGCCACCACGTCGGTGCCGGCTCCCACGGTCAGGCACACACAGCCGATCCCGCGGCGGCGAGCCTCCGTCAGAGCGCGTCGTGCATCTGCTGCACCGTAGGCACGCTCGTAGCCGTGGTCGTACGCCAATCCATCCGACACCACGACCAACAGCCGCCGCGACGTGCCGCCCCGAGTCTCCAGGACTGCCGAGCCGTGGCGGATGGCCGCCCCGAGCCGCGAGTACGCGCCCGGCTCGAGGCTGTTCAGTCTCCTGATCACCCGGGCGTCGAGGTGGTCGTCGAATCGCTTGACGGGCACCATGTTCACCGCGGTCCGCCCCTGTGAGTGGTAGGCGTACAGCGCCACCCGGTCGCCGAGGTCGTGCAGCGCGACGGTGAGGTTGGCGATCGCGGCCCGTTGTTGCTGATGGACTGTGCGCCCGACGGTTCCCGGCTCGGCCGCCGAACCAGAAACGTCGAGCAGTAGCAGCACGGACAGGTCACGCCTGCGCCGCAGGCTGTCGAGATAGACGGCCTCGTCTTGCACCGACCCCGCCATCACCTCCACGCGTGCCTCGACGGCAGCATCGATGTCGATGTCGTCACCCTGCGGCTGGCGGTGGCGACGATGAAGCCCCATGCCGAGGCGCGCAAGGGGGCGCCGCAGCCCGATGGCGCCGTCGATCGCTTGCGGCGCCGACGCCTTGACCTGCGGCTCAGCCTCGTGCACCGTGCACCAGTCCGGCCGATAGCTCTTGCGGTTGGCGTCCCACTCTGGGTACGTGAAGCCGCTCGGCTTGATGTCGGCGACCTCCTCGGCTGAAACGGAGGCCGTGGAGGAAACCGCATAGGCACCGCGGTTCGCCAAGTTGGTGCGATGGGTCGGCGCGTCGGCACCTGGCGGTCCGCCGCCGCTGCTTCCCGACTTCCGCGCCGACGACAACATCTTCTTCAACCACTTTCCGATGAATCCGCCCCCGCCGACCGGGCTGGTGAATAGGTCGGGGTCGTCGGTGTCGTCCACCTCGCCGTCATCGAGTTCCTCGAGCGCTTCTTGACTGTCGCGCCGCGGCACGTGAGCAGCCGTTTCATGGTCCACTCGCACCGCTGCTCGACTGTTGGCCGCAATCACCTTCTTCGCGCGGATCACGCCGAACCCTGGCGGTGGATCGTCGAGGGTGTCCTTGCCCGACGCGATGGACAGCGACGAGGCAGGCGAGTCGCTGCGACTCGCTACTTCGGGATCGGCCAGTGACATCAACACACCCGGCAGTAGGTCTGCGTTCGCGGCGAGCGCACGGTGCCCCTCGACCGCCAGATACCGTCTAGCCAGCCGCGGACGCCGAACCAGTGAGCCCATGACGTCGGGGGCCAGGCTGTCCGCCGCGATCAGCGACGCGTGCACGGCCACCGATCCCAGGTTGGCGCGCGGATGTGCAGATGGATCGATGAAGACGGTCTGTCCGTCGGTCCACGAGGGCTCGCGAGGATCGAGAGGCGCCACCGCGACAGGTCGGCCGGCGAGTGCGGAAGCCAACATGCCCAGCGCCTGGAGTCGGTCGCCATCGGCGTTGTTCGCCACGGGCCACCTCCGAACCACCGACACACCCCGTTGACCAAATACTTGTTCCACCGTAAAGTCCGCTCCAACTGGAGTCAATCAGATGAGGCCATCCGCAGAACGTGCTTGGTCTCAGCCGGTTCCGGGGGCCGGTCAGTATCTGCCAGCGTCACGCGCGGAATTGGAGTCAACGCGACATGATCGACTATGCAGGACAGGTCGCGATCGTGACGGGTGCCGGGCGTGGGTTGGGCAGGCTGTACGCCATCGACTTGGCGCGGCGGGGCGCGGCGGTGGTGGTGAACGACCTCGGCGGCACCATGCATGGAGACTGCTCAGACACCGCCGTTGCCGACCAGGTGGTCCAGGAGATCATTGCCGCCGGTGGTCACGCGGTCGCGTCGCATGATTCGGTCGCCAGCCCAGAGGGCGGGCAGGCGATCGTCGACGCCGCGATCGACGCATTCGGCCGTGTCGACGCCGTGGTCAGCAATGCGGGCATCTTCGGATCTGCTTTCTTCGAGGATCTTTCGGTCGACGACTGGCGGCGAATGCTACGCGTTCACCTCGACGGCGGCTTCTACCTCGGCCAGCCGGCCTACCGCGTGATGAAGAGTCAGGGATACGGCCGATTCGTGTTCATTTCGTCATCTGCTGGCATCTTCGGCCAGCCGATGGAGGCCCACTACGCCGCCGCGAAGGCCGGTCTCGTCGGTTTGACCAACGTCATTGCGATCGAAGGCGAGGCTTATGGGATCTTCGCCAACGCGGTTATGCCTACCGGCTTCTCGCGGATGGTCACCGAGACCGTCGGTGACGAGAAATTCCTCACCGAATCCGGCTTCATGCGTGCCATCCGGCCGGAACTCGTTGTCCCGCTGGTCACGTTCCTCGCCAGCAAGGACTGCACATTCACCCATCGCAACTATTCGGCGTGCGCCGGACGCTATGCACGGGTGTTCGTCGGGTTGAGTGAGGGTTGGCTGGCGGACGCTGACAGCAAACCGACCGCCGAGGACTTCAAGGCACATCTCGACGACGTGTCATCAACCAACACGTTCATCGTCCCCTCGTCCATCGTCGACGAAGTGTTGGAAGTCTGTGATCGCCTCGGCATCAGCGCGATGCCCGACAACGCCGACGTCGCCTTCCCCGAGCCCACGAAGCAGTGAAGTGAGGAGCGGCCGTGGACATCGACCAACTGCTCACCGCGACCAGATCCGCACGGAGGTCGCTCGATCTGGATGTGCCCGTCGACGTGGACGACATCCGTGAGTGTCTACGAATCGGATTGCACGCTCCGAACGGTTCCAATGAGCAGTCGTGGCGATGGCTGGTCATCACCGCGCGACCGCTGCGGGAGAAGATTGCGGGGCTGTACCGAGATGCCTACCTGCGCAAGGTCGGCGGCCAATTGATCGCCGGCTTCATGGCGTCAGGGACCCCCGAAGCCAAGTTGATGTCGTCCACCGAGTGGCTGGTCGAGAACCTGGCCAGGGTGCCGGTGTTGGTGATCCCATGCTACGAGCCGACGATGCCGCGAGCCGACGGCGACGAATCCTTCTACCTGGCAACGCTTTACGGCTCGATATTTCCTGCGGTGTGGAACTTTCAGCTGGCCCTTCATACGCGCGGCTACGGCACATGCATCACGACGCTGCACTTGCACCACGAACAACCGGTGCGCGAACTGCTCGGGATACCCGAGTCGTTCGTCCAGGGCTGTCTGCTACCTGTCGGGCGGCTGCGGAACGGAAGCACGTTGGCACCGGCACCCCGCCGCGAAATCGACGAGGTCGTCGGGATCAACGGATGGGAGTGACCACGGACGCCGAACTGCGGGAAAGGATTGCCCGCCTCGAGGATCGCGCCGAGATCCGCGAGTGCATGATGCGGTACGCGCGGGGCATGGACCGGCGCGACCGCGAGTTACTTCGCTCGGCGTACCACGACGGCGCCGTCGACGATCACGTCGGATTCATCGGCGTGGAGGCACACGCGGAAACCTACTACCTGTTCGTAGGAACCGACTGCGAGCCCGCCAACCACGTGACCGTGTCGGGGTGGCCGCTACGTCGACCGCCTGGAGCGACGCGACGGACGGTGGGCGATCGCCGACCGCGTCTGTGTCGTCGAGTGGAACGCGGAGTCAACGTCGTTGATAACCGAGGAGGTGATCGCGATGATGACCGGCTCCATGAAAGTCGCCAGGCACGACAGGACGGATCCTCCTATGACCGTCCTTTGGTCGCATCGCGGACGGACATACCCTCGTGAGCGCTGCTATCGAGGAAGCGCACGGAGCCTGCGATCGCAGCATCCCCGCAGTTCGAACGGCGGTCGGTAGGATCGCCTTCCAGTTGCATGTCGACCAGGGCGACAGGCGAAAGAGGAGGACCGTGCTGAAAGCGTCCGGCGTGCGCGGTTTGTCGAAGCCGACGACCCAAGGAAGGGTGAGCTGTTAGCGATGGCCGACGCCGACGCCGTTGGGCGGAATTCCAGACGCAGCCGGCCTGCGGGTAAGAAGGGTCAGCGCGCTACGAAACTCATCGCCATTACCGACCAACCGTCGGTCGATGCGACGCGGCGCACCGAGATTCTGCAGACCGCGAATTCGGTCATCGCCACGTCGGGCCTGCGTAGCTCACTGCAACAGATCGCCGACGCGGCGGGCATCCTCGCGGGGAGCCTCTACCACCACTTTGAGTCGAAGGAAGCCATTCTCGTCGAGCTGATCAGGCGTTACCACGCCGACCTCGACCGCATCGGCGACATCGCGTTGGAACGCGTCGACGAGCCCGACCCCCGTCCAGCCTCCGAACAGATCACAGCGCTTGGATGCGCGATCGCCCGGTGCGCGGTCGAGCATCGAGCCGCGCTTCAGATGTCGTTCTACGAGGGTCCGAGCACCGACCCCGAGCTCGTCGAATTGGCCAAACGCCCGCCGTCGAAGATCCAGGCCGCGATGTTGCAGGCGCTGCGAGCCGGCCGCTGGAGCGGATACATCCGATCCGACGTCGATCTTCCTACCTTGGCCGACCGCGTCTGCCAGGCGATGCTGCATGTCGGCCTCGACGTCATCCGGCACAAAGCCTCGACGGACGATGTGGCGACGTTGATGTGCCGGATCGTTCTCGAGGGTCTTGCCTCCGACGTCCCCTCCGATACGGACCTGGACAAGTCGAACGCATTCGCGGCCGCGGAAGACGTGATCAGGAGTTGGGTCGACACCGAGGACGACAGCGATCTCAAGGCTGCTCACGTGCGGGCGGTGGCCCGCGCCGAGTTCGGCCGACGCGGATATGAGATGACGACCATTCGCGACATCGCGTCCGCCGCGGGATTGGGTACCGGCACGGTGTACCGGGTCATCGGCTCGAAAGACGAGCTGCTGATGTCGATCATGCTGGAATTCGGACGCAAGGTCGGCGGCGCGTGGACGGACATCGTGCGAACGGATTCCACCACGGTCGAGAAGCTTGATGCGTTGAGCTGGCTGAACGTCAATGCGCTCGACCAGTTCCCCGACGAGTTCCGTATCCAACTGGCGTGGCTGCGTCATACGCCGCCGGATACCGCCAACCCGGCATGGTCGTTCACGACGCGTATCCGTCAGATGAAGGCTCTGTTGTCCGAAGGTATCCGCGCCGGGGAGATACACATCAACAGCCCGACCGCGGACATGCTGACCCGATGCATCATCGGTGAGCAATGGATTCCGGAAAACATACTTCAAGAGATCGGCACGCGAAACGCGTTGATCTTGGCCCGTGACACCATCTTGCGGGGCATCAGCGTCCGAAGTTCCTAGCCGATCATGGAGCGAGAAAAGATATTCGGGGCCGTGGCCGCCGAGCGGCGCCGCATCGCCGATCTCATCGATGCCCTTGACGAGGACGCCCTCGCAACACCGAGTTTGTGCGCGGGCTGTGACGTAAAAACGGTTGCTGCCCACCTCGTCGGTGTCTTCGCCGACAGTTTCTGGACGTTCCTACGCGCGGCGCTTCGGCACGGTGGATTCCACCGCGCGATCGACGAACTGGCGCGACGCCGTGCCCGCAGCCCTGCCGCGGAGATCGCTAGGACTCTCCGTCAATGCGCCGATCACCGGCTGAATCCGCCTGTCACCGGACCACTTTCCGGGCTGACGGACGTCTTGGTGCACGGTGGTGATATCCAAATTCCCCTCGGCATTGCTTTTCGCCCCGATGACGACCAGGTGGGATGGGCGCTGGACTTCCTGACAGGCCCCCGGCCGTTCGGGTTCGTCCCGCGCGGCCGCCTACGTGGAATTGCGCTTCACAGCGAGCCCATCGGCCTCGCCACCACCAACGACGCCGACGCGCTGATCGCCCTCAAACCCGATTGCATCGTGTACGCGGCGAGCGGTCCAGAGCGCGACGCGCTGCCGATCCCCGACTACGTCAGGCTTCTCAGCGCCGGAATCAACGTGGTGACGACGAGCACCACTCGGTTGGTGAACCCGCGTTCCTACGAACCTGTCGAATGGCGCGACCAACTCACGGCGGCAGCGAAGGTAGGACAGGTTTCGTTCTACGCATCGGGCATCGAACCCGGGTTCGCCGCCTATTATCTGCCGCTCGTTCTCACCACGCAGTCCGCCTCGATCGAGAAGATCCACTCGTACGAAATCGGCCTGTACGACGACTACGCAGTGCCCGACATCATGATCAACGGGATGGGCTTCGGCCAGCCCCTCGACTACGAGCCGTGGGTGAGCATTCCGGGCGCGATCGCCGGGGAGTGGCAAGGCCAAACCGGTTGATCGCAGACGCGCTCGGGCTCGAGGTCCAAGAAGTGCGCGAGAAATTCGATCGCGCAGTCACGAGTCGGACCCTCGAGGTCGCGATGGGCACCGTCGAGGCCGGAACCTGCGGCGCGCTGCGGATGCAGGCGATCGGCGTCGTCGATGCACGCGAGGCCATTGTCATCGAACACGTCACGCGGCTCGCGTCCGATGTCGCCCCCGACTGGCCGCAGGGGCAGGGCGATTTGTCATACCGCGTGGTGATCACGGGCCAGCCGGACATCGACTGCACACTGGCGGCGACGCTTCGTGATCGCCGCAAGGCCGGCATCGAGGGTATGACGTCGGGGGCGGGCGCGATGGTCGCGACGGCGATGCGCGTCGTGAACGCCATCCCGTATGTCGTCGAGGCGCATCCGGATTTGCTCAGCTCGGTCGATCTACCATTGACGATTCCGCGGCACGCCTTCACCTGCCGGGGGTGAGCCTCAACGGCATGGTGACATTGAGCCACTGGTTCTTTCCGCACCTGCCGCTCGGCCCGATCGTCGGGTCCCAAGCGGCGCAGCAGCGCCCCGGCGGCCCCGGTGGAATCGCCGCCCCCGGCGGCTCCGGTGGAATCGC
>JAOPVX010000123.1 GCA_025965975.1 Mycobacterium sp. | reverse complement strand
AGCACCCATCGGTGCTCGAATGCCAATACCGTTGCTGCCGTTTCGAAGTCGGAGTCGTAGTGCACGACCGTGAGGTTGTGGGCAGCGGCGAGCACCGCCGTCAACAGATCGTGCACACCTACCGCCCGATGCCGGCCCGTGCGGGCCAGCTCACGTTGTGCGTTCAATGCAGCCTGCCAGTGTTCGTCGTTGGTTGGCAGGTATTCGTAGGCCAGGCGCCGGTCGTTCCACAACTCCTCGTACTCATCGGCACCGCGCGCGCTGTACAACGCTTCGGCATCGAGCGCCGCCGTCGTCGCCGCCATGCCGCCCTTGATCAGCAGCGCGAGGCGCTCGGCGACATCCGGATTGGCCATCCGGGCCACGGCGCTCGTGTCGATCAGAAAGCGGGCTGTTACCGCCACACCTGACCACGCCGCTCAGGATCGGCCATCTCCCCCAGCCCGCCAGATGTCAGCCACTGCACTTGCCGCGCCCGTGCGGCTGCGGCAGCTGCGTGCTGTAACGCTGCACGAACCGTGTCGGACACGCCCCTGGTCCCAAGCTCGCGTTGTGCCGCCTTCAAGAGGTCGTCATCAAGGTCGATTAACCGCTTCGGCACAGCCACTCCTCGTATATACGCACTCACCGCCAAGTATATATCACTGGAACGTGGGGTGGCGTCGATCGCCGATAGCAAATAACACCCTGCAGTCGTGCGCTGTCTCTCACGACTTCGGGCGCCGTGCTGGGCGCTGGCTCGCGTGCAGCGACACTTCAGTCACGTCGGCATCGAAGGGCTGTGGCGGTGGACGACGAATACGGCGGAATCGAATACGGCGGGCTACCGGTATAGCCTCCGTTTTGCCTGCACCACAACGAGTCTCGACGTCTCAAGTCGCCCTAGAGGGCAGTCAGAAGTCGCTCTCGGACGGGCGGCCGTGTCGCCTCAACGACCTCCGGGAGCAATCCGGCGGGGCCTCGCGTGCGCCTTCGTTGCGCGAGCCGGGGCTGATCGGCTTCGGGGATGAGTTCGATTCGGCTGGGAGTTCTCCATAGCTCGATGGTTTGAACGACCCAATACACGGTGAACTCGAGGATCAGCGCGGTTTCGACAACGATGACCCAGTGGTTCCAGCTGTCGAGCGCGAAGTGCAGCACCACAACAGCGATCAACGTCACGATCATTGCCGCCGCAATGCCCTGGTAGAGCATGTAATAAAGGTGCCGATGCGGCGATTTGGCGTCATCTTGGCGGCTGACGAGAAATGCCGTGGTGACGACAGTGATGATGATCGCCAGGAACATGATCACCGCCGCGATGCCGTGTGCGTTCGAATCGAACCAGTTTCGGAAGAAGATCAGTGCGACCAGGCCCAGCGCCATGACCACCCGCGAGACGTACATCGACACGGTGCCCAAAACGCTCTTGGGCTGAGCGGTGTGAGTGCGCCGGTACAGCCACCACGACAGCACGCGAGCGATCACCAAGGCGATCACGACGGCCCACACATTGTTGGTGATTGCATGCTTGACGTCGTATCCGGCCGGCAGACCGCGCCCGCACAACACGGGCCGGGTGGTGGGGACCATGGCGACGATGAATGCCAGCATGCCCGCAAGCGTCAGCAGGACGTCCTCGGTGTCGCTGCTGCCCTTATAGACGATGAATTGGACACCGAGCGCACAGAGCGCCGCGATGAAGATGCTGTGGGCGGTGGTGAAGTAGTAGGCGCTGATCGAGGTTTGCCAGCAGGTTGCGGTCAGTCGCTCGCCGATGACGGCCACGCCGAGCATGACGATCATGACCGCCATGCCGCCACGCAGGTAACGGTAGGTATCAAGGGTGATGTCGCGAGTATGTGTCGTCGTGTCGCCCGGCATTTTCGTCTGCTCCCCGCGTTACCAGAAGAATCGCTGACATGTCTCTACGCAGCTCGGCTGCTGTGTTGCGAACAATCCGGGTTTCGTGACCGCACAAGCGCGTGAGTAACTGACTACCCCCTCCAGGCTCGGGCGGTGGCCGATCTGCGAAAGTCATGATGTCCAGACCGAGGGCGACCCAGCACCTCGGCGCGGGACCGATCCGCCGACCCCAACTCGTCAACACCCGACTCGTCGTCTGGGGCTCTAACCCTCCAGTAACGATGACCGACGGTAGGCGTCGGCGGCAGCAAAGCCAACCAACGCGTCCAGGCGAGCCGCGACAGCGATCACCAGCCGACCCCGTGCAGCACCCGTTCCCCGAGCAGCGACAGGACGCCTCAACAGCCTCCCTCACCACTCCCCCGGCGCTGAATACGACGGAAACGAATACGCGGCTTTACCGGTACCCGAGCATTCGACGCCGCGACTCCGATGAACTCGTTACGTCACCACCACCTGTTGTCCTCCTACATCCCCTGAAGCTCTCTCTCCCTCCGTTCCTCCTCCAGTACAAAGTGATTGAGCCCGCCGTCTGTCCTTATAACGGCCTCGGCACGACCTACTCCAGACCCGATGCCGACGAATACGCAGAAAACGAATACACGGGGTTACCGGTACTAAATATTGGCATTCTACCTGCGTTGCAACGTCTTTCGGTTGCTCTTAGCCTTCCGATCAGCATGGCACCAGAGACGCTCCGACGTCGTTTTGATGTAGGTCGTGTAGACGAATTCGGCCGGAAAGGAGGACTAGCCCGTGTTCCGCAACGTTGGGGGTGATTACGCGTCCGGGTCGCCGCGCGGCCCGATCATCGACCTTGAGACCCCGGCCAGCGGCGAAGCTTGGCAACTACCGCTTCACGACATTATCGAAACCGCGCGATCGGTAGTGTCGCAGCATGGACATCTCATGCGCGTTCGCGACGTCATCCGACAGTCCGGCGCATGTGGCGATCGCCGAGGAGCTCGGCTATGAGCGAGCGTGGCTGTACGACTCTCCCGCCGTCTACCCCGATGTTTGGATGGTGCTCAGCCGGTGCGCGGAGCGAACGT
>JAOPVX010000109.1 GCA_025965975.1 Mycobacterium sp. | reverse complement strand
ACGCCGCCAAGGTGTTCCGCGCCGTCGCCGACGCCGACGTGAACATCGACATGGTGCTGCAGAACATCTCCAAGATCGAGGACGGCAAGACCGACATCACCTTTACGTGCTCGCGGGAAAGCGGCCCTGGCGCGGTGGAGAAGCTGACATCGCTTCAGCGGGAGATCGGGTTTTCCAAGGTGCTCTACGACGACCACATCGGCAAGGTGTCGCTCGTTGGCGCGGGCATGCGCAGCCATCCCGGTGTCACCGCGAAATTCTGCGAGGCGCTCGCCGGTGTCGGCGTCAACATCGACTTGATCTCCACCTCCGAGATCCGAATCTCCGTGCTGATCAAGGACACTGAGCTGGATAAGGCCGTGGTCGCCCTGCACGAGGCGTTCGGGCTTGGCGGCGACGAGGAAGCGGTCGTATACGCGGGAACGGGACGGTAGATGGTAGGCGTCGGCTTGCAAATAGGAGTGGTGGGTGCGACCGGACAGGTCGGCCAGGTGATGCGCAGGCTGCTCGACGAGCGCAATTTCCCCGCGACGGGGGTGCGGTTCTTCGCGTCCGCGCGCTCGCAGGGCAAGAAGCTGGAGTTTCGCGGGCAGGAGATCGAGGTCGAGGACGCCGAGACGGCGGACCCTTCGGGCCTGGACATCGCGGTGTTCTCCGCGGGCGCGACGATGTCGCGGGTGCAGGCGCCGCGGTTCGCCGCGGCGGGCGTGACCGTCATCGACAACTCATCGGCGTTTCGCAAAGATCCGGACGTGCCGCTGGTGGTCAGCGAGGTCAACTTTGCCGACGCCCGCAACCGCCCGAAAGGCATTATCGCGAACCCGAACTGCACCACGATGGTTGCGATGCCGGTGCTGAAGGTGCTGCACGAGGACGCGCAGTTGGTCCGGATGATCGCTTCCACTTACCAGGCGGTGTCGGGCAGCGGGCTGGTCGGGGTGCAGGAGCTGTTCGGGCAGGCGCGCGCAGTGGTGGACGACAGCGAGCAGCTGGTGCATGACGGCTCGGCGTTGGAGTTCCCTGCGCCGAGCAAGTACGTCGCGCCGATCGCGTTCAACGTGGTGCCACTTGCCGGCTCTTATGTCGACGACGATTCCGGCGAGACCGACGAAGACCAGAAGCTACGCAACGAAAGCCGCAAGATCCTCGGCATTCCCGACCTATTGGTGAGCGGGACGTGTGTGCGGGTGCCGGTGTACACCGGGCACTCGTTGTCGATCAACGCCGAGTTCGCCAGGCCGCTATCGGTCGAACGCGCACGCCATCTGCTGGCGGCGGCGGCAGGGGTGAAGCTGGTCGACGTGCCGACGCCATTGGCCGCCGCCGGTGTCGACGAATCGCTCGTCGGCCGCATCCGGCAGGATCCCGGTGTGCCCGATGGTCGTGGCCTCGCCTTGTTCGTGTCCGGTGACAACCTGCGAAAAGGCGCGGCACTGAACACAATTCAAATCGCTGAGCTGTTGGCCGCCGAGCTGTGATCCGGGCGGCAGCCGTGGCGCTGCTTTGCGCCGCAGTGTTGCCGTGCCCCGTCGCGCACGCCGATCCGCCCGCGCCCATCCCGGAGCCCATCCTTCCACCGCTGGCGCCCGGCCAGGTGATCCGCGTCGGTCCGACAGCCGGAACCGGCACACCGACAAGGGATTACGGCATCGGCGCCACCGATCTGTGCGAGTTTATGGAGTTCCCCAGCGGCATCCTGCAGGTCTGCGGTGACAGTTTCGCCGGGCAGGGCGTCGGCTTCGGCGGCTGGTACTCGCCGATCGCGCTGCACGTCGACACCGAGTCGGTCGACGACCCCAGCGGGGTGCGCTACGACCGTGTCATCGGGATCGACAAGGCACTGCTGGCCGATCCCGCACCGGCGGGGACGTCGCAGTTGCCTGCCGGGGTGGTGCAGATCAACCGGGACAACTACATGTTGGTCGCCACGGTCAAGAACCTGGTACCGCAGACGTCGCGACTGGTGAAAGCCAATCCGGCACAAGGTAATTGGCCGTCGGTCCCGGAGTCGCAGCGCGACGCGAGCTACGAGGGCGGAAGGCAATCGCAGATCAGCGGCTACTACGACCCGATCCCGAAGCCGGATTCGCCGAGTGGATGGGTATACGTCACCGCCAACAACTTCGACCGCACCGGACCGGTAGTGCTGTACCGGGCGAAACCCGAGACATTCACCGACCGCGCCAGTTGGCAGGGCTGGTCTTCTCGGGCGGGGTGGGGTAAGCCGCCGACGCCGTTGTGGCAGGACCGTGTTGGCGAGATGAGCGTTCGGCAGATCGACGGCAAGACGGTGCTGTCGTACTTCAACGCCAGCACCGGCAACATGGAGGTTCGCGTCGCAGCCGACCCGACCGGTCTTGGCGCCGCGCCGGTCACGACGGTCGTCTTCGCCGCTGACTGGCCCGATCCCGCCGAGGATCTACCGCCGCCCGATGACAACCGGCTCGCGCAACCCTATGGCGGCTACATCTCACCCGGGTCGACGCTCGACGAGTTGCGGGTGTTCATCAGTCAGTGGCACACCGGCCCCGGTGACAACTCGCCGTACCGGGTCATCCAATTCGCCGTGAACCCGGTCAAAGCCCGGTCATAGCCTCGCCGCAGACTCAAGGTCCGCGATTCACAGCTGATTCATATCCAATTCAAGCCAGGCACATTGGCACCGCTTGCATGCTCGGGTTCATGAGTGAAACAACGTCGTCCTCCGAACCTGCGACCGGCCCCGTAGAGACCGCCGCACCGCCGCCAGCCGCACCGCCTCCCGCATCTGCCGAGCCGCCACGCCACAGCCGGGCCACCACGGTGGCTGCCTGGGTCGGCATCGTGGCAGGCGTGGTCTTCATCGTCTCCGTCGTCTTCTTCTCCGGCTTCATCCTCGGAGCGCATTCCGGCGGCCACCGTGGGGAGCACCACCACCACGGTGGTGGTCATCACGACTTCGCGATGATGCACCGCGGCGGCCCGCCGATGTTCCCGATGGGCCCCCGCGGCGAGGACCAAGGTCCTGGCCGGGGTTTCCAGCCGCCATTTGGACCCGGTGGCCCGAACTTCCAGGGGCCGGCACCGCAGCAGCCGACCGGTCCCACTACGACGGCCCCGGCGCGGCCGTAGCCCGAAGGCCACAAGATCGACGTTTTTGCAGGACGAGTGCGAGGCCTGCAAAACGTCGATTTCGGCGTGTCTTGGCCCAGTACCGAGCCGTTGAAGCCGTCGTCTTCGGGGTACACGCAGTGATATGACCGAGAAATTCACGACTACGGACGCCGGTAACCCGGCGCCAAGCGACGACCAGTCACTGACTGTGGGCCCCGACGGTCCCATCCTGCTTCAGGACCACTACCTGATCGAACAGATGGCGAACTTCAACCGGGAGCGCATCCCGGAGCGACAACCCCACGCCAAGGGCGGCGGCGCCTTCGGCCACTTCGAGGTCACCCAGGACGTCAGCCCCTACACCAAGGCCGCCGTGTTTCAGCCAGGCACCAAGGCCGACACGCTGATCCGCTTCTCTACCGTGGCGGGCGAGCGGGGCAGCCCAGACACGTGGCGCGACCCGCGTGGTTTCGCGCTGAAGATGTACACCTCCGACGGCAACTTCGACATCGTCGGCAACAACACCCCGGTGTTCTTCATCCGCGATCCGATGAAGTTCCAGCACTTCATCCGCTCCCAGAAGCGCATGCAGGCCACCAACCTGCGCGATCACCACATGCAGTGGGACTTCTGGACACTCTCACCCGAGTCGGCGCACCAGGTCACCTGGCTGATGGGTGACCGCGGCATCCCGCGAAGCTGGCGTCACATGAACGGGTATTCCAGCCACACCTACAGCTGGCTCAACGCAGACAACGAGCTGTTCTGGGTGAAGTACCACTTCAAGACCGACCAGGGCGTCGAGTTCCTCACCCAGGAGGAGGGCGATCGCCTGGCAGGCGAGGACGGTGACTACCACCAGCGCGACCTGTACACGTCCATTCAGGAAGGCAACTTCCCGAGTTGGACGCTGCACGTGCAGATCATGCCGTTCGCGGATGCGAAGACCTACCGGTTCAACCCCTTCGACCTCACCAAGGTGTGGCCGCACGGCGACTACCCGCTGCACGAGGTCGGCCGGCTGACGCTGGACCGCAACGTCACCGACTATCACGCCGAGATGGAGCAGGCCGCGTTCGAACCCAACAACATCGTGCCCGGCACCGGTTTGAGCCCGGACAAGATGCTGCTGGCCCGCGGGTTCTCCTACTCCGACGCGCACCGAGCCCGGTTAGGGGTCAACTACAGGCAGATCCCGGTCAACACACCGAAGGTCGAGGTGCACAGCTACTCCAAAGACGGCGCGATGCGAATCCGCAACGCGACGGATCCGGTGTACGCGCCGAACTCGATGGGCGGCCCGCATGCCGACCCCAAGCGTGCGGCCGAGGTGCACTGGTATGCCGACGGCGAGATGGTTCGGTCCGCGTACACGCTGCGGCCCGAGGATAGCGACTGGGGTCAGCCCGGCGCTCTGGTGCGCGAGGTTCTCGACGATGAAGCGCGGGACCGCTTGGCGCACAACATCATTGGCCATGTGTCCAAAGGTGTGCGTGAGCCGGTCCTTTCGCGAGTGTTCGAGTACTGGAAAAACGTCGATCCCGACCTCGGCAAAAAAATCGAGGAGGGCGTGCGCGCCAACGCGAACGCCAACGCGAACGGCAACGGCACGTAAATCGGGCCGCCGGGCGCCGGTCCAAGCCCGACCGGGGTGTCTTGCCGTCTGCGACCGGGCTGGCATGATCATGGCCATGCGCATCGAAGTCGTATTCACCGCAGAGTCAACGGCAACCGGGGGTGGCCGCGACGGCCACGTGAAGTCCTCGGACGGCAGGATCGATCTGGACACCCGGCCGCCGAAGGAAGCCGGAGGAAGCGGCGATGGCACCAACCCCGAGCAGCTGTTCTCCGCGGGCTACGCCGCATGCTTTCTCGGCGCGCTTCGACTGGTCGCGCGCAACAACGAAGTCCCGCTCGACGACGCAACGGGAATCACCGCGCAGGTCGGGTTCGGCAAGGACCCTGCGGGCGGCTTCGGCATCAACGCCCAGCTGATCGGCTACCTGCCCGGCCTCGATCAGAGCGTCGCCGACGACCTGATGAACAAGGCGCATCAGGTGTGCCCGTACTCCAAGGCCACCCGCGGCAACATCGACGTCGCTCTGTCGGCGAAGGTCTAGTCCCGTGCGGATCGCCGCCGCCCTCAGCGTCGGTCTTGGCGTCGGCCTGTCCTTGGCAGCGTCGGCCAACGCGCGTCCGTCCGACCCGGGCGTGGTGAGTTATGCCGTGCTTGGCAAGGGTTCGGTGAGCAACATCGTCGGCGCGCCAATGCGCTTCGATTCGACGTTCACCGATCCGCTCCAGTCGTATTACGTCGACGATCCGGTCTGCAACAACTGGGCGGACATCGGACTGCCCGAGGTATATGCCGATCCGGATCTGGCGTCGTTCAATGGCGCGGTCGCACAGGAATCGCCAACGGACATGACGCATTTCGTCAAGCAGGCGATCGGCGTGTTCGCCACCACGGACGCGGCCGACCGCGCGTTCCATCGGGTCGTCGACCGGACAGTGGGTTGCAACGGTCAGACCACGGCGATGCACCTGGACAACTTCACCACCCAGGTGTGGACCTTCACCGGTGGGCCTGCCACCGCGACCGACGCCGACTGGGTGAAACAGGAGGCAGGCACGGACCAGCGCTGCTTCACCACCACGCGCAAGCGGGAGAACGTTCTGCTGCAGGCGAAAGTCTGTCAACCCGGCAACGGCGGGCCCGCGGTGAACGTGCTGGCCGGGGCGATGCAAAACACGCTCGGGCAGTAACCGGCAACGTTTTCGGGTACACGTCACGAACGCGTCATTCGAAAATCGCGGGACTTTGTCGGTGCGCTCTGGAAGATGGAGTGAACGCAACGATCGATCCCGAACCCGGAAGGGATGGTTGGAATGGCCTTCACCATCACGCCCGAGGTGGACGACGCGCACCCATCACACGCCGATACGGGCGAGCTGACCAGCGCATATAGCGCTGGCCTTCACATCGGCGAGACCTGTCTGGCCGACGGTCCGGTGGGGCGGGTCGGCCTTGAAGTCGAGGCGCACTGCTTCGACCTTGCCGATCCGATGCGCCGCCCGGACTGGGGTCAGCTGACCGAGACGATCGCCGGGCTGCCGCCGCTACCCGGCCGTAGCGCGATCACCGTCGAACCCGGCGGCGCGGTCGAGTTGTCCGGCCCGCCGGTGGATGAGGCGGTGGCGGCCATCGCCGCGATGACGGCCGACCGCGCCGTGCTGCGGTCAGCATTCGCCAAGGCCGGCCTCGGCCTGGTGCTACTTGGCGCAGACCCGCTGCGCCGGGCCAAGCGGGTGAACCCAGGCGACCGGTACCGCGCGATGGAGCGCTTCTTCATTGCCAGTCAGACCGGCGACGCGGGCGCGGCGATGATGACGTCGACGGCGTCGGTACAGGTCAACCTCGACGCAGGGCCGCAGGACGGCTGGGCGGCGCGGGTGCGGCTGGCGCATGCGCTTGGCCCGACGATGATCGCGATCGCCGCCAACTCGCCACTGCTCGGCGGCCAGTTCTCCGGCTGGCGGTCGACGCGGCAGCGAGTGTGGAGCCAGCTGGATTCGGCACGCTGCGGCCCGATCCTTGGCGTCAACGGCGACGACCCGGCCAGCGACTGGGCGCGCTACGCGCTGAAGGCGCCGGTGATGCTGGTCCACAGTCCCCCGGAGATGCGGGCCACACCCGTGACGGACTGGGTGCCGTTCGCGGACTGGGCCGACGGCCGGGTGCTGCTTGGCGGCCGCAGGCCGACGCACGCGGACCTGGACTACCACCTGACCACGCTGTTCCCGCCCGTTCGGCCGCGCCGCTGGCTGGAGATCCGCTACCTCGACAGCCTGCCAGACGCGGTGTGGCCCGCCGTGGTGTTCACCCTCGTCACGCTGCTCGACGACCCGGTTGCCGCCGACATCGCCGCCGAAGCCACCGAGGCCGTGGCCACGGCATGGGACCGCGCCGCACAGATCGGCCTCGGCGACCGACGGCTGCACGAGGCGGCCGCCCGCTGTGTCAAGACCGCAGCCGAACGCGTACCGGCCGAACTCGAGGAATCGATGCAGCAGTTGGTGCGTTCGGTCGAGAAAGGACGCTGCCCGGCCGACGATTTCTCCGACCGAGCGGTGAAGTACGGGATTGCCACCGCGATCACCCAACTGGCGCAAGGGGAGTTGTGACGGCACGCGAGACGCTTGCGCGTGAGCTGACGAAGGCCAGGGATCGCACGCTGCGGCTCGTCGATTTCGACGACGCCGAACTGCGTCGCCAGTACGACCCATTGATGAGCCCGCTGGTCTGGGACCTCGCACACATCGGCCAGCAGGAAGAGCTGTGGCTGCTGCGCGACGGCAACCCGGACCGGCCAGGCATGCTGCCGCCTGATGTCGACCGCCTCTACGACGCGTTCGTGCATTCCCGCGCCAACCGCGTCGAGCTGCCGCTGCTGCCGCCCGCCGATGCACGAACCTACTGCGCGACCGTGCGAGACAAGGCGCTGGACAACCTCGACGCCATGCCCGATGACGCCGAGGACGCCGCCTTCCGGTTCGGGCTGGTGATCAGCCACGAGCACCAGCACGACGAAACGATGCTGCAGGCACTGAACCTGCGGTCAGGGCCGCCGCTGTTGGGCACCGGATCGTCCCTGCCACCAGGGCGTTCAGGAGTCGCGGGCACATCGGTGCTCGTGCCAGCGGGGGAATTCATCCTTGGCGTCGACGCGGTCAGCGAGCCGCACTCGCTCGACAACGAACGGCCCGCGCACGTCGTTCACGCGCCTGCCTTCCGGATCGGTCGGGTCCCGGTGACCAACGGCGAGTGGCGGCAGTTCATCGACGACGGCGGATACCAACAGCAGCGCTTATGGTCGGACCGCGGCTGGACGCACCGGCTCGAGGCGGGGCTGACCGCGCCGCAGTTCTGGAATCCTGACGGCACCCGCACCCGCTTCGGCCATGTCGAGGAGATCCCCGCCGACGAACCCGCGCAGCACGTCACCTATTTCGAGGCCGAGGCGTACGCGGCGTGGGCAGGCGCGCGCCTGCCCACCGAGGTGGAATGGGAGAAGGCCGCCGCCTGGGATCCTGCGGCCGGGAGGCGTCGCCGATTCCCTTGGGGCGCAACAGAGCCCACCGAACACCTGGCGAACCTCGGCGGTGACGGGTTGCGTCCCGCCCCCGTCGGTGCCTACCCGGCGGGCGCCTCGGCCTACGGCGCCGAACAGATGCTCGGCGACGTCTGGGAGTGGACGACGTCGCCGCTGCGGCCATGGCCGGGCTTCACGCCGATGATCTACGACCGGTATACGCAGCCGTTTTTCGAAGGTTCTGGGGCTGGCGACTACCAGGTGCTGCGTGGCGGCTCATGGGCGGTGGCGCCGAGCATCCTGCGGCCCAGCTTCCGCAACTGGGACCACCCGATCCGGCGGCAGATCTTCTCGGGCGTACGCCTGGCCTGGGACGCGTGATGTGCCGACACCTCGGCTGGCTCGGAGAACCGCGATCGATCGCGTCGCTGGTGCTCGACCCACCGTCGGGGCTGCTGGTCCAGTCCTATGCCCCCCGACGGCAGAAGCACGGCCTGATGAACGCCGACGGCTGGGGCGTGGGCTTTTACGACGATGGTGTGGTGCGACGGTGGCGCAGCGCCGCGCCCCTGTGGGGCGATGCGTCATTCGCCTCGGTGGCGCCCGCGTTGAGCAGCGATTGCATTGTCGCGGCGGCGCGTTCGGCCAGCCTCGGCATGCCGATCGAACCGTCGGCATCAGCCCCGTTCACCGACGGGCAGTGGTTGTTGTCCCACAACGGGATGGTCGATCGTGGCGTGTTGCCACCGTCGTCTCGGGCGGAGTCCACCGTCGACAGCGCACTGCTGGCCGCGCTGATCTTCGACCGTGGACTCGACGCGCTTGGCGACACCATCGTGGAGGTTGCTGCCGCTGACCCCGATGCCCGGCTGAACATCTTGGCGGCAAACGGATTTCAACTGCGCGCGACCACGTGGGGCGACACCCTCTCGGTACTGCGTCGAGACGACGGCGTGGTGCTTGCCAGCGAACCATACGATGACAACCCCGACTGGCAGGAGATCCCCGACCGGCACCTTGTCGAGGTCGAAGGTTCTCGCGTCAAGTTGATCCCGCTGAAAGGATCGTCATGACCATCTCGCTGTCGAACTATCTGGCCGCCGACTCGGCCGCGCAGGCACTGCGCCGAGATGTGCGCGACGGGTTGACGCAGACGCCGAAATCGGTGCCGCCCAAGTGGTTCTACGACTCGGCGGGCAGTGACCTGTTCGATCAGATCACCCGGCTGCCCGAGTACTACCCGACCCGCGCGGAGGCGCAGATCCTGCGTGCGCGGAGCGCATCGATAGCCGCCGCGTCGGGCGCCGACACCCTGGTCGAGCTCGGTAGCGGCACCTCGGAGAAGACCCGCATGTTGCTGGACGCCCTGCGCGACAGTGGATCCCTGCGCCGGTTCATCCCGTTCGACGTGGACGCCGGGGTGCTCGATGCGGCCGGTTCGGCGATCGAGCGCGAGTACCCCGGCATCGAGATCGATGCAGTGTGTGGCGATTTCGAGGAGCACCTGGGCAAGATTCCGCGCGTCGGCCGGCGCCTTGTCGCCTTCCTTGGCTCCACTATCGGGAACCTGACACCCGGGCCGCGAACCGATTTCCTGTCCGCGCTGTCGGACACGTTGCAACCCGGCGACAGCCTGTTGCTTGGCACCGACCTCGTCAAGGATGTCGACCGGCTCGTCTGCGCCTATGACGACAGCGCCGGCGTGACGGCGCAGTTCAACCGCAACGTGCTGGCGGTGGTCAATCGGGAACTCGACGCCGATTTCGATCTCGATGCATTCGAGCACATCGCTCGATGGAACGCCGACGAGGAGCGCATCGAGATGTGGCTGCGCGCCTCGAGCGCGCAGCGGGTCCATATCGCCGCGCTGGACCTGGCCGTCGAGTTCGCCGCGCGCGAGGAGATGCTCACCGAAGTGTCATGCAAGTTCCGGTCCGACGGCGTGCAGGCCGAACTGGCCGCGGCGGGTATGCGGCGCACGCACTGGTGGACCGATCCCGCCGGCGACTTCGGGCTGTCCCTGTCGACCAAATGACGGGCCAAGGCGAACTGGCGCAGCGCTGGCGGGCAGCCCGCCCGAAGGTCGCCGGATTACACCTCGACAGCGCCGCGTGCTCGCGGCAGAGCTTCGCGGTCATCGACGCGGCAACCCAGCACACCAGGCACGAAGCCGAAGTCGGCGGGTACGTCGCCGCGGAGGCCGCCGCTCCGGTGCTCGACGCAGGCCGCGCGGCCGTCGGCGCGCTGACCGGGCTCAGCGGTTCCGACGTCGTCTTCACAACCGGCTCCAACAACGCACTCGACGTCCTGCTCAGCAGCTGGCCTGGCGAACGCACGGTCGCCTGCCTGCCCGGTGAGTACGGGCCCAACCTGGCCGTCATGGCCGTCAACGGATTTCAGGTCAGCGCGCTGCCCGCCGACGGTTTCGGCCGGCTCGCCGTCGAGGACGCCGCAAGGCACCTGGCCGACTATCCGCCCGCCCTTGTGCACCTCACCCCGCTGGCCAGCCATCGCGGGCTGGCCCAGCCGCTGGCCGAGCTCGCAGGGGTGTGCCGCGACCTCGGCGTGCCGCTGGTGGTCGACGCCGCACAGGCGCTGGGGCACCTCGACTGTGCGGTCGGCGCCGACGCGATCTACAGCTCCTCACGCAAATGGATGGCCGGCCCGCGCGGCGTCGGCGTGCTGGCGATTCGTCAGGAACTCGTGCAGCGGCTGAGGCCGAGGCTGCCGCCGCCGGAATGGGGCCTCGGCATACCGGTGATGCAAACCCTGGAACTGGGCGAGGCGAATGTCGCTGCGCGCGTGGGCTATTCGGTGGCGTTAGGGGAGCACCTGGCCGCGGGGCCCGGGCAGATCCGCGACAGGCTGGCCCAGCTCGGCCGGATGACGCGCTTGGCGCTGGCCGACGTCAAGGGCTGGCGGGTGGTCGAGCCGCTCAACGAGAGGACGGCGATCACCACGTTGGCGCCTGTGGACGGCGCAGACCCGCAGAAGGTGCGGGCGTGGCTGATCGCCGAGCGCGGCATCGTCACTACCTATGCCGAAGTGCTTCGCGCCCCGCTCGAGATGACGGCGCCGGTGCTGCGCGCATCGCCACACGTCGACAGCACCGCCGAGGACCTCAACCAGTTCGCCGAGGCCGTGGCCGCCGCGACCGCCCAGGTGTAATTAGCCGGATTTGTGGGCGGTCAACAGGAACGCAGGCATCTTCTGCCGGCCTTTCTCGTCGTTCTCGAACGCCGGCATCTCGAAGGGCGCGTCGGGGGGAAGTGCCGCGCCCATCTTCGCGTGGATGGCCGCAGGCCGGATTTCGTCGATTTCCCAATGCTTCGACACCGCCTCGCGCAACTCGTCCTCGGTGACGGTGTTGGGCCCGAAGTCCATCTCCGCGGGGAACGCGCCGTTCGCGAACACCAGGATGTAGTAGATGGCCCCCGGTGCGGCCGCCCGGGACACCGAGCACAGGTAGTCGTCGCGACTCTCGACGGGCAGCGAGTGGAACAGCGTGCTGTCGATGATCGTGTTGAAGCGGCCGTCGAATCCGGTGAACGAGGTGATGTCGTCCCTGACGAAGGTGGCATTGGACAGCCCGCGGTCTTGAGCCGCCTTTGTGGCTGCGGCCACCGCGGTCGGGGTGAGTTCGATGCCCACGACCGTGTGGCCCTCGGCGGCCAGCGCCAGCGATAACTCGGCGTACCCGCACCCGGCGTCCAGCACATCGCTGCGTATCTCGCCGGCCCGGATCAGCGCGGCCAGCTCCGGCTGCGGTTCGCCGATGTTCCATGGCGGAGGTCCCTCGAACGGGCCCTGTTCCTGATACGCGTCGTCCCAATCCATCACGTCAGATGTCATGGCACCCAATCTAGTCGTGGCCGTCCCACGTGTGGACGGGCTCGTTGCTGTGCATCCGCTCGCAGTACAGCCGCAACATCTCGGCCAGCGCGTTGGGCCGGGTCATTCCGCGTTCCTGCAACGCCTGCACGGTGGACACCTGCCAGCCGGCCCCGTTGCGTCCGGTCTTGGCCCGACCTTCGATCACGCCGAGGTACCGATCGCGCACTTCGCTCGATACTTCCCACCGACGCAGACCCTCGTCGGCCATCGGCAGCAGCTGGCGCAGTACCAACTCGTCGGGTGTCACCTCGCCGAGGCCAGGCCAGTACAGCCGCGCCGCCATCCCATGCTGTGCGGCCTCGATGAAGTTATGGTGTGCCGCAGCGAAACTCATCTTCGTCCACAGCGGCCGGTCCTCTTCGGACAGTGTCCGCAGCATGCCGTAGTAGAAGGCCGAGTTGGCCATCATGTCCAGTACGGTCGGCCCCGCGGGAAGCACACGGTTCTCCACCCGTAGGTGTGGCAGGCCGACCCCGTCCTGTTCCACGACGTCATACACCGGCCGATTCCACCGGTAGATGGTGCCGTTGTGCAGCCGCAGTTCGGCAAGCCTTGGGGTCCGGCCCTCCGCCAGCTCGCTGACCGGATCCTCTTCGGACAGTTCGGGCAGCAGCGACGGGAAGAAGCGCACGTTTTCTTCGAACAAGTCGAAGATCGAAGTGATCCAGCGTTCGCCGAACCAGACGCGCGGGCGCACGCCCTGAGTCTTGAGCTCGTCGGAACGGGTGTCGGTGGCCTGGGCGAACAATTCAATGCGCGTCTCGGCCCACAGCGCATGCCCGAAGAAGTACGGAGAGTTGGCGCCAAGCGCCAGCTGCGGCCCGGCCAGCACCTGGGCGGCGTTCCAGTTGCGCGCGAACTCGGCGGGGGAGACCTGCAGGTGCAGCTGCATGCTGGTGCACGCCGATTCCGGCGCGATCGACGCGGATTGCAGGCTCAGCCGCTCGGGTCCCGCGATGTCGATCAGGATGTCCTCGCCACGAGCGGTGAAGATCGAATCGTTGAGCGCCTGATAGCGCGTCGAGTCGCTCATCCAGCCACCCGAAAGATGTTCGGGCATCAGCGTCGGCAGGATGCCGATCATCACGATATGCGCGCCGCGCTCGTTGGCCTTCGCCTCGGCGGCGTTGAGGCTGGCCCGTACTTCAGCCTCGAGCTCGAGTGCGGCCTGGCCGGGCAATCGCCGCGGTGGAACGTTGAATTCGATGTTGTAGGCGCCCAGCTCGGTTTGATAGGCCGGGTCGGCGATCGATTCGAGCACCTCGCGATTGCTCATCGCGGGCTGATACTCGCCGTCGACGAGGTTGCACTCGATCTCCATGCCGGTCAACGGCCGGTCGAACTCGAAACTGGACTGGGCAAGCATTGTTTCGAACACGTCGAGGCACAGCTGCACCTTGCGCCGGTACTCTCGGCGGTGTGCGCGAGAAAAGTCGGTCTGCTTCACTTCTTCGCCCACATCGCCGATGCAACCGCTTCGGTGGCTGCTGCGCAAGGAAATCGCGCACAACGGCCACAACGGCGATGTGCCGGGTAGCCACGAGTCGCCGAGGGTCTCGAGGCGGATTTCATAGCCGCAGCTCAGCGAATGTTCAACGTCGCGGGTCTAGCGTCCAAAACAGCGCCCCATCATCAAGGAGGCAGAGATGACCGACGTACCCACCGCCGCAGGGCCGTCGCCTGAGCCGGGCGGGCCGCCGCCTGAGCCGGGCGTGGCGCCAAGCGGAGCACCGCGACCGGCACCGCCGCCGCACAACGCCGGTTGGGCCGTCGTATCGCTGTTGTTCTTCTGGCCGCTGGCGTTCTCGGCGTTCACCCATGCCTTCAACGTCTATCCGCTGTGGGCGGCCGGGGACAGTGCCGAAGCGCTGCACGCCTCCGATCGGGTGCGCCGGCTGGGTCAGCTGTCGCTCTGGATCTTCGGCGGTCTGTTGCTGCTCGGGGTGATCCTCTACACGATCATCGTTGTCGTCCTGTTGGTGCAGGGCGACATGGGATGGGGCCACCACGGCTACGAACACGGCGGGTACGCCATGCGCAGCCTCGGTTTCTGACCTGTAGCCCATGAACGCGACCGCGCTTTTCGTCACGGTCTTCCTCGCGTGCGCCGTGGAAGCCGTCGAGGCGACGACGGTGGTGCTGGCGATGGGCACGGCCAGGCACTGGCGCTCGACACTCACCGGCGTGGCCGCCGGGTTGCTGCTCCTGGTGGTCATCGTCGCCGCGCTGGGTCCGGCGATATCCGCTGTGCCGCTCGATGTGCTGCGACTCGTGGTGGGCGGGTTGCTGTTGATCTTCGGGCTGCAATGGCTGCGCAAGGCGGTGTTGCGGGCAGCCGGACGAAAAGCCCTGCACGACGAAGACGCCGTGTTCCACCAGCAGCTGGCGGCCGCAGAAGCCGCTGGCGAAGATCGGCGCGGACTGGTGCAGGACTGGTACTCGTTCATCGTCTCGTTCAAAAGCGTTGTGCTGGAAGGGCTCGAGGTGGCGTTCATCGTCGTCACATTCGGGGCCAATGCGCACGACGTACCCGTCGCGGCGGCAGCGGCCCTTGCCGCGCTCATCGTTGTCGCGGCGGCCGGCGTGGTGATCCGGGCGCCAATGGCCCGCGTCCCGGAGAACACCATCAAGTTCGCGGTCGGTGTGCTGCTGTGCGCGTTCGGCACGTTCTGGGGAGCCGAGGGCGCTGGCGTCGAATGGCCGGGCGCCGACGCTGCGCTGCTGGCGTTGGTTCCGCTGTACGCCGTCGCCGCGGGGGCACTCGTCCTCGCGTTTCGCCCGAGGACCAAGGTGTCCCGGTGATCGCCGGGATCAAGGCCGTCGGCCTGTTCCTCTACCACTTCTTTGTGGGCGACGACTGGACGATCGCCGCCGGTGTGGTGATTGCGCTGGCGGTGACGGCCGCCGCGGTCCATGTCATTCCCGCGTGGTGGATTCTTCCCGCCGCTGCTCTGATCGTCCTCGCGGCCAGCATCGTCAGGAGCGGCAGGGGGGCCTAGCCAACGTTCGGCGGGCCACCACGACCTGAGGGCCCATCAGACCGCCGCGTAGCTGCACGTCGATCGCTGGATCGGCATGTGCGGCAAGCGCTCGCAGCGCCGACGGGCTGTACGTGCGCAATGAGCTGATCAGGCCGTCATGCACGAACGGCACCACCGGCGCGAGCGGCAGCATGGCCGCAAGTCGCAGGATGTGCAGCGGTGACGGCGGCCGGGGCAGGTCGATGATCAGCAGCCGGCCGGCAACGCGGGTGCCTTCGGCGAACACCCGCGATGCCAACGACGGCGGCAGATGGTGGAAGGAAAAGGCGAACACGGCCAGGTCGAAATGGCCGTCGGCCGCGTCGATCGCGGTGGCGTCCATCTCCTTGACCGTCGCCCGCGGGTGCTCGCCAAGGTCGCCGGCCACGATCGCCGCGACCGAGGCCGCCTCGATGTCGGTGACCGTGACCTCGGCCGTGGGATGCCATTCGAGCAGCGTGCGCGACAGCGCGCCATGGCCCGAGCCGAGCTCGAGGATTTTGGGGTCGGGCACGTCAGCCACCTCGTCGAGTGCGACGCGGGCGAACTTTTCGGTGTTGCCGAAGAAATCGCCCGTCCATTCAAGGGCGCGGATCACGCTGCGCTTGACCTTGTCATCGACATCGTCGCGGTCGAGATATTCCAGCCGATCCGTCTGCAACATGCGGTCGACGCAGGACGCGTCCGGCCCGCCGCGGGGCATGCGGTCAATGTCGGTGATCGGCAAAGCCATGTAGGCCATCATGGTCGATTGGAAACACCGTTGGGGAGGAGCACGAAGTTGGCCCAGATTCGCGAGTTCATAGCCGCGATCGACCAGGGCACCACCAGTACCCGGTGCATGATCTTCGACCACGACGGCGCCGAGGTCGGGCGCCACCAGCTCGAGCATGAACAGATCCTGCCGAAGGCCGGCTGGGTCGAGCACAATCCCGTCGAGATCTGGGAACGCACCGCGTCGGTCATCATGTCGGCGCTGAACAAGACCAAGCTGTCGGCCGCCGACCTGGGCGCGCTTGGCATCACCAATCAGCGGGAAACCGCGCTGGTGTGGAACCGGCGCACCGGCCGGCCGTATCACAACGCGATCGTCTGGCAGGACACCCGCACCGACCGCATCGCCTCGGCGCTTGACCGCGACGGCCGCGGCGACGTCATCCGGCGCAAGGCCGGGCTCCCGCCGGCCACCTACTTCTCTGCAGGCAAGGTGCAGTGGATTCTGGAGAACGTCGACGGGGTGCGCCGCGACGCCGAGAACGGCGATGCGATCTTCGGCACCCCCGACAGCTGGGTGCTGTGGAATCTCACCGGCGGGTCGCGCGGCGGCGTGCATGCCACCGACGTGACCAACGCCAGCCGGACCATGCTGATGAATCTGGAGACGCTGGACTGGGACGACGAGCTGCTGTCGTTCTTCGGCATTCCGCGGCAGATGCTGCCCGAGATCAAGCCGTCGTCGTTCCCCGAGGCATACGGCATTACGCGCGACGACGGGCCGGTGGCCGGGCAGGTGCCGATCGCCGGGATCCTCGGCGATCAACAGGCCGCGATGGTCGGGCAGGTGTGCCTGGACGCAGGCGAGGCCAAAAATACTTATGGCACAGGCAATTTCCTCCTGCTCAACACTGGAGATAAGATCGTGCGGTCCGAGAACGGGCTGCTGACCACGGTGTGCTATCAGTTTGCGTCCGGAGACGAAACCCCAGCCAAACCCGTTTACGCACTTGAGGGTTCGATCGCCGTCACCGGTTCAGCGGTGCAGTGGCTGCGCGACCAGTTGGGCATCATCAGCGGCGCGGCGCAGAGCGAGGCGCTGGCACGCCAAGTCGATGACAACGGCGGGGTGTACTTCGTGCCTGCGTTCTCCGGGCTGTTCGCGCCGTACTGGCGATCGGACGCCCGCGGCGCAATCGTGGGGCTGTCCCGGTTCAACACCAACGCGCACCTGGCGCGCGCGACGCTGGAAGCGATCTGCTACCAGAGCCGCGACGTCGTCGACGCGATGGAGGCCGACTCGGGCGTGCATCTGGAGGTGCTCAAGGTCGACGGAGGCATCACCGCCAACGACCTGTGCATGCAGATCCAGGCCGACGTGCTCGGCGTCGACGTCGTCAAGCCCGTCGTCGCCGAGACCACCGCGCTTGGCGCCGCATACGCCGCAGGCTTGGCGGTCGGGTTCTGGGAGAACCCCGACGACCTTCGCGCCAACTGGCAGGAGGACAAGCGCTGGACGCCTGCGTGGAGCGAGGACCAGCGGGCCTCCGGATACCAGGGCTGGCAGAAGGCCGTGCAGCGCACGTTGGACTGGGTCGACGTCGACTAGCTCACCGCGGCGTCGAGCTGACGCTTGGTGTCCTCGTCGAGTTCGATGTCGGCGACGGCCGTGTTCTCCTCAAGGTGCGGTACGGACGAGGTGCCAGGAATCAGCAGCACGTTGGGTGCCACCGACAACGTCCAGGCCAGCACGATCTGGGCCGGGGTGCGACCCAATTCCGACGCGGCGCTTTGCACAACGGGGTTGCCGAGCACCGGATTATCCGCGGTGAACCCCGAGCCGAGCGGGAAGAACGGGACGAACGCAATGCCGTGTTTGATGCACGCGTCGAGGACCGGCTGTGACGTGCGGTCGACGAAGTTGTATGCGTTCTGCACGCAGACGATCTCGGCGCGATCCAGCGCTATATTTAGGTGCTCGACGGTGATGCTGCTAAGGCCGATTCCGCCGATCAGGCCCTCATCGCGGGCCTGGATCATCGCCGTCAGCTGACGGTCGAACAGCTCGGGGTTCACGTCGCCCGGTGCGCTGGGGTCGTCGCCGCCGAACACGCGCAGGTTGACGGCAGCCAGCTGGTCGGCCTCCAGCGTGCGCAGGTTCTCCTCAATGCTCTGACGGAGTTCTTCAGGGTGCTGGGCCGGCAGCCAGTTGCCCTGTTCGTCGCGCTTGCCACCTACCTTGCTGACCAGCGCGAGATCGGCCGGATAAGGGTGCAGCGCCTCGCGGATCAGCTCGTTTGCGACGTTGGGCCCATAGAACTGGGCGGTGTCGATGTGGTTGATGCCCAACTCGATTGCGCGCCGTAACACGGCCAGCGCCTGGTCGTGGTCGCGCGGCGGCCCTAACACGCCGGGACCGGGTAACTGCATGGCGCCGAAACCGACGCGGCAGACGGTGAACTGCCCAAGGGGAAAGGTCTGCATATGTGAATTGTGGAGCCTGAGCGGCGATGACCGCCGCCCAGACTCCACAAATCGCTGGTTATTCGGACTCGCCGAGGATCTGGTAGATCTCGCGGCGGGCGTTGTTCACGATGTCGACGATGCGGTCCTGCTGCTCGTCGTTGGCCGTGTACGCGGACTGCGCGACGGCGCCCATCAGCTGGGTGACCGCGCTGCGCAGGTTGACGTGTCCGGGCTCGACTCCGTCGGCGATCTCCTGCCATGGCGGGGTCTCGATCTTGTCGGCGGCCGTCCGGCCCTCGTCGGTCAGCTCGAAAAGCTTCTTGCTGCCTTCACTATCGCGTGCGACCAGCAGACCCTCGTCGACCAGCAGCTGAAGCGTCGGGTAGACCGAGCCGGGGCTGGGCCGCCAGAGGTTTTGGCTGCGCTCGGCGATCTCTTGGATCATCTCGTAGCCGTGCATCGGCCGTTCGGCCAGCAGCTTGAGGATGGCGGCGCGGACATCGCCGCGTTTGCCGCGTCCTCGCCCACCGCGGCCACGGCCGCGCGGACCGCCGGAGCCGAACCCGCCACGGGGATCGAATCCGAACTCGAAGCCGCGGCCGGGGCCGAAGCCGCGACCGGGACCGAAGCCGAGGTTGCCCTCGAAGCCAGGACCCGCGGGGTGCTCGCGTAGATGGTCACGAAGGTTTTCGCGGAACTCGCGCCGGGCCTGCCGGCGCTGCTGATGAAACGCGCGCCGATCGCCGGGGCCGAAGCCGAAGCCGAATCCGCCGGGAGGTGGGGTGAATGGGTTGGTCATGTCTGTTGGTTCCT